>NZ_CATKPZ010000006.1:0-153077 GCF_949767415.1 Pseudomonas sp. IT-196MI5
TGGCCGCCGTGTAGGAGCAAGCTCGCTCCTACAAGGTCAATTGTAAAAAAAATCACACCAACGTGACTCCACGGTTTTGGTATGGTGCGGCCCTTTGTTAACGGACTGAGTTTGCGCCCACGGATCGGCATCCCCTTTCAAAGAGTTGCTGCACAAGTGCCCGAACCGATACCGATCAAGGACCACGAAAAAGAGACAAGCCTGGTCAACAAGAGACTCATGGCCTGCGCCTTGTTCGTTGCCGCTGTCACCTGTGCGCTGGTAGTGCGCATGTATGTCCTGCAAGTAGTCGAGTTCGACTATCACTCGACCATCTCCGAAAACAATCGTGTACATGTCCTGCCGATTACGCCCACCCGCGGGTTGATCTATGACCGCAACGGTGTACTTCTCGCTGACAACCGTCCCAGCTACAACCTGACCATCACCCGCGAACGCGCCACCGATGTAAAAACCGAGCTGGACGAGGTGGTCAATCTCCTGCACTTGCCCGCTGAAGATCGCACGCTGTTCGACAAGGCCATGAAACAGGCACGTCATCCGTTCGTACCCGTGACGTTGTTCTATGAGCTGAACGAAGAACAAATTGCCATACTTGCCGTCAACGAATTCCGCTTACCGGGGCTGGATGTCGAGCCGCAGTTCGTTCGTCACTATCCATTGGGCGAACACTTCGCTCATTCGGTCGGCTACGTCGGACGCATCAACGAGAAAGAGTCAAAGGCTCTGGATACGGTCGAGTACCGAGGCACCGAATCCATCGGCAAGACCGGAATCGAAAAATTCTACGAGGCGCAGCTGCACGGCCACGTCGGTTATGAAGAAGTCGAAACCAATGCTCAGGGCCGAGTGCTGCGAGTGCTCAAGCACACTGACCCGGTGCCAGGCGAAAACATTGTCCTGAGCCTCGACGTCAAGCTGCAGGAAGCCGCCGAGCAAGCCCTGGGCGATCGTCGTGGCTCGGTGGTCGCGCTGGATCCGTCGACCGGTGAAGTGCTGGCCATGGTCAGCAACCCGAGTTTCGATCCGAACCTGTTCGTCACCGGTATCAGTTCCAAGGAGTACTCTTCGCTACGGGATTCCATTGATCGGCCGCTGTTCAATCGTGTGCTGCGCGGCCTCTACGCGCCGGGTTCGACCATCAAGCCGGAAGTGGCAATCGCCGGCCTCGATGCAGGTGTCGTCACGCCACAGACCCGTGTGTTCGACCCCGGTTATTACCAGCTACCGGATTTCGATCACAAGTACCGCAACTGGAACCACAGCGGCGATGGTTGGGTGGATATGGATGCAGCGATCATGCGTTCCAACGACACCTATTTCTATGACCTCGCACACAAGCTCGGTATCGATCGCCTGCACGACTACATGGCCATGTTCGGGCTCGGTGAGAAAGTCTCCCTGGACATGAATGAAGAGTCCCCTGGCCTGATGCCATCCCAAGCCTGGAAGCGCGCCACCCGTCGTCAGGCCTGGTTTCCGGGCGAGACGGTGATTCTCGGCATCGGCCAGGGCTACATGCAGGTCACGCCGCTGCAATTGGCCCAGGCGACGGCGCTGATTGCCAACAAAGGCGTGTGGAATCGCCCACACCTGGCCAAAACCGTGGACGGCGTCGCGCCGGTGGATGAGCATCCGATGCCGAACATTCTGCTCAAGGATCCGCGTGACTGGGAGCAGGTCAACCATGGCATGCAGATGGTGATGCACGATGCCCGCGGGATTGCCCGGGCCGCAGCGGCAGCGGCGCAGTATCGTATCGCCGGCAAGAGTGGTACCGCGCAAGTGGTGGCGATCAAGCAGGGCGAACGTTACAACCGGGAGAAAACCCGCGAGCGTAACCGCGACAATGCCTTGTTCGTCGGCTTCGCCCCGGCCGAACATCCAAAGATCGTGATTTCGGTGATGATCGAAAACGGCGAGGCGGGTGGTCGCGTCGCCGGACCGGTCGTCCGGGAGATCATGGACGCCTGGCTACTCGATCAGGATGGGCATCTGAAGCCACAGTACGCTGCGCCGAGCAAGGTGCCGGGCGATCCTCACGTCTGAACCCACATGGCTTCATAGCACAGGCATCACGGATGCTCATGCGTAGGCGAGGGCTTTCTCTTCCAGCAGTTCCTCATACAAGGCCGTCCATTTGCGACCCATTTCGTCCGCGGTAAACAGATTTTGATAACGGGCCTGTGCCTTCTCGCCCATTTGCGCCGCCAGCACCGGGTTTTCCCAAAGCGCGCGCATCGCCTCACGGAACGCCAATGGATTGCTCGGCGGCACCACCAGCCCGGTCTCGTTATGGATGTTGATGTAACTGGTGCCAGTGCCAATCTCACTGGAGATCATCGGTTTGCCATACATCGCGCCTTCAAGCAGTGAAATGCCGAAGGCTTCGGAGCGCAGGTGTGACGGGAACACGATGGCGTAGCTCAGTTGCAGCAGCGCCACTTTGTCCTCGTCCCCCAGACGCCCAAGGAAGTGGACGTTGCGTAAACCCAAGGCGGTCGCCTGGGCATGCAGCTCTGCTTCCAGTGGGCCGGCACCGACAATCACCGTCGGGTAATCCAGGTCCTTCAAGGCGTCGAGCAGGATGTGCAAACCTTTGTAGTAGCGCATCACACCGACAAACAGAAAGAACTTGTCGCCGAGCTTTTGCCGCCAGTGGGCCGTTCGATCGCTGTCCGGCTGTGGGTAGCCTGCCTTGTTCAATCCATAGGGGATCACTCGGGTCTTGTGCTGAAACTGTTGCAACACATCACTGGTGTGCAGGTAATTGGGCGACGCAGCGACGATCCGGTCGGCGCTGTGCAGAAAGCGATTCATCAGCGGCCGGTAAAGTTTGAGCAGGTGTTTCTGGCGAATAATGTCCGAGTGGTACGTCACCACGCTGGGTTTGTTCAGGCCGCTGGCGAAGTGCACCAGGTCCATGAACGGCCAGGGAAAGTGGTAATTGACCACGTCGGCCTCGGCCGCCAACTCGCGAAACTGTTTGAAGACGCTCCAGGAAAACCCGGTAGAGGCGAACTGAATGTCGAGTTTGGCCCGATGGACTTCGTGATGACCGAGCTGCACCACCGGCGTTGTCGGATCGGCACTGAGTGTCAGCACCTTGCCTTCAACGCCGTGCAGGGCACCGCTTTCGCACAACTGGAAAATCACTTGTTCAATCCCGCCGACCGAGTCAGGCAGGTACGTCTTGAAAAAATGAAGAACTCGCATTCAACCTCCTATTGCCTGGCGGTAAGCGCTGGCCGTGACTTGCGCGCAGCGTTGCCAGGTAAAAAGCCTTGCCTGTAGCAATCCGGCTTCTCGGCATACCTGCCAATGCGCTAGATCCTCGATCAGACGACTCATGGCATCGCACAAGCCGTCGGTTTCATCCGGTTCAACATAGTTACCTGCAGACCCTGCCACTTCGGGCATGGCCGAACGTCTGGTCAGAATGACCGGCGTGCCGCAGGCCATGGCCTCCAGCACCGGCAGGCCAAAACCTTCGTAAAGCGACGGAAAAATCAATGCCCGGGCGCCGGCCAACAGTTGAGCAACGTGCTCGTCAGGCAGATAGCCCAGCAAACAGACACAACCGCGGGCCAGGGCCTGGTGCAGTTCTTCGTTGAGCTGCTCGCGCTGCCAGCCGGCCATGCCGACGATCAGCAATGGAAAACGCTGACGGACCGATTCCGGCAATCGGGCGTGGGCGCGCAGGGCGAGGGACAGATTCTTGCGCGGTTCCAGGGTGCCGACACAGAGGAAGTATTCCCGCGCTTCGACGCCATGGGTCTTGAGTACGGCGTCGATAGCCTCGGGGGACCGCGGGTGAAAACGCGCGGCAACACCCAGCGGTGCGACGACAAATCGCTCGGCCGGTAATCCGAAATGCGCCTGGGCTTCGTCAGCAATGTATTGCGAGACGGTAAGAATCAGGCTTGCCTGTCGCACGCCGTCGGCCACGCGCCGTTCAATTTCTCGCAAGCGCGCCGGTGGCTGCGTTTCGGGATAGTGCAGGTGAGTCAGGTCATGCAGGGTGATGACGGTCGGGCCGTCGAACGACAGCGGCCACAAACTTGGTTCGTGGTAAAGGTCGATGGCTTGCGCGCGGCCTTGATCGAAGCGTTTCTGCTCCAGCCACCGTCGGGCCTGATAGGCCCCCGGAATCTGCCGCAGCAATGGCGTCAGTCGGGAATAACCGGGCATGGCCGCTTCAGGCAGCACAGCACTCCAGCCCCAGCCATGAAACAGCGCCAGTTCAATATCCGGTTCACCCGCCAGGGCGTTCGCCAGTTCGGCGACGTAGTGGCCGATGCCGGTGCGCGGCGCCTGGAGGATGCGGGCGTTAAGGGCAATGCGCATGCTGCCTCTCAGGCACCTTCGCATCGCTGTGCAGGTTGCGCTGGACGCGTCCGACCAGTTGCGCACTCGCCTCGCGCCAGCTCAGCCAACGCCAGTTATCCAGGTTGAGGGGGGCGGGAAATGCGCCACCGCTTTCCATGTCGGTGACCAGGTCGGCCAGGTTCTGCGGGTCGGCGAGGTCGAAATACGCCATGTACTCGCCACCGATTTCGCGGAACACCGGGATGTCGCTGGCCATGGCCGGCAGGCCTCGCTGCATGGCCTCCACCAGGGGCAAACCAAACCCTTCGACGTAGGACGGGAACACCAGCGATGTCGCGTGGGAATAGGCGTGTTCCAGGCTCTTGTCCGAAAGTGTGTTGAACATGAACAGGCGCTGGTTCAATTGCGGATGCTGGCGGATACGCTCGATCAGCGCCTCGCACTTCCAGCCGATCTTGCCGACGATGCACAACCGGGCCTTGGACCCGGCCGCCCAGGCGCGCTCGAACGCGTCCAGCAGATACGCATGGTTCTTGCGCGGCTCGATGGTGCTGACCATCAGAAACACAGGGTCCGGCGTCTTGAACATCTGCAGCAGCCCCGGGTCGACGGCGGACCGGGCATCGGTCAGGTCAAGTTCGGAGCCGAGGTGAAAGTAGTCGAACCATCGTTGCTGCACCTGCGTGGAGCCGATCCTGCGGGTCATCTCCTGGCGAACCTGGTCGCGGATCGTGGTCGATATCGCCACATAACCATCGGCGGTGCGGGCGATCCAGTCGAACCATTCGTTGAACACCTTCACCAATCCTGCGTCGCAGAACTGCGGGTGGGTCAGGGGAATCAGGTCGTAGATCACCGAAATGATGCCGACCCCGTCACGCTTGAGTTGCTCGGCCAGGGGGAAGAAGCTGGCGTGCCAGGACGAATCCAGCAGCACCAGTTGATCGCCGGCGCGATGCTGCAACGGCACGCAACGCTCGGGAACCTTCTGGCCCTTGAGTACCCGATCGAGCAGGCGCATCGGCAGGCTCAGGCAGGCGAACGCGGTGAGGCGACAACCGACATAAAGCACCCGGCGGGCGAACTTCGATGTGCTGAAAGGACGGTGCCCCTCCAGTGCCCGATGGCACTGCCAGTACAGATTGGCGAGGTGTTCCAGCTTCACCCGCAGGCTCACCAGGTCCACTTTGACGGTCGGCAAGGGCGCCAGGCTCTTCACCTCGAACAACGCGCCATTGAGCATCACCACCGGAATGCATTCACGCTGGGTGTCTGCGGCCGGCAATTGCTGAATAACATTACGAACGACCCGTTGAATGCCCGAGTTGGCATCCGGGTGTTCGAAGACGTAGGTACATTCCACCAACAGTCTGGTCATCGTGTTACCCCAATAGATTCCACCCGACTCTCACTGGAACGGGTCACGCTTGTCTGTGCTTGGAGCCAGGAGCAACCCACGAAGTCTTCCTGGCGATTGTTGATAACGTGGAAGACCAGCCCGTAGTCACGCCATTCGAAATTGCGATCCAGGTGCGAATCCAGTCGCGACAGGCTCAGGGCCACCGAATAATTACCCTTGCCCAGGCGCATGTCGAAGGCAAAACGGTAGGTGATGCGTTCGCCGGCACTCAGGTCGGTGAGGGCTTTGTCGACCCGGTGGGTATTGATGCCGTATATGGGCTGGCCGAGGCGATCCTTGATCATGAAACCGAGAATCAGCCGCTCGATGTCCTGGCGCACCTCGACCTGCACTTCCAGGACCATCGCCTGACCGACTTCCGCCACCTCCACCGAACGGCCCTTGGGGTCAAGCAGGCGGACGCTGAGAATGCCCGCTTCGCCTGTCCCGGAAATGGTTTGCACCTGCCCGTTGGCGAGCATTTCCTGACGCACCGTCTGGCCCTCGCGCTGGGCGAGCATGGCGTTGTAGTAGTCCATTACTTCTTCGGGTTTGCCGCGCATGGCCATGCGCCCGTTTTCCAGGAGGATGGCGGTGTCGCAGATCGACTGGATCGCCGAGCGGTCATGGGACACGATCAGCAACGTGGTGCCGGCCTTGCGGAAGTTGCGGATGCGATCAAAGCTTTTGTGCTGGAAGTAGGCGTCACCTACGGACAGCGCTTCATCGACGATCAGGATGTCCGGGCGCCGCGCAGTGGCCACGCTGAACGCCAGGCGCATCTGCATGCCGCTGGAATAGGTACGAACCGGATGGTCGATGGCCTCGCCGATTTCGGCGAAGCTCTCGATCTGCGGCATCAGCGCTTCGATTTCTTCGACCTGCATGCCGAGCAACTGGCCGGCCATGAAGGTGTTCTGCCGACCGGTGAAGTCCGGGTGGAAACCCATGCCGAGCTCCAGCAGCGCGGCCACGCGACCTTGCAACCGGATGTCGCCGCAGGTGGGTTGGGTGGTGCCGGTGATCATCTTCAACAGCGTGCTTTTGCCGGCTCCATTGACCCCGACGATGCCCACGGCTTCACCCGGCTGAATCTCGAAATCGACCCCTTGCAGCACCCAGTGCAGTTGATGTCGGGTGCGGGAAAACGGTACCAGCCATTCGAACAGCCGGCTCCAGCGATTCGGGTACTGCTTGTAGGCCTTGCCCAGGCCACTGACACGTATATGTCCCATCAGAGCTCGTCCACCATTTCACCGACACGCTGGCGGAACAGCCGCAGCGCCATCCCACAGAACAACAGGCCGATCACCAGCAACGGCACCAGCGAGCTCCAGTCTGGCCATTGGTTGTAGAGAAACAGGTTCTGGTAGCTGTTCATCAGCGCCGTCATCGGGTTCAGCTCGATAAAGTGCTGGATACCCGGCGGCAGGATCGACAATGGATAAACGATCGGCGTCAGCCAGAACCAGAACTGCAGGCAGATACCGAAAAACTGCCCGACGTCGCGAAAGAACACGTTGAGCACGCCCAGAATCATCCCCAGTCCCGCGGCGAAGATCACTTGCAGGATCAGCAACGGCAGCAGCGCCAGTAACGCCATGCCGGGCAGTCGCCCGCTGATCAGCAGGAAGCCGAGGAACAGCCCCAGGATGATCGCGAAATTGATCCCGGCATTGAGCAGCACGATGACCGGCAGGCAGATGCGCGGGAAGCTGATTTTCTTCAGCAGGTTGGCGTTTTCCAGGAACATGCTCTGGCTGCGCGTCGTGATCTCGGCGAACAGACCCCAGGTCAGCAGGCCGGCGCACAGGTAGACGCTGTAGGCCAACCCGTCATCCACGCCCGGCAAGCGGGCGCGCATGATGGTGGAGAAGATCACCGTGTAGACCAGGATCATCGACAGCGGATTGAGCACGGTCCACAAGGCACCGAACAGCGAGTTGCGATAGCGCGCCTGAAACTCCCGTTTGACACTGCCGAGGATGAAACCCCGGTAACTCCACAGCGATTGGTAAAGGTTACGCAGCATTCAAACCGTCCTGCCGTATTGATCTTCGAAGCGGACGATGTCGTCCTCTCCCAGGTATTCGCCGCTTTGCACCTCGATGATCACAAGGTCGATCACGCCGGGATTTTCCAGGCGATGCTTGTGACCGGCTGCAATGAAGGTCGATTCGTTCTTGGCTACCAGGTGCGTGCCGGTGCCATTGTTGGTGACCTTGGCCATGCCTTCGACCACCACCCAGTGTTCATTGCGATGGTGGTGCATCTGCAACGACAACTTGGCACCGGGCTTGACCACGATGCGTTTGATCTTGAAGCGCGGGCCTTCCTCGAGCACGGTGTAGGTGCCCCATGGCCGACTGACCGTACGGTGCAGGCGATAGGCTTCGTGCTCTTTATCCTTGAGCTGCCTGGCCACCCGACGCACATCCTGGGCGCGGTCGGCGTGGGCCACCAGCACCGCGTCGGCGGTGTCGACGATGATCAGGTTATCCACGCCCACGGTCGCGACCAGACGGTTTTCGCTCTGGACGAAGTTGTTGTGGCTGTCGATGAATATCGACTCGCCGACGGTGCGATTGTTTTGTGCATCTGCCGGTACCAGCGCCGCCACCGCACCCCAGGAGCCGATATCGCTCCAGTCGAAACGGGCCGGCACGACGACCACCTTGTCGGAGCGCTCCATCAATGCGTAGTCGATGGAAATATCCATGATTTCGCCAAACAGGGTCGGTGACAGTTCTTGTTGCACATCCCCGGCGTTTTCCACGGGAGCGCTGGCGACCATGCAGGTTTGCGTCTGCTCCAGCAGGTCGGGAGCATGGGTTTTCAGCTCGGCCAGCAGGCTGGCGACCGAGAAGCAGAACATCCCGGAGTTCCACAGGAAGTTGCCGCTTTCCAGGTAGTGCGTCGCGGTTTGCAGGTCGGGTTTTTCGACGAAGCGCCGCACGTTGGCAGCGCCTTTTTCGTCCAGTGATGTGCCGGCTTCAATGTAGCCAAAACCGGTTTCCGGAGCGGTCGGCACCACCCCGAAGGTCACCAGGTGACCGCGCCTGGCCAATGTCACGGCATGCTCGACCGCGTCCTTCAGCGCCTCGACATTGACGATCAGATGGTCGGCGGGCATGACCAGCATGATCGCGTCGTCGCCATGCAGGGCCTGGAGGGAGAGGGCGGCAGCGGCAATGGCCGGCGCCGTGTTGCGACCCGTCGGCTCCAGCAGGAAGTGCCCGCGATGACGGCCCAGGTGCGCGTCCCGAAAGTGATCCTTGCTCTGGAAGTAGTACTCGCGGTTGGTCACCGTGACGATATCGCCCCAGCCGTCGAGCAGGTCCGCGGCCCGCCGATAGGTCTTGCCCAGCAGCGACTGGCCGTCAGGCAATGCCATGAACGGCTTGGGATGGCCTTCACGCGACACCGGCCACAACCTTGTCCCGGCACCGCCGGAGAGAATCACGGGAATCAGCATGGCCTACTCCTTGGCGACGCGTTTCATGTCCGCATCCATCATCATGCGGATCAAGGCATCCAGATCGGTTTTGGGTTTCCAGCCCAGCACACGCTGGGCCTTCGCCGGATTGCCGAGCAGCACTTCGACTTCGGCCGGGCGGAAGAACGCCGGGTCGATCTTCACGTAATCGCGGTAGTTCAGGCCCACATGATCGAAGGCGATCCGGCACATCTCGCGCACGGTGGTGGTCACGCCGGTGGCCACCACGAAGTCGTCGGGTTTGTCCTGTTGCAGCATCAGCCACATGGCTTCGACGTAGTCCCCGGCAAAGCCCCAATCGCGCTTGGCGTCGATGTTGCCCAGGCGCAGTTCCTGCTGCTTGCCCTGCTTGATCCGGGCGGCGGCGTCGGTGACTTTGCGTGTCACGAATTCGATGCCGCGCAGCGGTGATTCATGGTTGAACAGGATGCCGCTACTGGCGTGCAGGTTGAAGCTTTCGCGGTAGTTGACGGTGATCCAGTGGCCATACAACTTGGCCACGCCATACGGGCTGCGCGGATAGAACGGCGTGTTCTCGTCCTGCTGCTCGGCCTGGATCAGGCCGAACATTTCGCTGGTAGACGCCTGGTAGAAACGTGTGTGCGCACTGAACTGACGGATTGCTTCGAGCAGGTGGGTAACGCCCAGGCCGTCGACGATGCCGGTGGTCACCGGTTGATTCCAGGAGGCGGCGACAAAGCTTTGCGCGGCCAGGTTGTAGACCTCGTCCGGCGCCGATTTGATCACCGCACGCTGCACTGAACAGGCATCGGCCATGTCGCCGTCCAGGTAGACGATGTCCGCTTCGACCCCCATCTCACGCAGGCGCCAACGCGAGTCGCTGCTGCGACGCGCCACCAGGCCGTGGACTTTGTAGCCCTTGTCGAGCAGCAGTTTGGCCAGATACGCGCCATCCTGGCCGGTGATACCTGTGATCAGTGCACTTTTAGTCATTCTTGTCGTACTCGCTTCTCCCAGTCGGACAGGATCGCCCGCAGGGATTGTTGTGTTGTGATTTCAGGCTTCCATTCGGTGGTCTGGACCAGCCTGGCAGGGCTGCCACACACCCGACGCTGATCTGCACGGCGAAGTCGCGCAGGGTCCTGGACCAGTTGCAGGTCGACCTCGGCAATACCTGCCAGCTGCTCGATCAAACTGCGAATGCTCTGCTCGCGCCCCGAGCAAATGTTGTACACCTGCCCCGGTGTGCCTTTCTCCAGCAAAGCCAGGTAGGCCGAGACCACGTCCGCGACATCGAGGAAATCGCGCGTGACGTCGATGTCCCCGACCTCCAGTTGTGGACCTTGCAGGCCTTGCTTGATCCGGCAGATCTGACGGGCGGCGCTGGCGATGACGAAGCTGTCTTTCTGCCCGGTGCCGATGTGGTTGAACGGGCGGGCGACCAGTACCGGCCAGCCTTCGCTCAGGCCCCATTGCAGACTCAGGAACTCTGCCGACAGTTTGCTCACGGCATATGGATTGCGCGGGCAGGGTGGCTGCAATTCGGTGATGGGCAGATGCTCTTCGGTGACCTGGCCATAGACATCACCGGAGCTGACGTACAGAAATGTGCCGGTGAAGCCGCGCGCTTTGAGGGCTTGCAGCAGGTTCAGGGTGCCCAGCAGGTTGATGTTCAGGGTGCGCGCCGGATCACGAAATGCCTCCGGGACGAAAGTCTGGCCGGCGAGGTGAATCACAGCATCGGGCATTTGCGGCCATAAGCTTTCGAGGCTGTCCTGCGCGGCGAGATCATAGCGCTCAGGAGCCACCAGAAGTTCCCATTCCGAGGCATCAGCCTGCAAACGCGATTGGATGTGTTGTCCTACGAATCCGGTCAACCCCGTGACAAACAGACGCTTTTTCAAACAGCGACCCCTTGGTCATGCATTTCATCCAGTTTCCACAGTCTTCATGGAAAGGTTTCACGAGTCGATATGATCGCTCGAAAGACAGGTGAAATGTTTGTTGTAGTTGTTTGGTAGCCAATCTGTGCCATTTGTTCGGTAATTTCAACAAGTCCAAAAGTGACTGATCAGTTCTCCTCGGCGTAGCCTGATTTATTCTCGCCGGGCGGTTCACGAACCCTCAATGGATGTGTTTAGAATGCCCCTCGTCACGATGATCCAGGGTTCGGCAGCGTCGCTTCGAAACTGCGAGAAACTGACCACTAAAACAAGAACGAAGACGGGCAGCAAGACAATGGACGAGCGCCAGTGAACACTGACTCGAACCCTGTCCTCCCCGTCATAGCGTGAGGCTGCCGGAATGGCGGCGTCACCGTGGGGTGCCATGAATTTTATTCTTTACTCCGACGTCAACGACAGCTCCATCAGTCAGAGCCTCGGTCGTCCCGAATACAGTTACTACTTCGTGCTCAAGGCGTATCGACCGCTCTTTGAAAGCCTCGGGCCGGTGCATGTGGTGTCATCGGCCGCCGAGGTCGATCCGCTGTATCGGCAGTTGCAGCAGGCCGGTCAGGACTGCCTGTTCATTTCGTTCGCGCCACCGCACAAGACTCCCAGCGACTTGCAATGCCCGATGGTGTGCGTGGTCGCCTGGGAATTCGACACCATTCCCGCCGAGCACTGGGACAACGATCCGCGTCAAGACTGGAGCCAGACACTGGCACGTCTGGGACGGGTGATCACCTTGTCCACCCACACCGCCGAAGCCATCCGCCGGACCCTGGGCGACGACTTCCCGGTGCTGGTTTTGCCGACGCCTTTGTGGGAGCGCTTCGCCGACATTCGCCAGCAATATCCCGGTACGCCGGTGAACACGGGCGCTACGTTGCAGATCAAGGGTTGCATCCTGGACAGTCGCTCGATGGGGTTGTCCGCCGATGGTTTGATCGCGCCGATCATCGAGCAACCGCCGCAGGAAATCGTCGAGCCCGAACCCGAACCCGAACCCGAACCCGAACCGGAACCCGAAATCGAAATCGAGCCTGAACCTCCTGTGCCGCCGTTGACCCTGCGTCGACGCTTGTTCATAACCAGACATTACCTGCTGTTGTGGTATCGCGAAGCCGTTCGCGATCTGGTGCCGGATGCCGTTCGCCCATGGCTGGCCAGGTTTCGGAAACCTCAGCCGTTGCCGATCGAACCCGTCATCAGCGCAGCCTTCGTGCCGGATGAAGCTGCCATCAGCGCAGCCTCCGTGCCGGATGAACCTGCCATCAGCGAAGCCCCTGTGGCGGATGAAACTGTCCTCAGCGCAGCCTCCGCGCCGGACGAGCATCCACAAGCGGCTTTCCCCGACACCAGCCAAACGGTCGAAATCGAGGTCGATGGCGTCATCTACGTGAGCGTGTTCAACCCCGATGACGGGCGCAAGAACTGGCACTACCTGATCACGGCGTTCTGCTGGGCGCTGCGTGATGTGCAAGACGCCACGCTCGTGTTGAAGATGACCCAGAACGACCTGTCGACCTATTACGTCGAGCTCATCACCTTGCTGTCCCAGCTCTCGCCCTTCGCCTGTCGCGTGGTGGTCATGCACGGTTATCTGCAGGACGAGCAGTTCGCCCGGCTCTATGGCGCGGCGAGTTACTACGTCAACGCTTCACGCTGCGAAGGCCTGTGTCTGCCGCTGATGGAGTTCATGTCCTGTGCCCGGCCGGTCATCGCCCCGAACCACACGGCGATGCGCGACTACATCGACGAGCGTGTGGCCTTCGTCGTCAAGTCCAGCGAGGAGCCGACGATCTGGCCGGAAGACGCGCGCATCCTGTACCGCACTTTGCGCCACCGTCCGGACTGGGGCTCGTTGAAAGTGGCTTATGAGAACAGCTACGCGATGGCAAAGAACCAGCCGGGCACCTGGCAGGACATGGCGGACGCGGCCAGCGAACGCATGCACCAGTACTGCAGCTTCGCCCCGGTGCAGCAGCGACTGGCGCTGTTCTTCAAACAGGAACCTGGCCGTGACGTCGTGCCGCTGGTTGCCGAAACGGGGACTGCATCGTGCTGATCATCATTCATTCGGAAACCAACAAGAGCAACATCCAGCAGAACCTGGGGCGGCCCGAGTACAGCTATTACTTCGTCCTCAAGGAGTTCCGCCCGGTGCTCGAACGGCTGGGGCAGGTGATCGAGGTCAGCAACCCGGACGAGTTGGTCGATCGGCTGTATTTCGATTGCCTGAGCCGGGGCGAAGACTGTGTGTTCCTGTCCTTTTCTCCGCCGCATCGCACGCCGGTCCACTACGCGTGCCCGACGATTCCGGTGTTCGCCTGGGAGTTCAGCACCATTCCCACCGAGAGCTGGCAGGGCGAACCACGGCATGACTGGCGGACGGTGTTGGGCGCCAGCGGGACGGCGATCACCCACTCCAGTTTTACCGTGAATGCCGTGCGCGATGTGATGGGCCCCGATTACCTGATCAGCGCGATTGCGGCGCCCGTCTGGGACCGTTTTGCCGCCCGTGGCGAGCTTCTGGACAAGCGTCCGGTCGTGGGCCCTACGCGCCTGAACCTGCGCGGGCTATTGATCGACAGTCGCACCACGGACTTGCGCCCCTACGGCCCCGAACGTTTGCGCGAAGGCACGCCGATTGCCTTCGACCAGCCGCCGCGCGACTGTGAGCTGTTGCTCGAGGGCGTGGTCTACACCTCAGTGTTCAATCCCTACGACGGACGCAAGAACTGGAAGGACATGATCAGTGCGTTCTGCACCGCCTTTCGCGGCACGCCCGACGCGACCCTGGTGCTCAAGCTTACGCACCATGACATCGCCAACGCACTGAACGACATGCTGCACCACGTCTACAAGAATCAGTCCTATCAGTGCCGTATCGTGCTGATCCACGGCTATCTATCCGACATCGACTATGAGCGCCTGGTCGAGGCCACCAGTTACGTCGTCAATTGTTCCTACGGCGAAGGGCAGTGCCTGCCGTTGATGGAATTCATGTCCTGCGGCAAGCCGGCGATTGCGCCGCTGAACACCGCCATGGCCGACTACATCGACCGTGACAACGCGTTTATCGTCGAAGGCACCGACGAACTGACATCCTGGCCCCACGATCCTCGCGCAGCGTATCGTACCCTGCGTTACGTCACTGATTGGGACTCGCTGTGTACGGCCTTTTCCGCCAGCCATGACGTCGCCAGACAGGACGTCGAGCGCTATCAACGGATGTCGGCCCATGCCGTGCGCAGCCTGCAGGGATTCTGCAGTCAGGCCGTTGCCGAGCAGCGCCTGAAGGCGGTGTTCGAGCAGTTGCTGGAACGGCGTGAAGCAAACTGCGCACAAGCGTCGGGCACATGATTCGGCGCCTGCTTGCGAAGTTGCGGCCCGCGCCGGTAGAGGTCGCCCCACCAGAAACGCGGGTCTCGCCCAGGGATATCGGTTTGTACGATGCCCTGCTCGACGGCTGGTTTCTCGGCGACAGCGGCGAATTGCTCAAAGGGTTTGCCATTACCGCCGACGATACCTTGCTGGATGTCGGCTGCGGCGAAGGCGTGGCGACCTTGTTCGCGGTCCGCCAGGGCGCTTCGGTGATCTTCACCGACAGTGAACACGACAAGGTCTGCGAGCTTGCCCGGCAAGTGGCGGCACAATCGGACAAACCGAATCTGGGGCTGGTCAGCAACAGTTTGCCGCTGCCATTGGCCGACGGCTGTGCCAGCAAAGTCGTGTGCATGGAAGTTCTCGAACACATCGACCGCCCAGAACCCTTCATGGCCGAACTGGTGCGCATGGGCCGCCCCGGTGCGCTGTATCTGCTGAGCGTGCCATCCCCGGTGGGCGAGCATTTGCAGAAAGGCATCGCCCCGGCCAGTTACTTCCAATCGCCCAATCACGTGCAGATTTTCAGCCCCGAGCGATTCGCCGCGCTGGTGGAGGACGCGGGCCTGGTCATCGAACATCGTCAGGCCACCGGGTTTTTCTGGGTGATGGGCATGATTTTTTTCTGGGCCAGTGAACGGGCCGCCGGGCGGGATCTGGGCGGTGCGGTTCGTGACCGGATTCAGGCGCCGTATCCGCCGCTGATGGAGAGCTGGGCGAAAACCTGGCAGGACTTGCTGGCCCAACCCGACGGGTTGGCGATCAAGCAGATGCTGGATCAGTTCATGCCCAAGAGCCAGGTGATCATTGCTCGCAAACCCCATGTCCAGGAGGGCGCATGAGCAACGAAAAACGGATCATGGACATCGAGTTGCTGCGCGGCATTGCGGTGCTCGGCGTGCTGTTTCATCACCTGCAGGACAGCCTGTTCGCGGCGGCGGTGCCATTGCTGCAGAGCATCACGCTGTACAGCCAGCCGTGGTGGGGCGTGGACCTGTTTTTCGCGATCTCGGGCTTCGTCATTGCCCGCAGCCTGATCCCCGCCTTGCGCTGCTGCACCACGCGCCAGGAATACTGGCAACAGACACGCAATTTCTGGTTGCGCCGGGCCTTTCGTTTGCTGCCTTCGGCCTGGTTATGGCTGGCGCTGATGTTGCTGGCGTGTCTTTTTCTCAACCGTTCCGGCGCGTTCGGCACGCTGCACGCGAACCTTCAGGCGACCCTGGCCGGCGTGGCGCAGTACGCCAATTTCCGCTTTGCCGACAGTTTTTATCACTACGAGTACGGCACCAGTTTCGTGTACTGGAGCCTGTCGCTGGAAGAACAGTTCTACCTGCTGTTTCCGCTGTTGATCGTGCTGTTTCGCCAGCACCTGGTGTGGGCGTTGCTGGCGTTGGTGGCGCTGCAATTGTTGACCTTGCGCACGCCGATCCTGATGGTGGTGCGCACCGACGCGCTGGCCCTTGGCGTGCTGTTGGCAATGTGGAGCGTGCAGCCTTCGTACCGGCGCTGGGAGCCAAAATTCCTGCGTCGTCCGTGGGCGGGTGTTACCGCGCTGATTGCGGTGTCGCTGCTGCTCAGCTTCATGGCAACGGATCGTTTCACCTTCACTTCTTACCGGATCGGCGTGATTGCGCTGTTGTGTGCGCTGCTGGTGTGGATCGCTTCTTACAACCGCGATTACCTGGTGCCACGCGGCGTGTTCAAAAACCTGATGACGTGGGTCGGCAGCCGTTCCTACGGGATTTACCTGATCCATATCCCGGCCTATCTGCTGGTACGTGAGTTCATTTTCCGTTTACAGGCTGCCGGGCTGCCCAGTCCCGCTGGCCATCCGATTCTGATGTTGCTGATGGCTGGCGGCCTGATCGTGCTGCTGAGCGAACTCAACTATCGCTACATCGAAATGCCCATGCGCAACCGCGGCGCCTCGCTGGTCAAACGCCTGGGCACCTCCCGAACAGCCGTCCCATCCTCTGGAGCCACCTCATGCTGAGCCTTTTGAAGAAACTCACGGCGGGCACACCCGCGCCTGTTCAGCCAGAGACAGCGCCCGCGGCGCCAGTGGCGGAGAAAGTCGACCCCTACATGCTCGGCCTGCACGACGCGATGCTCAGCGGCTGGTTCAATCAGCAAACCGGCGAACTGTTCACCGGCTTCCCGGTGACCCCCGAGGACACGCTGCTGGATGTCGGTTGCGGCGACGGTGGCAACGTGCATTTCTGCGGGATGCGCGGGGCGAAGATCATCATCGCCGACATCGACGCGGCCAAGGTCGAAGCGACCCGCCAGCGCCTGAGCGATACGCCGGCCCGCGACGTCGAATGCCACGTCACCGACTGCAACCCGCTGCCGATTGCCGATGCGACCGCCACGCGGGTGGTGTCGACCGAGGTCATCGAGCACGTGGACGATCCGGCCCAGTTCCTCGCTGAACTGGTGCGCGTCGGCAAACCGGGCGCGTTGTACCTGCTGAGCGTCCCGCACCCCAGCTCCGAAGACCTGCAGAAAGATATCGCCGCGGCTGAGTATTTCCAGAAACCCAACCACATCCGCATCATCAGCGAAGAGCAGTTCAAGGCCATGGTCAGCGATGCCGGCCTGGAAGTGATCAGCCACAGCCAGTACGGATTCTACTGGTCGATGTGGATGCTGTTGTTCTGGGAAGCCAAGGTCGACTTCAGCAACCCGGACCATCCATTGCTCAACCACTGGGCGGATACCTGGCAGGCGATCCTGGCCTCGCCACGGGGTGCACAGATCAAGCAGGCGCTGGATGCCGTGGTGGCGAAAAGTCAGGTGATCATTGCGCGTAAGCCCTGATCGGCATCAAGGCCGCACCCATGCTCACGCATGATCCAGCGTTGCAGCCAGGCTTGGCGATCGGGCACTGATTCCCATGAAGCGCCGCACTCGTTCTCCTTTGGCATCGCATCGTATGGTTTCAGGGGCGGCATCCAGTTGGATATTGCCGTTCTCCATGAACACGACCCGGTCGGATATCGACATGGCAAAGTCCATTTCGTGGGTCACGATCAGCATGGTCATGCCTTCTTTCGCCAGGTCGCGGATCACGTTCAGCACGTCGTTGACCAGTTCCGGGTCGAGGGCCGAGGTCGGCTCGTCGAACAGCATGATCTGCGGCTCCATCGCCAGGGCTCGAGCGATCGCCACGCGCTGCTGTTGCCCGCCGGAGAGCTGGTGCGGGTACTTGTGGGCATGGGCCAGCAGGCCGACCTTGTCCAGTAGCGCATAGGCACGATGTTCACTCAGCTCGCCCGGCTGGCCGTGGTAACGCGGTGCCAGTGTGACGTTGTCGAGAATGGTGCGGTGCGGGAACAGGTTGAAGTTCTGGAACACCATGCCGATGTGCCGCACGCCTTTGCGCAGGCGGGAGCCGTTGGGTTTGCCAGAAGCCTCGATGAATTTTTCGCCGAACAACAAAATGTCGCCGGTATCGATGGTTTCCAGGCCGTTGACCGTGCGGATCAGCGAAGTCTTGCCAGAACCGGATGGCCCGATGATCGAGACCACCTGGCCGCATTCGACATTAAGGTCGATACCCAGCAGCACTTTGTGCGTGCCATAGCTCTTCTGGATGTTCTTCAGTTGCAGGATGGGCGTCGCGTTAGTGCCTGCTGCCTTGCGCGCAGTATCGGGCAACGCTTCGGCACTGGCCTTGAACCTGGCGATGGTGGCCGCGTCGAGCGTGTGCGGCTTGCGCAGGTTCAGGTCCAGGTAGCGCTCCAGGCGCTGCAGGAAATAACCGAACACGGTGACGATCAACACGTAATAGACGCCTACCGCCGCCAGGGTCTCCATGACCAGGAAGTTGGTGGCATAGAGGCGTTGGCCGACCGTGAGGATTTCGGTCAGGGAAATGACCGAGACCAGCGATGTCAGCTTGACTACCGTGATGTATTCATTGATCAGGGTCGGCAGCGAAATACGGAAAGCCTGGGGGATCACGATCAGGCGTTGCATGCCCAACAGGCCGACACCCAGCGCACGCCCGGCTTCCTTCTGGCCCTTGGCCACGGAGATCAGGCCGCCACGATGGATTTCCGCCATGTACGCCGCTTCAGTGACCACCAGGGCCAACAGGCCTGCGTAGAAAGGGTTGGACAGAATCGATCCGCTACCGGGAAACAATTGCGGCAGGTTGTAGACGAACACCACCAGCACCAGCAACGGGATGCTGCGGAAGAACCAGATGTAGACCGCAGCGGGAATGCGCAGCAAGGGCGATTGGGACAGCTTGGCCGTGGCCAGGACAAAGCCCAGCAGCATGCCGATGAACCAGGCCAGGGCACTGAGCTGGACCACCGTGACACAGGCCTTCCAGAAGTCCGGCAGGGAGAACAGGGAGAAGAAATACGACCAATCGAATGGCATGGGGCACCTCGATCTGCCGCCCCGGTGCAGGGGAGGCAGATGACCAGACTACAAGGACAGGATCTTAGTTGGCAGTCGGTTCTTCCAAACCATATTTCTTGAGGACTGCGGCGTATTCACCGCTCTTTTTGCTCTCCTCGAAGGCCTTCTGCACGGCCTGGAAGGTTTCGTCGTTACCTTTCTTGACGAAGATGCCCAGGGTTTGCTGATAGATCGGATGCTCGGTGGTGATCACGACCCGGCCGTTGGTCTTTTCCGCGATCATTTTTGCCGCGCCGGCGATTTCGACCTGGGCCTGGATGTTTTTGGACAGCAGGGCCTGGGTCACTTCGGGGGCCGAGGGGAATTCGCTGACGGTGATCGCCCCTTTGTTGTTCGGCACGCAGTATTCATCCGACAGCTTCCTGAATTGCTTGACCCAGGTGGTGCCCTGTTCCAGGCCCAGTTTCAAACCGCACAGGTCTTCAGGTTTTTTCGCATTGATCTCGCTGCCCTTGGGTACCATGACCGCGGCGCCGGTGTTGGCATAGGCGATGGTCTGGGCCTGGGTCTGGCGCTCCGGTGTGATGTACATGCCGGAAATGATCGCGTCGTACTTGCCGGAGTTCAGGCCCAGGATCAGGCTCGGGAACTTGGTGTCGACGAACTCCACCGTGGCGTTCATCTGCTTGGCCAGAGCCGTTGCCAGCTCGGGGTCCGAACCCACCACATTCTTGTCCTTGTCGTAGGACTCGAAAGGAGGGTAGGTGATTTCCATGCCGACCTTGAACGTTTCTGCCGCGGCCATGCTCACCGAGGCACCGAACATACCGGCTGCCAATACAGCCAGGCTCAAAAGGTTTTTCTTGTTGTTTTTCATCATGTACTGACTCCGGCGTAGGTAGGGGGGTAGCTGAAAATTTCAATCAGGACGGTTGCGCCTGATTTTTCAAATGTCCGAAACTGGCGGGCTTGCGTGCCTTGCCTGGCAGTTGAACTTCCCCGTTGGCCACCCTCTGGCGCAGATATTGATAGGTCTGCAACGCCTGGCCATACATGTGTTCGCCGATGGTGATTTCTTCGTAGTCGTTGCCTGCCTGGGCGAACCCGGGCAACGGCTTGATCTGGGTGTGATAGTCGCAGGCATAAAACAGCGGAAAGGAGTAGCGCTCCTCCTTCACGCTGCGCACCCGATGCGCCGTGGCAACGAAAGCGCCTGCCGTCATCACCTCCAGCATGTCGCCGATGTTGACGACAAAGGCATCGGCCATCGGTGGTGCATCGATCCATTGGCCAAGATCGTTCATCACCTCAAGGCCCGGTTTGTCGGCCAAAAGGATGGTGAAGCACTCGTAGTCAGTATGGGCGCCAAGACCCGGTGCGTCATGGGCGGCACCGTCGAAGGGGTAGTGGATCAGGCGCAGCTTGGACGGCGGACGGGTGACCAGGCTGTCGAAATAGTTTTCTTCCAGGCCCAGGGTCAGGGCGAAGCCGCTGAACAGGCGCCGGCCCAAGGCGAAGATGGCTGCATAGTAGGCCTGTACCGACGCCTTGAAGCCTGCCAGCTGCGGCCAGTCGTTGGGCCCCAGCAACGGGGTGTTGGCCAGCACCAGCGGGTCATCGGCCGGGACTTCGAAGCCGACGTCGAAGGCTTCCTTGTGGTCCGGCTTGCCCTTGGAATAGACCTCTTCGCCTTCGGGCACAAAACCCTTGTGGGTTTGTGAGGTGCCTATGTAGTGGCGCATTTTGGTGTCGAAGGGCTGGTCGAAAAAGTCCTTGGCAGCCTGGCGCAGGTTGGCGATCAGTTGCGGGTCGATGCCGTGATCGGTGATATAGAGGAACCCGACCTCGCTGGCGGCGCACCCCAGTTGCTCGGCCACGGCCAGGCGGTGTTCCAGTTCAACGCTGAACAGACCGGCGATGTTGACCACCGGAATGCTGTTGAAGTTGGCTTTGTGTGTGTCAATGCTGGCGCTGTTGTGTTTATTGTCAGGCATGACGCATCGGCTCCCTAAGGATGGCTTGAGTGGCTGAAACGCTTGAAGTGTTCGCGCTCGGTCTGGCCCATCCACACGTTCAATGACCACAGGTCGGCGACCGGGACATTGGTGAAGGGCAAATGATGCAGGTAGCCGTCGGCGCCGAATTCCGGGGTCAGGGTGCTGACCGGGTAACCGCGGGCTTGCTGCGAGCGCCAGATGCTTTCCCAGTGCTGCTGATGGAACGCCAGTTCTTTTGCATATTCGGGCGCCGCCGGGTGCGGAACCTGCGGGCCCTGGTCGTAGCCGACCCGGGCCTGGATATGGTGAACCCGCTCGATGAAAGCGCTCAGGTCATCGGCCGGGTCATTCAACAGACGCTCGCAAGTCACGACCCAGTGGCTGACGTCACTGGTGAACAACAAGTCGGGCAGTTGGCGGATCAACTCCAGGGTCACCCAGGGGTTGAACAGCGAACGCGAGCGGTGGGTCTCGAAACTGCAGACCAGGCCGTGCTTGCGCGCCAGATCCAGCGCCTGGCCGAAAAATTCAACTTGTTGTGGCAAGGACCAGCGATCGTTGCCCGCCAGCACGTTGACGAAGCGTGGGCCGAGTTCGGCAGCCCAGGCGAGTTTCTGGTCGAGGTCATCGAGGTGAACGGCAGGCGTTGCCGATTGGTCCGGCAGTACGTCGTACGCGGTGAAGACGGTGCTGATATAGCCCAGGCGATTGGCCTGGAGAAAAGCGCCGAACTCGGTCCGTTCACGGGCGTCCAGTGGCAGGCGTGCTTCCATGCCGTCAAAGCCCGCGTGCAGCAACTCCTCGAGCGCCTGAGCCTTGCTGGCGGTATAACCCCACAGCGTGCGGAAAATTTCCAGCTTCATCGGTGATCCTCAAAAATCCCAGGGTCTGCTGCAAAAGCACTTCGACGGCGCCAGGCTGCAAAGAGGCTGGTTCGCTGTGGAGCCGATGTTAGGCACAGGCCGCGCGGTGAAAGAATCTGAAAGTTCAAATGAATACTTCAGACTTTCACTAACAAATAGCTAGCTATTTATCTCGCTTGCCAGGAAGGATTTTGTGGGCGAGAACGTGTCTACGCTAGCTATTAGCGAGAGATGCCATTATTACGGCATCATTTTGAAGAGTCCCAAGCGACACCGGGCTGCTGAGAGTTCGCTTTTGACTGTGCTGCCTGTCACGCAGGGCTGCAAGCGACTCAATATGTCAGTCCGGCAATATCGAGCACACCCGGCACCGCCAGATCCAATCTGATGATTTGAATGGATAGCGTTCGTATCGCCGTAAATTTTTACGCATTCTTTACGACTGCCGTTTCTGCCCTCAAAGATACTGGCCGCGACTTTTCAGATCGTCCATGCGCCTTGAGGCTTCAGTGGCCTGGGCATTTTGTTTTGCCCAAGGATGGCATGCACTTCCTCCCCGCAATTCGAGAGAAGCGACCCTTGAGTGAGACAGCAGTCGGAGCACATGAAAACCCGCAATCCAAAACGTCAGGACTGGGCCTGCTCGTCGCCGCGGTCGGAGTGGTTTACGGGGACATTGGCACCAGCCCTCTGTACACGTTGAAAGAAGTCTTTGCCGGCCACTACGGTGTCCAGGCCAATCACGACGGCGTGCTGGGCATTCTGTCGTTGATCTTCTGGTCGTTGATCTGGGTTGTCTCGATCAAGTACGTGCTGTTCATTCTCCGCGCCGACAACCAGGGCGAAGGCGGCATCATGGCCTTGACGGCTTTAGCCCGCCGCGCGGCCGCCCCTTATCCGCGCATGAGTAAAATACTCGTTCTGCTTGGCCTGTTCGGTGCGGCGCTTTTTTACGGGGACAGCATGATCACCCCGGCCATTTCGGTGCTCTCTGCGGTTGAAGGTCTACAACTGGCGTTTGACGGAATCGAACACTGGGTCGTGCCCTTGTCAGTGATCGTGCTGGTGGCGCTGTTCTTGATACAGAAACACGGCACCGCTCGCATCGGTATCCTGTTCGGCCCAGTGATGGTGCTGTGGTTTGTCGTGCTGGGTGCGCTGGGGATCTATGGCATTTTCCAGCGACCGGAAGTATTGCAAGCGCTCAATCCGTACTGGGGAGCGCATTTTTTTATCGCTCATCCGGGAATCGGTGTGGCCATCCTTGGTGCAGTGGTACTCGCGCTGACGGGCGCCGAAGCACTGTATGCAGACATGGGACACTTCGGTCGCAAACCCATTGCCCGCGCGTGGTTCATTTTGGTGTTGCCAGGGCTGGTACTCAATTATTTTGGCCAGGGTGCGTTGATCCTGGAGAGCCCGGAAGCGGTGCGCAATCCATTTTATCTGCTCGCACCGGGCTGGGCACTACTGCCGATGGTCGCACTCTCCACACTGGCGACCATCATCGCTTCTCAAGCCGTGATCTCAGGCGCATTTTCCCTGACCCACCAGGCCATCCAGCTTGGGTATGTTCCTCGCATGTTTATCCAGCACACCTCCAGCCTGGAGCAGGGACAGATCTACATCGGCACGGTCAACTGGGCATTGATGGTCGGTGTTGTGCTGCTGGTGCTTGGTTTCGAGTCGTCCAGTGCATTGGCCGCCGCTTATGGGGTCGCTGTGACGGGCACCATGTTGATTACCACCATCCTGTCTTCGGCTGTCGTCCTGTTGCTATGGAAAACCCCGCGCTGGCTGGCCATTCCGATGCTGCTCGGTTTTCTGCTGGTCGACAGCCTGTACTTCGCGGCCAATGCTCCAAAGATCTTCCAGGGCGGTGCGTTCCCGGTGATTGCCGGCATTGGCCTGTTCATTTTGATGACCACCTGGAAACGGGGCCGCAAGATCATAGTTGAACGGCTGGACGAAACCGCGCTGCCTCTACCACTGTTCATCGGTAGCATCCGCACGCAGCCTCCTCATCGTGTACAAGGTACGGCGGTATTTCTGACAGCCAGGTCCGATGCCGTTCCGCATGCGTTGCTGCACAACCTGCTGCATAACCAGGTTTTGCATGAGCAAGTGGTGTTGCTCACCGTGGTGTCTGAAGACAGCCCTCGTGTGAGTGCAGATCGCCGGTTTGAGGTTCAAGCGTATGGCGAAGGGTTCTTCCGGGTCAGCCTGCACTTTGGCTTTATCGAGGAGCCCGATGTCCCTTTGGCGTTAAGTCTCTGTCACTTGGCTGAGCTGGACTTCAGTCCGATGCGCACCACCTATTTCCTGAGCCGGGAAACGGTGATCCCGACCAAGCGCATCGGCATGGCCCGTTGGCGAGAAGGCCTGTTCGCCTTTTTACTCAAGAACGCCAACAGCAACCTCAAGTACTTCAAGTTGCCGTTGAATCGGGTGATAGAGCTGGGCACACAGGTTGAGATGTAAGGAATTCTGCTAGCTTGTACTTCCCCGACTTTCCCCACGGGATGTGGAAAAATCGACGGGCGCTCACCAACGGTTCCCGGACTCCACCGAGGGGACCGTCAGTGGCGCCGGACATGACGCGATCCACCTGGCGCGGTACTGCCCGACGGCCATGGTGTTCATCCCGTGCGTAGGCGGCCTGAGTCACAACGAAGCCGAAGACGTACTGCCCGAAGACGTGCGCCAGGGCACGGATGTGCTGCTCAACGCGGTGTTGTTGCGTGCCGGGAAAATCGACTGAACGCAGGCCCTGTAGGAGCGAGCTTGCTCGCGAAAGCGGTGGGTCAGACAACAATTGCGTCATCTGACACTCCCTCTTCGCGGGCAAGTCAGATCGCCGCACCGCCGCTCCCACATTGTTCGATATTGACCACACATTTTTGGTTCAACACGGTCAAGTGTGGGAGCGAGCTTGCTCGCGAAGAACGATAACGCGGTCTATCTGGTGAATTACAAGCGCCCTACGGCACTTGCCATAGCCCTGACGTTAACGTAAAGATTGCGCCAGGGCGCCAACGTATGAAGGCGCAGGGCGGACGACCCGGAGCGCTTGATGACGCTAATAAAAACAAACTCCCCCAAACTGCATCGCGAAGCCCGGCTGGCCCGGGAAAAGTTGCACCTGGAAGGCGAAGTGCCGGATGGCGTCCTGCGTGCGGAAATCGATGCCTCGTGGCGGCGCAGCCTGAGCCATGGCGTGCATTTCAATGCCAAGCACGAGCTGGCGCTGGAATCGAGTACCAGCCTCGACGTATTGCTGGCCAACAACCGCTTGCTGATCGACGCCGCGTTGCCGGCGATCGATTACCTGGCCGAGCGTCAGGGTAAGGAAGGGCTGATCATCCTGGCCAACTCCGACGCCACCATCCTCGCCGTCGAAGGCCGCGCCGACCGTCTCAAGGGCAGCGGCCTGCAGGACATCACCCTGGGCGCCTGCTGGAGCGAAGCGGTCCGCGGCACCAATGCCCTGGGCACGGCGCTGGTGGAAGCCCAGCCGACCCTGATCGATTGCGGCGAACATTATCTGGATCGCCTCAGCGATTTTTCCTGCACTTCGGTGCCGATCCATTGCCCCCAGGGCGACATTCTTGGCGTCCTCGACCTGACCCGCGAAGGCCCTCTCGGCCGCGCCCACGACAGCACTGCGCTGCTGGCCATGGCCGTCAGCCAGATCGAAAGCCGGGTGTTCAACGCCAGCTATCCGGACGAAATCGTGCTGGCCTTCCACAGCCGCAGGCAGTATCTGGAATCCCCGTGGCAAGGCTTGCTGGCGGTGAGTCTCGGCGGGCAGATCCTCGCGGTCAGCGCCCAGGCCTGTCAGTTGCTCCGCGCCGAGCGCTCAGCCCTGGTCGGTCGGCGCTGCGAGGAGTTTCTCGGCGTCGACGGTCTGCAATTGCTGGCGCGCCTGCATCAGGGCGGGGTCGGCAGCCTGCAAACCGCCAAGGGAGAGTTCTTCTACAAAACCCTGCGCGCGCCGCAACGCTCGATCAACGTCAGCAGCCCACCGCGCACTGCGGCGAAACCCGCCAAGGCAAAACCGGATCTGGAGGCGCTGGCCGGCAGCAATACACGCTATGCCCGTGCCTTGCGCATGGCCCGTCAAGGCCTGGCCAATGAGCTACCCGTCTTGTTGCTGGGTGAAACCGGCACCGGTAAAGAGGTCATCGCCCGCGCCCTGCACATGGCCGGAGCGCGCTGCGACAAACCCTTCGTGGCAGTGAACTGCGCGGCCATTCCCGAAGGCTTGATCGAGTCCGAACTGTTCGGCTATCGCGAAGGCGCGTTTACCGGTTCACGCCGGGGCGGCATGGTCGGGCGCCTGCAGCAGGCCCATGGCGGCACCTTGTTCCTCGATGAAATCGGCGACATGCCCCTGGCCTTGCAGGCCCGACTGTTGCGGGTATTGCAGGATCGCAAGGTCGCGCCCCTGGGCGCAGGCGAAGAGCAGGACATCGACATCGCGCTGATCTGCGCCACCCACCGCGACCTCAAGCGTCTGGTGGAAGAAAAACACTTTCGCGAGGACTTGTTCTACCGGGTCAACGGCATCAGCGTGATGCTCCCGGCCCTGCGCGAACGCGAAGATTTCGCCGCGCTGGTCAGTCGCATGCTGACGACACTGGGCGCCCCCACCGTGGTTCTGCACGATGGTCTCGATCGCTTGCTCGGCGGTTATCACTGGCCCGGTAACATCCGCCAGCTGGAGATGGTCCTGCGCACCGCGCTGGCCATGCGCGAGCCGGGTGAAACCGTGCTGACCCTCGATCACTTGCCCGACAGCATGCTCGACGATTTGACCGCCAGCGAACGGCCCCAGGCCGGCAGCATTCGGGAAAACGAACTGGAGCTGATCCGTCAGTCCCTGGACACGCATCAGGGCAACGTCTCGGCCGCCGCCGACGCCCTGGGTATCAGCCGCGCGACGCTTTATCGCAAGCTCAAACAGTTGCGTCCGTGATGCAGCGCTTGATCGTTCGGCTGATTGACAGCCAGAACCCCGAGGCGCTGCAAGCGTCACTGCGCTGGTTGTACAGCTTCGTGCGTCCCCATCGTCTGGCGATTGCCGGACTGCTGGGCCTGTCGGTCTGCGCCTCGGCGCTGGTACTGGTGCAGCCGTGGCTGACCAAGCTGCTGATCGACGATGGCCTGCTGGCGCGCAACTTCCCGATGCTGGTATTGATCGCCGGGCTGATGATCGTCGCCGGGTTGCTGGGCACGGCGCTCTCGGGCATCAACCGCTACCTGCATACACGACTGTCCGGGCGCATGCTGTTTGCCTTGCGCGACGACCTGTACCGGCATTTGCAAACCCTGTCGCCGAGCTTCTACGGCCAGCGGCGCATCGGCGACCTGATGTCGCGCCTTGATGGCGACGTCGCGGAAATCCAGCGGTTCGCGGTGGACTCGCTGTTCTCGGCGGTGTCGAGTGTGATCGGTCTGGTGGTTGCCATCGCGATGCTGTTGACGTTGTCGTGGAAACTCTCGCTGCTGGCGGTGGTGCTGATTCCCCTCGACGTGCTCTGGCTGCGCTGGATGCGGCGCAAGGTCGAGCGCGATGTGCGGCAGTTGCGCGAGCGTTCGGCAGACATGTCGTCGTTCATGGTCGAGACGCTGCCGGTGATGAAGTTCATCCAGTCCGCCGGCCAGCAACAGCGCGAAGCGCGGCGCCTCGAGACGCTGGGGCAGGGCTACATGAGCCAGTTGCTGCGCCTGCAAGTCACCGAATTTTTCACCCAGGCCGTGCCCGGTACGCTGACCTCGCTGTCCCGGGCCTGCGCCTTTCTGATCGGCGGTTACTGGGTGGTGCAGGGCACCTGGCAGCTCGGTGCCCTGATTGCGTTTTCCACCTACCTGGGCATGGCCGTGGGGCCGGTGCAAAGTCTGCTCGGGCTCTACGTTGCCATTCAGCGGATGACCGTCAGCCTCGGCCGGGTCATGGAGTTGCGCGGCGAACAACCGACCGTGTCGACGCCCGCCACGCCGCGCCCGATGCCCAATGGCGGCGATCTCTGGTTCGACAACGTGCACTTCGCCCATCCCGGCCGCCAATCGACCCTGCGCGGCATCGAAGCACGGATTCCCTACGGATTGAAAGTGGCCCTCGGCGGCGGCTCGGGCGTGGGTAAATCCACCCTGATCGACCTGCTGCAACGTCACCACGATCCGCAATCGGGTCGGGTCCTGCTGGGTGATGTCGATCTGCGCGAACTGGATCTGTTCCAGTTGCGTCGGCGCATTGCCATCGTCAGCCAGGACATCGTGCTGTTTCGTGGCAGCCTCGCCGACAACCTGGCCTACGCGGTGCCGGACGCCAGCCGCGAGGCGATTGCCGACGTGGCGCGGCTGGCGCAACTCGACAGCCTGATCGAGTCCTTGCCCGAAGGCCTCGACAGTCCATTGGGCGAGCGCGGTCAGCAGTTGTCCGGCGGGCAGAAACAACGCATCGCGATTGCCCGGGCGCTGTTGCAGGACCCTTTGATTCTGGTGCTCGATGAAGCCACGTCCGCGGTGGATGAAGCCACCGAGCGCGAAGTCATCGACGCCATCGACCGCTTGTTTGCCGGGCGCACGCGCATCCTGATCAGCCATCGCCCATCAACCCTGGCCGATGCCGATCTGCGTTTCGAATTGCTCGACGGCGTGCTGACCTCGAAAACGGTGCTGCATGAAACCTGAGTTGCGCATGGGTGTGGTGGACAGCGGCCACTCGGCGGCACAACGGGTGCGGGTGATCGCCGGTCGGCGCTTTGCCTTGCTCGAAGACGGCCTGGCCGAGGGCGACTTGCGCGACGATCCGCTGGGGCATGGCAGCGCGGTGATCGAAGCGATCGGCCGGCGTGCACCTTCGGCGCTGTTTTGCGTGGCCCAGGTGTTCGACCAGCGCGGTGTCACCAGCGCCTTGCAGATCGCCACGGCGATTGACTGGCTGCTGACGCAGGACGTGCGGCTGATCAATCTGAGCCTCGGCCTGCGCCAGGATCGCAGTCTGTTGCGCGCCGCCTGCGCGGCAGCGGTGGCTCGGGGTGTGCTGCTGTGTGCGTCGAGTCCGGCCCAGGGCGAAGGGGTGTTTCCGGCCAACTATCCGCAGGTGTTGCGGGTGACCGGCGATGCGCGCTGCGCCGAGCAGGAATGGTCGTGGCTCAACAGTGCCCAGGCGGATTTCGCCGCGTGTGTGCAGGGCACCTACCCGGGGCAATCCGGGGCGAGCCTCGGTTGTGCTGCCTTGAGCGGGCACATCGCCGGGTTCCTCGCCGAACAGCCTGGCGCCAGCAATCAGCAAGTCGTCGAATGGTTGCGCGAGCATGCCCGTTACCGTGGCCCTGAACGGCGCTTCGAGCCATGACCGAGATCGTCATTCTGGGTGCCGGGCCGGCGGGGGCCGCGGTCGCGCTAGGGCTGCGGCGGCTGGGCCATGGCGTCACGCTGATCAGCGAATGGCGCCGGTTTGCGGCGCTCGAAGGTGTATCCGTGCGAGTGCTGGAAGCCTTGCACGGCGCGGGCCTGCAGCATGCACTGGCGGATGCCGCGCTGCCTTCTCAACGCCAGGTGAGCTGGAACGGCCAGCACCATGCGCAGAACATCGAATACTTGCTCGACCGTCCGCTGTTTGACCGAGGCCTGCGCGAAGATTTGCGCCTGGCGGGGGTTGAGCTCATCGAAGGCCGGGTGTTGACGGTTCATTCTTCGACCAATGGCCATCGAATCGAAATCGACGGCCGCGAACCGCTGCTCGCAGCGTTTCTCGTCGAGGCCCGCGGACGTCAGGCTCCCGCTACCGGCAAAGGCTTGCGCGGCCCCGAGACGGTCAGCTTGCTCAATCGCTGGCAGGGTTCGCCGGGCAGCACCGCCAGCGCCGTGGAAAGCCTCGAGGACGGCTGGGCGTGGATGGCGCGGCGCGCCGACGGTCAGTGCTACTGGCAATGGACGGTGGACGTGGCCAGTGCCGGGTTGCCGGGCAAGGCGATGTTGCTCGAATACTGTCGACAGCGGCGCCAGGGTTCGCGGCTGGCCACTGCATTTTTTGCTGGCGAAGCGCAAGGTGATCTACAACTGCACGCCCGCAGCAGCACGGCGATTCTGAGCCCGCAGGTGTGTGGCGAAAACTGGATCCGGGTCGGCGATGCGGCAATGGCCGTCGACCCGCTGTCGGGCAACGGGATCTTTCAGTCGTTGTCCTCGGCGTTGCAGGCGCCGGCGGTGATCAACACGCTGCTGTGCAAGCCCGAACGTGCGGCTCTGGCCCAGCGTTTCCACCAGCAGCGGGTGGCGCAGTTGTTTTTGCGTTTTGCACGGGTCGGCCGGGATTTTTATGCCGATGAGCAACGCTGGCTGGACCAGCCGTTCTGGCAGGCACGACGGAACTGGCCGGATGCCGAGGTGGCCCATGCCGCGGTGGACTTCAATGCGCTGAGGATTGAGCGGGCACCGGTGTTGCGCGATGGGTGGGTCGATGAGGCCGAGGTGGTGATCACGGCCGATCAGCCGTTGGGGATCTGGCATGTGCAGGGGGTTGAGATGGCGGCGTTGGTGCGGCGATTGCGCAGTGAGCCGGCTGAGCAGGTGTTGGCCGGTTTGACGGTGGAGCAGGGAAGGATGGTCAGGAGTTGGTTGTTGGCTCAGGGGTTCAAACCCTGAATTCCGGGTTGTCTGGGCGGGCCTCATCGCGAGCAAGCTCGCTCCCACAGGGGATGTGTGATCGACACATAACCAATGTGGGAGCGAGCTTGCTCGCGATGGCGGCCTGAAGAGCGCCGCTATTACAACTTGATCAACACCGACTTCAGCTCGGTGTAATGCTCGATCGCCGCATACCCCATCTCACGCCCGACCCCGGACATCTTGTAGCCGCCGAACGGCAGCGCCGGGTCCAGGGCGCTGTGGCAGTTGACCCACACCGAGCCTGACTTGATGCGTGGAATCATCCGGTGCACCGCCGCCAAGTCATTGGACCAGATGCTCGCGCCCAACCCGTAAGGGCTGTCATTGGCCATGCGCAGAGCATCGGCTTCGTCATCGAACGGGATGGCCACCAGCACCGGGCCGAATATTTCTTCCTGCACCAGTGAGTGCTTCTGATCGACATCGACGATCACCGTCGGCTTGACGAAGAACCCCGGCCCGAACTGCTCACCACCACAGGCAATGGTCGCACCGCTTTCCCGGCCCTTTTCGATGTAGCCGTAGACGCGCTCCTGCTGGCGCGCCGAGATCAATGGGCCCATTTCGACGCTCGGGTCCAGGCCGTTGCCCAGTTTCATGGCGTTGGCGATGTCGCTGATGTCCGCCACCACATTGTCGAAATGCTTGCGCTGTACATACAGCCTGGAACCTGCGCAGCAGACCTGGCCCTGATTGAAGAAAATCGCGCTTGCAGCCCCGGCCGCAGCGGTTTTCAGGTCAGCGTCGGCCATGACGATGGTCGGCGATTTACCGCCCAGTTCCAGGGTGACCCGGGTCATGGAATCCATGGCGATCTTGCCGATCTGCTTGCCCACGGCGGTGGAACCGGTGAAGGTCAGCTTGTCCACCAGCGGGTTGTGAGTCAGGGCCGAACCGGCCGTGATGCCGGTGCCGGTGACCACGTTGAACACGCCTTCGGGATACCCGGCCTCCAGCACCAGCTCGGCGAGTTTCAGTGCGGTCAGCGGGGTTTCGTCGGCGGGTTTGAGCACCACGGTGCAGCCGGTGGCCAGGGCCGGACCGAGTTTCCAGCAGGCCAGCAGCAGCGGGAAATTCCAGGCGACGATGGCACCAACCACGCCCACCGCTTCGCGACGGATGAAGCTGTGGAACTGGTCGTTGGGCATCAGCGGTGCCGACACATCAACCGTGGAACCTTCGATCTTGGTCGCCCAACCGGCCATGTAGCGCAGGAAGTCGATGGCCAGTTGCACGTCCATCACCTGGGCCACCGCCGCGCTTTTGCCGTTGTTCAGGCATTCCAGTTGCGCCAGCAGCTCGGCGTCGCGCTGCATCAGGTCGGCGAGTTTCCATAACAGGTTCTGCCGCTCCCGGGGACGGGCGCGGGTCCAGGCTGAATCGTCGAACGCCTGGCGGGCGGCAAGCACTGCGCGGTCGACATCCGCAGGCGTTGCCCGTGGCACCACGCACAGCACTTCGCCGGTGGCCGGGTTGTGCAGGGGCATGGTCTGGCCGTCGGCGGCCTCGACCCAGTCACCGCCGATCAGCATGCGCGGGGCGCATTGGATGAACGCCGAAGTGGCGGGAAGCACGTTTGGGAGCGACATTGGCGAGGCCTCTTGTTGGTCGTGAGAACCGGGCTTTCGCAATGGCTGTGCCAAGTCCCCCAAAGTGCCGGTCGGCCATGGTCGGGCGGGGTTTTTCCGCAGCAGATCAAGGGGGCCGGGTAGGGGTGTTTGTCGCATTTCGCGACAGCCGGTGAGACGACGGGCAACCGGTTCGCGATCTTGAGAGCACCTTCGGCGGGGGCTAGAATTTTCTCGCCTGGCGGGCGAAATGACGGAGCATTGTCCTGGCAATACATCTGGCGTGAGGGAGGCAGCGATGAACCTTTCAACCCTGGAAATCCAAAACATCATTGAACACAGTTTTCTGCCGTCGGTATGCACGTGCAGCGTGGCGCCGGATCAGTCCCTGACCATTCGCGTGTGTGATTGCGTGACCGGCAAAGTCGACCTGGTGGCGACCCACGTTCCGCTTTGGGAGCTGAATTCACCCCACGCGATTGCGACGCTGGTGGTGCAGATGCAACAGGAAATCAACGCGCACAAAGGTGTGCACCCGACGTTTAACAGTTGAACCGAGGCCTGCCGCACTACACGCGTGGTGCGGCGCAGGCCTTTGGGCAATCCTCCCCGATCCCCTTTTCTTACCGGCTGGGCAGGCCCCGTCAATCGATGGGCGATGAGCGGCTCGGGCCGGGCAACTACGCTGTCTCAGACTGCAACAACTGTCGCGAAACTAGACGCGGCAGATCGCGTCCGGGCATGGCCCAATGCATTCAAATCAGCGTAAGTGATTGATAAAAAAGCTTATCGGCAAGCTGGCACGCTCTGTGTATTGCACATCTCAGACGTTTCTCCTGCCTCCGTCAGCGGATCAATGCCGACGGCAGAAACCATAAAAACGATAAGCCACAACAATAAGAACGCACCGTGCGAGGTTCGACGTTGATGAAGAGAAAACTCCGATCAGGCATGAGCGCCAGCCTGCTGGCCGTAGCCGCTTGTATAGCGCTGCATTCACCTCATAGCCTGGCAGCCCGCGACGCCCAGACCATCCTCAAGGAAACCTGTCAGGGCTGTCACACCCCCGAAGCCGATAACGCCCTCAGCCGCATCAGCCACCAGCGCAAGACGCCGGAAGGCTGGTTGATGAGCATTGCCCGAATGCAGACCATGCACGGCTTGCAGATCAGCGATGACGACCGTCGAACCCTGGTCAAGTACCTGGCCGACACCCAGGGCCTGGCGCCGAGCGAAACCGACGGCGTGCGTTATGCGCTGGAGCGGCGACTCAATACCGTCGAGCAGTTCGACGACCCGACCCGCCAGATGTGCGGCCGCTGCCACTCCGGTGCGCGGGTGGCCCTGCAACGGCGTCCGGCGCAAGAGTGGGAACGCCTGGTGAACTTTCACCTCGGCCAATGGCCGTCCCTGGAATACCAGGCGTTGGCCCGGGACCGCGACTGGTTCGATATGGCCCGCAAAGACATGGTGCCGCTGCTGGCCAAGCGTTATCCGCTGGACAACCCGGCCTGGAAAAAATGGCAGAGTGCGGCGCCAAAGGCCGAGGCCCTGGTGGGCGACTGGAGCTTCAGCGGCCACTTGCCGGGCAAGGGTGAACTGGCCGGTGTCATGAGCGTAACCGCCGATGGCAGCGACACCTTCAAGGTCAGCGTCAAAGGCCAATACGCCGACGGCAGCCCGTTCAATGGCGACGGCAGTGCGATTCTCTACACCGGCTACGAATGGCGCGGCAACGTGACCATCGATGGCGTGACCCTGCGCCAGGTGTTCGCCGCCCAGGGCAATGCAATGCAGGGCCGGATGTTCGAGGCCGAGCATGACGAGCGCGGTCTGGACTTCGTCGCCGCCAAACAGGGTTCCAGCCGTTTGCTGGCGGTGCAGCCGGGCTATCTGAAGGCTGGCAGCGAAACCGAAGTGACCTTGATCGGCAGTGGCCTGAGCGGCAAGCCGGACTTCGGCAAGGGCGTGGAAGTGATTGAAGTCGTCTCGCAGAGCCCGCAGCAGATCAAGGTCAAGCTCAAGGCCGCCGCCAATGCCCAACCGGGTGCGCGCGCGGTCAGTGTCGGCACGCTGAAAGGTCCGAGCCTGTCGGTGTACAGCAAGATCGCTTCGGTCAAAGTGGTGCCGGAATTCTCGGTGGCGCGGATCGGCGACGGCGGCGGATCGACGCCGAAGGTCCAGGGCCGTTTCGACGCAGAAGCCTGGGGCAAGGGCGCCGACGGCAAGCCGTACCGCATCGGCGTGTTCCCGGCGCAGTGGAAAGTCGAGGCCTTCGACGACCGCGCCAGGGAAGACGAAGACGTCAAGTTCGCCGGCACCATGCAGGCCGACGCCGGCGTGTTCACCCCGGGCGATGCCGGGCCGAACCCGGCACGCAAGATGTCCACCAACAATGCTGGCAACCTCAAGGTGATCGCCGCCGTCGACGACGCCGGGAAATCCCTGACCGGCGAAGGCCACATGATCGTGACCGTGCAACGCTGGAACAATCCACCCATTCCTTGATGCTGGCTGAAACCCAAGTCTTCAGACACTTTTCGGAATGACCGCAGGCCCCGAAATCCGAGGCTTGCACAGGAGGTTGGTTATGGGCGCTATCTTGAATCTGGTCGAACGCAACCTGCACGAAGTGCAGGTCGATGCCGACCGCATGCTGTTTCACATCCCCAGCAGTTCGCTGTTCGCCAGCGATGAACTGACGGGCACCATCATCGATACCTTGCGCGGGCCCGGTTGTTCCTCGGACGACCTGATCCAGCGCCTGGCCGCGCGCTTCAACGGCGAAGAAGTCACCGAGACCCTGCGTGAATTGATGGCCCTGGAACTGGTCAGCGACGGCTCACCGCTGACCCCGGACATCGCCACCAAACGGGTCGAGCGCACGGCCATCAACACCGTGGTGCTCAACGTCAACACCGGCTGCAACCTGAGTTGCACCTACTGCTACAAGGAAGACCTCGACAAGCCGTCGGCGGGCAAGAAGATGGACGTCGAGACGGCGATTGCCTCGGTGGAAATGCTGCTGCGCGAATCCCCGGACGAAGAGCGCTTCACCGTGGTGTTCTTCGGTGGCGAACCACTGAGCAACCGCAAACTGATCGAGTACATGGTCGACTATTGCGAGAAGCGTTTTCGCGAGGCCGGCAAGTTCGTCGAGTTCGTGATGACCACCAACGCTACGCTGCTCACCGAAGAAACCGTGGACTACCTCAACGCCCACCGCTTTGGTTTGTCGGTGAGCATCGACGGGCCGAAGACCGTGCACGACCGCAACCGCATCACCGTGGGCGGGCAGGGCACGTACGACGTGGTGCGGCGCAAGGCCGAGATGTTGCTGTCGCGCTACAACAGTCGTCCGGTCGGTGCGCGGGTGACCCTGACCACCGGCGTGACCGATGTCGAAACCATCTGGGATCACCTGTTCAACGAACTGGGTTTTGCCGAAGTCGGTTTCGCTCCAGTAACCTCCGGCGATATCAGCACGTTCAACCTGACCAGTGACGAGTTGATCGAAGTCTTCGCCAACATGAAGAAGCTCGGTCGTCGTTACCTGGAAGCGGCGCTGGAGCACCGCAACATCGGCTTCTCCAACCTGCACCAGTTGATCACCGACATCCACGAAGGCCACAAAAAGGCCCTGCCATGCGGCGCGGGCCTGAAGATGCTGGCGGTGGATCACAAGGGTGAGCTGAACCTGTGCCACCGCTTTACCGGTTCGAGTCTGCCGACCTTCGGCAACGTCCACAGCGGCGTGAAACAGGTGGAGTTGAACGACTTCCTGTCCCAGCGCCTGGACCGCACCAACACCGGCTGCGAAGACTGCCAGATCCGCAACCTGTGTTCCGGCGGCTGCTACCACGAGAGCTACGCCCGCTACGGCGACCCGACGCACCCGACCTATCACTACTGCGAACTGATGCGTGACTGGGTCGACTTCGGCATCGAGGTCTACACCCGGATCATGGCCAATAACCCTGCGTTCATCAGCAGCTACATCACTCCGCGCAAGGCTCACTGATATGAAACATCTCAAGGCAATCAATAACAAAGCGTTGAAGCTGGATCAGGCCGCGGATGAAAACCGCATTGAAGAAGTGGTGGCCATGAGTTCCGTGGCGGGCTGTGCCTCGACCACCGACCCGGGCTGGGAAATCGATGCGTTTGGCGGAGTGTCGTCGCTGTGCCAGCCGATGGAGGCCGACCTCTACGGTTGTTCCGACCCTTGCTGGTGGCCGGCCCAGGTGCCCGACATGATGAGCACTTACCCGGACTGGAACAAGGATGCCCAGGCGTCCAACGACAACTGGCGCAACCTCGGCACTGTCTTCCCCAAAGACAAGTGATCACAGAAGAAGGATTCCAGCATGCACAACATCAAAGCCTGCGGCCTGGCCGCGTTCGCCGTCCTGAGCAGCTGTTCTGTCAGTGTTCTGGCCGATGAAAACACCGCGCTGCAAGTCGGTCACGAATACATGGTGACCACCAACTACCCGAACAACCTGCACATGATCGACCTGGCCACCGATACCCTGTTCAAGACCTGCAAGATGCCCGACGCCTTCGGCCCCGGCACTGTGCAGCTGTCGCCGGACCGCAAGACCGCCTATGTACTGAACAACCACTATGCAGATGTCTACGGCGTCGAACTGGACAGCTGCAAGCAGGTATTCCACGCCAGCATCACGCAGAAACCGGGGGAGAAAGCGCGCTCGATGTTCGCCTTTACCCTCAGCCACGATGGCAAGGCGCTGTTCACCGTCGCCAACCCGACGCTGATGATGAATGATCGTTACGAAGTGCAGCAGCCGCGGCTCGACGTGTACAAGACCGACGCCGGCATGGACGCCAAGCCGGTGCGCAGTTTTCCGGCGCCGCGCCAGTTGACCATCATGCAGAGCGGTGACGACGGCACGCTGTACGTGGCCGGGGCGGATGTCTACAAGGTCAATGTGCAAACCGGCAAGTTCGATGTGCTGATCCCCAGTCGTCACTGGAAACGCCCGAACTACAGCGCGCCAGACGTGCTCTACGTGTGGAACCAGCAGACGTACCGGCATGACTTCTCGCTGCTCTACACCGCGGCGAAATTCAAGGACAAGAAACAGGACCCGGCCACCGCCGAATACCTGTACGGCCTGTTCAGCGTCGACCTGAAGACCGGCAAGACCGAAACCACCGATTTCGGCCCTTTGACGGAGATCTACTTCAGCGGCATGCGCTCGCCCAAGGACCCGAACCTGATGTTCGGCGTGCTCAACCGCCTGGCCAAGTACGACATCAAGCAGAAGAAAATGCTCCAGTCCGCCACGCTCGATCATTCCTACTACTGCATTTCCTTTAACAAGGATGGCAGCAAGATCTACCTGGCGGGAACCTTCAACGACGTGGCGATCTTCGATGCCGACAGCCTGAAACAGACGGGCAGCATCAAATTGCCGGGCGGGGACATGGCGATTACCACGGCGCAGATTTTTGTCCGGTAAATTGTGGTGTCTTAACTGACGCCATCGCGAGCAAGCTCGCTCCCACAGTGGATTTTCAGTGTGATCCGTATTGTGTGAACACCACTGAACCCTGTGGGAGCGAGCTTGCTCGCGATGGGGCCCTCAAGAACAGCGCAAAATCAAACCCCAGGCACCGGACACCCCAAATCCCCCTCCTGGCACTTCAGGTAAGTCTTGAGCGTCTTCACCCGCGCCTTGGTCAATTCCGTCACGCAATTGCTATAGATCAGCGGATACACACTCCCGCCTTCCACCCCGGACGCCGAGAACTTGCACTCGGCATCGCGGAACGCAATCCACGCCCGCTGCGCACCCACCCACTGCTTCTTGCTGTCCGGGTTGCTCCTGAGTCGCGAAGTGATCTGCTGGTACAACGCATTCAATTCCTTGTCGGCGGCCGCATGCTGCTGCGCCGCGCACTGGTTCATCGCCGCCTGGTCGCTGGCATTGTCGCAGTCCACGGCGAACGCCATGGAGGTGAACAACAGGGGCGTCAGCGCCAATAACAAGCGTGGGTTCATGCTGGAGTGCTCGCTGTGACCGAAAGAGAGGTGCAGTGTAGCGCCGAGGGGCATTCAGCCCGCTACGCTTGCCATTGCGGGTGTTTGTCCACCGAATCGTATTCCAGCCATGGCACGTCATGGACCGTCCAGATATGCGCCTGGGGCGTCATCAGCGGATCGGTATCCAGTGTCGCCACACGCACAATCACGTGCGGCTGGGCCAGTCGTTCGGCTATCAGGTGTGAACCGCAGGCCGAACAGAAATACCGAAACTTGCCCGGCGACGATTCGTAGCTCGTCAGCCGATCTTGCCCCTTGATCCAGTGAAAGTGCTCGCGCATGACCCCGGCGGTCGATGCAAAAGCCGTTGCGTGTGCCTTGCGGCAGGTTTGGCAATGGCAGTGGCTGATGGGCATGTCCAGGCTATCGAGCTCGTATTCGATGGCTTTGCACAGGCAACTGCCGCGCAATTTTTTCATGGCGCTATCCTTTTCGATGCTGTTTCGAGGGTGAACGTTAGCCGTTTCGACCCTCTGACTTTGTGATTGCGCCAGAACTATCCGCGTAAATGCAATCGAATGTCTCGGGCATGGTTGATTGCACATCCCGATTGGTACAACTTTAGGGTTGATCGTGTGGTCTTACTGACTACTGTTCAAGTACAGGAGGTGACTTATGAACCCAGCATCTGATCGCATCGAAAGGAAAGTCCTGCTCAAGGCCAAGCGTTCACAAGTCTGGCGCGTGCTGGCCAATGCCGAAATGTTCGGACGGTGGTTTGGTGTGGCACTGGAGGGTAAGCGTTTTGTGGCAGGCGAGTGGACTCAGGGGCAGGTTACCTACCCCGGTTATGAGCATTTGCGCTGGAACGTACTGGTAGAGCGGGTCGAGCCGGAGCGGCTGTTTTCGTTTCGCTGGCACCCCTATGCCGTGAAACCGGAAGTCGATTACTCCCAGGAGCCCACCACACTGGTGAAATTCGAGCTCGAAGACATGGACAACGGCACGTTGCTCAAGGTTTCCGAGTCCGGTTTCGATCACATTCCCCAGGCCCGTCGCGAAAAGGCCTTCCGCATGGACAGTCGTGGCTGGGAAGAGCAAATGAACAATATCGAGCAATTTTTGACCGACAATGCCAAGTCCCACGAACAACAGAGTGGCTAATGTCGGCTCGGAACATGAGGCTCTAAGGGTTTTCGGAAGGTGATTTATAGCGAATGTCTTACACGCGATAGTAGCGATAACGCCTGTTACAAATTGGATCCGATGCGTAATCTGGCCTCACCCACTGAAGCACAGGATGTGCTCAGGATCATGGATGATCGACCATCTGCAAGGAACGCTACGACAAGGAGTCGTCATGGTCTTGGAAAAACCCGCTTCGGCGGGTTTTTTTGCGTGCATGAAAAGTCGTGGTGGCAGGAACCGGGGTTCCAGCCGCCATTTTTTCACTGTCGGTCGAGTTTTGCCGCCGCGCGCTCGGTGATCTGCGCCCGCAGCTTCAATGAGCCTGCAGCCCGCTGGCGAGCCTCCTCCAGCACACTGGCCGGGGCCGTCTCGGGGCTGCCCGCGCTAAACGGTGGGGCCGGGGCGTATTCCAGTTGCAGCTGCACCAGCTCGGCGGAGGCCTGGTCGAACAGCTCAGCGGCCAGGGTCAGGGCGAAGTCGATACCGGCGGTAATGCCGCCACCGGTCAACAGGTTGCCGTCGCGAACCACCCGGTCTTTCACCGCGATTGCGCCCAGCGGCTCGAGCAGTTCGTGATACGCCCAGTGAGTGGTGGCGCGTTTGCCTTTGAGCAATCCCGCCGCGCCCAGCACCAGCGCGCCGGTGCACACCGACGTGATGTAGCGGGCGTTGGCGGCCTGAGCCCTGAGAAAGTCCAGGGTCTGGTCATCTTCCATCAATGGCCCGACGCCACTACCTCCGGGCACGCAGATCACGTCCAGTGCCGGGCAATCATCGAAGGTGGTGGTCGGTTTCAACAACAGGCCGGTGCTGGCGGTGACCGGCATCAGGTCTTTCCAGATCAGATGCACTTTCACACCCGGCAGCGAGGCCAGCACGTCATAAGGGCCGGTCAGGTCCAGCTGCTGAACCTGTGGAAACAACAGAAAACCGATCTGCAACGTCATGGTGTTTTTCTCGTGAAGTGGGTGGACGGTTTGACTGTAGGCTCGTAGGCTTTGGCGCATACGCCAATATCCCCACGAATTACGCCAAATGTCGAAAACCATCCATGTACTCGCTTTTGCCAACGTGCAATTGCTCGACGTCACCGGGCCGCTGCAGGTATTCGCTTCGGCCAACGACATTGCCCGTCAGCAAGGCCTGCCGCAGCCCTACGCGCCGACGGTGATTGCCAGCGGCGGCGGGGCGGTGAAGTCGTCGGCGGGATTGGCGCTGTTGGCCGAGCCATTGCCGGATGGGGGCAGCGATACTCTGATCATCGCCGGTGGCTGGGGTGTTTACGCCGCGGCGCAAGATGCGCCGTTGGTCGCCTGGGTGCGCGAACATGCCCATGGCTGCCGGCGGGTTTCCTCGGTGTGCACCGGTGCGTTTCTGTTGGCGGCCAGCGGTTGGCTCGATGGCCGGCGCGTGGTCACCCACTGGACCCGTTGCGAGCAACTGGCGCAGCAGCACCCGCGCTTGCAGGTCGAGCCCAATCCGATCTTCATCAACGACGGTCCGGTCTGGACCTCGGCCGGAGTGACCGCCGGTATCGACCTGGCATTGGCCATGGTCGAACAGGACCTGGGGCGCAACCTGGCCCTGGAGGTCGCCCGGCAACTGGTGGTGTTTCTCAAGCGTCCGGGTGGCCAGTCGCAATTCAGCGTAACCCTGTCCCTGCAACAGGAAGGCAACCGTTTCGACGAACTTCACGCCTGGATCAGCGAAAACCTGACCCAGGATCTGGGCATCCCGACCCTGGCCTTGCAAGCCGGCATGAGCGAACGCAGCTTCGTGCGCCACTACCGCGCCGACACCGGCCAGACCCCGGCCCGGGCCATCGAACTGATCCGCGTCGAAACCGCACGGCGTCTGCTCAGCGACACCAGTGTGCCAATCAAACGGCTGGCGGTGCAATGCGGCTTCGGCAGCGAAGAAACCCTGCGCCGCAGTTTCCTGCGGGCCATGGGCGTGACGCCGCAGGCTTATCGGGAGCGGTTTTCGGTCAGTGCCAGCGCAGATCCAGTAGTGTCTTGAGCCACCTTCTGCCTGAGCTCGAACATTGTTTACCTGTACTCACGGCTGCCAGAAGCTTTTCTCCCCACTCAACCTCCGGTCCAGAAAACACGCCGCACTGATTAACGCCAGGTGCGTCAGCGCCTGCGGTGTGTTGCCCATGTGTCGCCCATGGCTGTCGAGCTCTTCGGCATACAACCCCAGCGGGTTGGCGTACCTGAGCAACTGTTCGAACTCCAGATGAGCCTTGTCCAATTGGCCGGCGCGGGCCAGGCATTCGACGTACCAGAACGAGCAGGCGGCGAAGGCGCCTTCGCTGCCGGGCAGGCCGTCGATCTGACTGTCGTCGTTGCGGTAGCGGTAGACCATGCCGTCGCGTACCAGGCTCTTTTCGATGGCCTGCAGGGTCGCCAGCCAGCGCGGGTCGCGGGCGCTGACAAAGCGCACCAGCGGCATCAGCAGCATCGAGCCATCCAGGCCGGTGCCGCCGATGTGCTGGACGAAATGCCCGCGCTCTTCATTCCAGAAGTTCCCCCAGATGTCGGCGTAGATCGCCTGACGGGTCTGGTCCCAACGCGCGAACGGTGCCGGCAGCGAACGTTTTGAGGCGAGGCGGATGGCGCGGTCCAGGGCGACCCAGCACATCAGCCGTGAATGCAGGAAATGGTATTGCCCGCCGCGCATTTCCCAGATGCCGACATCCTTTTGCTCCCAGGTTTCGCAGACCTGATCCACCACTTCCACCGTGTGTTTCCAGCCTTCATGGGAAATGGCTTCGCCGTATTTGTTGACCAGGTAAATCGCGTCCATCAGCTCGCCAAAGATATCGAGCTGAACCTGTTCGTATGCCTGGTTGCCGATGCGCACCGGTTGTGCGCCTGCATGGCCGGACAGGTGTGGCAGCTCGACCTCCGGCAACTCCTGACGACCGTCGATGGCGTAGAGAATGTTGAGCTTCATCGGCCTGCCCTGACAGTCGCTGAGCCGCCCGCGCAACCAGTGCATGTAGGCGTTGGCCTCTTCGACGAAGCCCAGGCGCATGAACGCATAAACGGTGAACGAGGCGTCGCGGATCCAGGTGAAACGGTAGTCCCAGTTGCGTTTGCCACCGGGGCTTTCCGGCAGGCCGAACGTCGCGGCGGCGAGAATCGCGCCGTGTTTGCGCGAGGTCAGCAGCTTCATTGCCAGGGCCGAGCGGTTGACCATCTCGCGCCAGCGGCCGCGGTAGTTGGACTGGCCGATCCAGTCGCGCCAGAACTTGAGGGTACGTTGCAGGCACAGTTCGCCAGCGCCTTCCTTGAAGCGAGCATCGTTGACGGCGCCGAGCAGAAATTGGCCTGTCTGGTCCTGTTCGAGGGTGAATTCGGCGACCGCCACATTGGCGTCGATGCGTAAGGCCTGATCCGAAGATAGCCGCAGCGAAGGTTGACTGGCGGCCTCGAAGATCACGTCCCGCTTGTCCACGCGTGCGTGGGTCGTGGCACGGGCGTAGTCATGGCGCACAGCGCAACGCATGTGGAAAGTGGCGCTGCCGCTGACCACGCGGATCCGCCGCATCAGCAGCGGCAGGTCATCTTCGGTGTCGCCAACGGGCAGCAGATCGGTGACTTCGACCACGGCGCGATCACTGAGCCAGCGGCTCAGCAGCACATTGGTGTCGGGCAGGTAAATCTGTTCGCGGCGGGCATCGGGCAAGTCCGGCGACAACTGGAAAATCCCCGCCTCGGGGGTGTCCAGCAGCGAGCAGAAGATCGACGGACTGTCGAATTCCGGCCAGCAGAAAAAATCCACACTGCCCTTGTCATTGACCAGCGCCGCGCTACGCATGTCGCCGATGATGCCGTGGGCGTCGATGGGGCTTTGGCGTTCGGGGTGATCAGCCATTGTCGCGAAACTCCGGGAACCTGGGGCTTATTCAGCTGACTGGTCGGGGTCGGTGAGAGTTCATTTGGCGAAGGGAGGTGAGTTGTCTGTTCTGGCCCCATCGCGAGCAAGCTCGCTCCCACAGTTGATTTGTGTACGCCGTCCAATGTGGGAGCGAGCTTGCTCGCGATGGGGCCTTCACATTCGACCAACAATTCCACGCTTCCCCCACAATCAGCCGTTATGGCAACGTGCAGTCCCCTGATGAGACCCGTCCCATGGCAAACCCCTACCGCGAACTATTCAAAGCCCCCGGCAGCGGCGCATTCGTGCTGGCCGGGATGATCGCGCGCATGCCGATTTCCATGACCGGCATCGGCCTGATCACCATGCTTTCGCAGTTGCAGGGTGGCTACGCAATGGCCGGCGCGGTGGCGGCGACGTTCGCCCTGGCCACGGCGTTTTGCGCGCCGCAGGTCTCGCGGCTGGTGGATCGCTATGGCCAGGGGCGGATTCTGCCGGTGGCGGCGTTGCTGGGCGGTGGGGCACTGTTGCTGCTGTTGCTGTGCACGCGGTTGCAGGCGCCGCACTGGACGCTATTTGTCTTCGCCGCGCTGGCCGGTTGCATGCCGAGCATGTCGGCGATGGTGCGGGCGCGCTGGACCGAGGTGTATCGCGGCCGCCCCGAGTTGCAGACCGCCTACGCCCTGGAGTCGGTGCTGGACGAAGTCTGCTTCATCGTCGGGCCACCACTGTCGGTGGGGTTGTGCGTGGTGGCATTCCCCGAGGCCGGGCCGCTGGCGGCCTTGCTGGCGCTGGCCATCGGCGTCACCGCGTTCGTGTTGCAGCGCAGCACGGAGCCGCCAGTGCATCCCCATGAAGAACATCACCAGGGCTCGATCATCCGCTCTCGCGACATTCAGTTGCTGATGCTGCTGATGGTGGCCATGGGTACCATCGTCGGCGTGGTGGACGTGGTCAGCGTCGCCTTCGCCCAGCAGCAGGGCCAACCAGCGGCGGCGAGTATCGTGCTGTCGGTGTATGCCATCGGCTCGTGCCTGGCCGGGTTGGCGTTCGGCGCACTGCGCTCGAAAGTGCCGCTGGCGCGCCTGTTCCTGTACGGCGGGGTAGCGACGGCGGTGACCACCCTGCCGTTGCTGCTGGCGATGAACATTTTCGGCTTGTCCCTGGCGGTGTTTGTCGCCGGCCTGTTTTTTGCCCCGACGCTGATTGTCGCCATGGCCCTGGTGGAGCAGATTGTGCCGCCGGCCAAACTCACCGAAGGCCTGACCTGGCTGGTCACCGGCCTGAGCATCGGCGTGGCGATCGGCGCCGCCGGCTCCGGCTGGCTGGTGGATGCCTTCGGCGCACGCAGCGGGTTCTGGCTGGCGATTGCGGCGGGGGCGGTGGTGCTCGGTTCGGCGATCCCGAGTTATCGCCATCTGAAATGAAGATCCAATGCTGAAAACAGCCCCCCCATGTGGGAGCAAGCTCGCTCCCACAGGCTGTCTTGCACTGACTCAGATAACTAAGGCGGATCAAGCCGATCCAGCGCCCGATTCACCGCCAGTTCCCCGAGCATGATCACCTGCGCAATCCCCAACAGCGCATGGCGACTTGTCCCCTGCAGATGATCCACCAGATCGTTGGCCATGACATTGGCCGAAGCCAGCGATTCGCACGCATGCACCAGAAGGGTTTCGGTACTGAGTTCGGGATTGACGATGAACATGGAGCTGGGTTTGCGCGGGGTGGCCATGATGTTGGCGCCCGGGTTGAGGTAGTGATTGAGCGCGCGTTCGGCGGCTTCGTGGAATTGTTTGGAGTCGGGGCTTTCGTACGGCGAGGCCGGGTCGGTGTCCGGCGGATTGGGTGTTACTTTGAACATATGCTGATTACTCCTGAATGGAGCCGCTCATTCTTCTCTACTAAAAGAAGGGTGGCGGCTGGACGCAGGTTAGTAGACCGGGGGAGATCAGCATTTACCGGCGCGCCGAAGCGCCCTGCGTACAGCCGCCATCAAATTCAGGCAAGCCTGACTGATAGAGCTTTTACACCTTGCTGATAAAACCACGGGCTACTAAACCCGATCACTGAAAATCAGTGACCCGAATCAAGTTACCGACGGCCCCGAAGGCGCACAAGCCGGCGGATTCTGGCGTACCTGTAGGCAACGGCGCAAGGCGTTGTGGCTTTCATGAAGTAACCTACAGACGGCTTAAACAAGTACTGCTGACTGGTGTTTGTCAGCGACGATCTGATTCCTGCCTTCGTTGTGTTTCGAACAATTAAACGAGAAACACCTGATGGGTTTTCGGTTTGGTGTCCCTCGACACTTCACTCAAAACTGCTAAGTTCACCGCTCGATTGGCACGACAAGGAATGTTCGTTGATGAAATTTGGCTACCTGATCATCTACGTCAAGGATGTAGAGGCCTCACTCAAATTCTTCTCATCGGCCTTCGGGCTTAGGGTTCGGTTTCTCCATGAGTCGGGCACTTATGGCGAACTCGAAACAGGCGAAACCGCGCTGGCGTTCGCCGCCGATGAGCTGGCTTCCACGAACTTCAGTACCGGCCACGTCCCGGCGCACTCTTCCCTCAAACCGTTAGGTATCGAAGTCGGTCTGGTGACCGACGATGTCTCGGTGGCTCACGCCAAAGCGATCCGGGCAGGCGCTAGCGAAATTGCTGCCCCGACTACCAAGCCCTGGGGGCAAACCGTGTCTTACGTTCGATGCCCTGACGGAACGCTGGTTGAGCTGTGCACCCCCGTAAACGCTACCGAAAGTGAGTCTTGAAAGCCGGGTGTGTAGCGAACCACGCGGACAACTCAGGCAGCAGCCAGCATATGGTCACGTCAATGGACGAATTGGTGATATGTAAAATCTCTGGGCTCGCGCCGCAAATCCGCGAGCTGGAAACGGAGGCCGTTGCAGAAGGCTTCAGGTTCCTCTCCCGGTTGATCGAGGAATGGGAAAACGGTGCCAATCGATTCGATCAGCAGGGTGAGTGTCTTTTCGGGGCGTTCCGCAACGGGCGGCTGATTGCCATCGGGGGTCTTTCATCCGACCCCTTTGCCGAACCGGATGTAGGGCGATTACGGCGGGTCTACGTCGCACGTGCATCAAGGGGCCAGAACGTAGGCAAAGCGTTGGTGCAGCAGCTGCTGGAATTGGCGTCTGAGCATTTCCGCGTTGTGCGACTGACCACGGACACACCCGAGGGCGCAGTCTTTTACCTTCGCTGCGGGTTCCGGCCGATACAGGATGATTTTGCGACGCATATGAAGTCATTGGTGGATGTGACATAGCCAATGCGAACTCACTGATGGACCGTCGGGGCATTTGTGGTTCAGCAACTTTCACGTCTAAAGGAATAGTCCTCAGGCCTCGGACAGGGTTCTGCCGAGCCGTCTTCCGCATCCCGTATCGCCTATGTATTATCGGCATCGGCCCGATGCTGCCCGCTGCTCGCTCCCGCTGGGAAAGGTGAAAGCATCTCCTTCTTTTACGAACCCTGTCGCCTCTCTTGACGGTCGAGGTTTGGCAATGCGAGCACCAGAGCATCTCGGCTAAAGGAGCAGCCATGTTTTCAATCGAGCAAGCCAAGCAAATGGCCAAACAGTTGCGCGCCTCGCTGGAGGAACGCAATCAAGTGGTGACCCATTCCACCGCGCTGGAACTGGTCGCGCAGCAACTGGGCTACAAGGACTGGAACACCGCGTCAGCGATGCTTGCCCCGGCAAACATGCCGTCCACGCCTGCTGCGACTTTCGACAAACCCATTCCAATCCTGCGGATGTTCGACGAAGGCAAGGCGCGCGAGTTTTATCTGGATTTCCTGGGGTTCAGCGTCGAGTTCGAGCACCGCTTCGAGGCTGATCTGCCGCTGTACCTGGGCATCAGTCGCGACGGGCTGCAACTGCATCTTTCCGAACATCATGGCGATGCCAGTCCTGGCTCGACGGTATTTGTGCCGATGAAAAACATTGAACTGCTGCGGGACGAATTGCTCGGCAAGCGCTACGGATACGGGCGTCCGGATATTGTTCAGCAGGGCTGGGGTAAAGAGCTGCAAGTCTACGACCCGTTCGGCAATCGGATTCGCTTCTGCCAATACTGATTCGGCGGTGCGGACCGGGGTGACCCGGTCCGCTTCAAGACACAACGATTCGACCTCGCGCGCTCCGATTCAGGCTGTGCTTTAATCTGAAACCTTCAATCAGGAGATCTGGGAATGGAACCCAACATCGCACACATCTCTCGCTTCCTCGTATCAGGTCTGACCGTACGTACGAAGAACCAGGATGAATTCCGGCAGGAGAGTGCGAAGATCCCCGGGTTGTGGGGCCAGTTCTTTTCCACCAGCGTTGCTGACCAGATCCCGGACCGTTTACCCAACGCACCTGTTGTTGGTGTGTACTCAACTTATGAATCTGACGCCAACGGTTTGTACAACGTGACGGCAGGTGTGCCCGTGACCGCGACGAGCGCTGACTTCGACAGCATCGAGATTCAGGAAGGCAAGTATCTGGTCTTCGAAGCCCATGGCCCAATGCCCGCTGCGGTCATTCAGGCCTGGGGGGACATCTGGAACTACTTTGAACAGCATCCACAGGTGCAACGTCGTTACGCCACGGACTTTGAATCCTATGGCGGCCCTGACGAAGTCCGGATTCATATTGGCGTTGTGGCATAAGCGCTGAACGAAATGTGTGGGTTAAATCTTAAGGACGAACACGGCATGACCACGCAGGACACCTCGCTTCAAGACATCGCCGCGCCTGAAGGCGTTTGTTATGGCTGTGGCAGCCAGAACCCCCACGGGTTGCACATCAAGAGCTTCTGGCATGAAGACGGGGTGCATGTCATGGCGCAGCATTTGCCGGATGACAAGTATTGCGGCTGGCCGGATCTGGTTTACGGCGGTTTGATCGCGATGCTGGTGGATTGTCATTCCAACTGGGCGGCGATGGCTTATCACTACCGGGCAGAGCAGCGCGAAGCGGGCAGCTTGCCCCACATCACCTGCGTCACCGGCAACCTGGGCATCAAGTTCATCAAGCCCACCCCGATGGGCGTCCCCCTGACACTGCGTGCCAAAGTCGAGGGCGAGGTCGGGCGCAAAAGCCGGGTCATTTGCGAGGTCTTCGCCGGGGATGTCCTGACCGCTGTCGGGGATAGCGTTTTTGTGCGCGTCGATACCGGGCAACTCAGCGCCGCCGCGCACCGCCATACGTCGCAAGCAGAAAGCGGAACCGGGCCGCTGTAGCCAGTTGAGTCCAGTGGCGACCACAAGACCGCCATCGCGAGCAGGCTCGCTCCCACAATGGACCGGTGTTCACAGAACCCATGTGGGAGCGAGCCTGCTCGCGATGGGGCCAGAAAGAACACCGCAATTATTGATTCCTGAACCCTTCCTGAAGATCTCCGCGATTCACCCCGGCAAGCTTTTGTATCGGGTTTACTCGCCAAATATCGGGGCGTAAGCTTCGCGCGTTTTCATCCATAACGGAGACCCACAGTGGGTACTTGTTCGAGTGACAGTTGTCGGCCGGTCTCGGTAACCGGCATTTTCTCGGCAAGATAACGCGCAGTCTCCTGTGCCGTTGTCTCGCCGAAAAGCGAGCAGCGGCATCCTGATCATGGCCAGTCCCGGCCGTGTCCCGACGTCCCTCTCATCGACGCTGAACAGTGCGTGGTTTCGACTTTTTGTCGTGGCCGCCGCTCTATCGACACGCCTGTCATTCGTGACCGGCGCGCCAGGCCTTGCTTTGCCGGTTGTTCCGGCGGCAGCGGCGTGGACCTGCCTGCTCGACGGTTTCCCGGCTGACCAAAGGGGCACCAGCCATGAAACTTACCCTCAAGGAATTCTTCGCAGGTTTCCTGCGTAACCGCCACATCGCCCGGCACTTCCGTCGCCTGGCGTTGCTGGAAACCTTCACCGACACCACGGTCAGCCGTGAAGTCCCGCCCACCCTGGCGCAAACCCTGGTGGCCGCTGCCGGCAGCGACTCCGGTCAATTGCTCAACACGCTGGGCAGTCACACCGACGGCTTGAGCGAACTCGAAGCCGATGCCCTGCGCGAGCGATACGGCCTCAATGAAGTCGAGCACGAACAGCCGCTGCCCTGGTGGACGCACCTGTGGCACTGCTACAAGAATCCGTTCAACCTGCTGCTGACGTTGCTGGCGGTCATCTCCTGGCTGACCGAAGACATGAAAGCCGCCATCGTGATTTTCTCCATGGTGGTGCTCTCGACCTTGCTGCGTTTCTGGCAGGAAACCAAATCCAACCAGGCCGCCGATGCCCTCAAGGCCATGGTCAGCAACACGGCCACGGTGATGCGCCGGGACCTTGAGGACCGCGGCGCGCAGCGCATCGAACTGCCGATCAAGCAGTTGGTGCCGGGCGATCTGATCGTGCTGTCGGCCGGTGACATGATTCCCGCCGATTGCCGGGTGCTCAGCGCCAAGGACCTGTTCGTCAGCCAGGCGGCCATGACCGGTGAATCGATGCCGGTGGAAAAATTTCCCCGTCAGCAGGACCGCGACACACTCAACCCTCTGGACCTGGACAACATCCTGTTCATGGGCACCAACGTGGTGTCCGGCACGGCCATGGCGGTGATTCTCACCACCGGCAACAGCACCTATTTCGGCGCCCTGGCCCAGCGCGTGGGTGCAACCGACCGGGCGCCGACGTCGTTCCAGACCGGGGTCAACAAAGTCAGCTGGCTGCTGATCCGCTTCATGTTCGTGATGGCGCCACTGGTGTTGTTCATCAACGGTTTCACCAAGGGCGACTGGACCGAAGCGCTGCTGTTCGCGCTGTCGATTGCCGTGGGCCTCACCCCGGAAATGCTGCCGATGATCGTCACCTCGACCCTGGCCAAGGGCGCGGTGTTCCTGTCGCGCAAAAAAGTCATCGTCAAACGCCTCGACGCCATCCAGAACTTCGGCGCCATGGATGTGCTGTGCACCGACAAGACCGGCACCCTGACCCAGGACAAGATCTTCCTGGCGCGCAACGTCGATGTCTGGGGCAACGACTCGGATGACGTGCTGGAAATGGCCTACCTCAACAGCTACTACCAGACCGGCCTGAAAAACCTGCTGGATGTGGCGGTGCTTGAACACGTCGAGATCCACCGTGAGCTGAAAGTCGGCACGGCGTTTCGCAAGGTCGACGAGATCCCGTTCGACTTCACCCGCCGGCGCATGTCGGTGGTGGTCGCCGAGCACGATCAACCGCACCTGCTGATCTGCAAGGGCGCGGTGGAAGAAGTGCTGGCGGTCTGCTCGCGGGTGCGTCACGGCGAAGTCGATGAAGCCTTGACCGAAGAGCTGCTGGCGCGCATCCGTCAGGTCACCGCTACGTTCAACGGCGAAGGCCTGCGTGTGGTGGCGGTTGCTGCGCGGCCGATGACCGAAGGACGCGACACCTACAGCCTGGCCGATGAACAGGCACTGACGCTGATCGGCTACGTGGCGTTCCTCGATCCACCAAAAGAAAGCACGGCGCCCGCCCTCAAGGCGTTGGCGGCCCACGGTGTGGCGGTGAAAGTGCTGACCGGCGACAACGAACGGGTGACGGCGAAGATCTGCCGCGAAGTCGGCCTGGAACAGCAAGGCCTGCTGATGGGCAACGACATCGAGCGCATGAGCGATGCGGAGCTGGCGAAAGCCGTGGAGACCACCAACGTCTTCGCCAGGCTGACCCCCTCCCACAAGGAGCGCATCGTCCGTCTGCTCAAGGGCAACGGCCATGTGGTCGGTTTCATGGGCGACGGCATCAACGACGCCCCGGCCCTGCGCACCGCCGACATCGGTATTTCGGTGGACAGCGCCGTGGACATTGCCAAGGAAGCGGCCGACATCATCCTGCTGGAAAAGAGCCTGATGGTGCTGGAGGAGGGCGTGCTGGAAGGCCGTCGGACCTTCGCCAACATGCTCAAGTACATCAAGATGACCGCCAGTTCGAACTTCGGCAACGTGTTCTCGGTGCTGGTGGCCAGTGCGTTCATCCCGTTCCTGCCGATGCTGCCGATGCACCTGCTGGTGCAGAACCTGCTCTATGACATTTCGCAGATCGCCATCCCGTTCGATAACGTCGATGACGAAATGCTCAAGCAACCACAGCGCTGGCAACCGGGCGATGTCGGGCGCTTCATGCTGTTTTTCGGGCCCATCAGTTCGATCTTCGACATCAGCACGTTCGCCTTGATGTGGTACGTGTTCGATGCCAACACCCCGGATCACCAGACCCTGTTCCAGTCCGGCTGGTTCGTGGTCGGGCTGCTGACCCAGACCCTGATCGTGCACATGATCCGCACGCCGAAGATCCCGTTCCTGCAAAGCCGCGCGGCCATGCCGTTGCTGGTGATGACCGGACTGATCATGGCCGTGGGGATTTTCCTGCCGATGGGACCGCTGGCGCATTACTTCAAGTTGCAGGCGTTGCCGTCGCTGTACTTCGTGTTCCTGCCAGTGATCCTGCTGGCGTACATGGCGCTGACCCAGGCGGTGAAGGGGTTCTACATTCGCCGGTTTGGCTGGCAATAAGGCCGCGAGGCTGGCCAATCAACGCAACCCCTGTGGGGGCGAGCTTGCTCGCGATGACTGAGTGTCAGTCGGTATCTATGTCAACTGACACACCGCTATCGCGAGCAAGCTCGCTCCCACAAGGGGATCGTGTGTTTTTCAAGGATTTTCATATGCAAGCCATCAACAACCTCAACCTGGCCTCCCTGCTCGACACCCTGGTCAGCCTCAGCGCGGCCTTTATCCTCGGAGGCCTGATCGGTTTCGAGCGTCAGTACCGGCAACGCACCGCCGGCCTGCGCACCAACGTACTGGTGGCGGTGGGCGCGGCGATTTTCGTCGACATGGCCAACCGGCTTGGCGGGGCCGAAGGCGCCGTGCGGGTCGTGGCGTACGTGGTCTCCGGTATCGGCTTTCTCGGCGCCGGGGTGATCATGCGCGAAGAGGGCAATGTGCGCGGCCTCAATACCGCCGCCACGCTCTGGACTTCGGCGGCAGTCGGTGCCTGCGCCGGTGCCGACCTGCTGGCCGAAGCCTTGCTTGGCACCTTGTTCGTGCTCGCGGCCAATACCTTGCTGCGGCCGATCGTCAACAACATCAACCGTCAGCCGCTGGATGTGATTTCGGCGGAAGTCACCAACATCGTCTATGTCATTGCCCGGCGTACGCAGCAGAAAACCGTGCTGGCCTTGCTCGAGGCCGAGCTGGAACGCAGCAACTATCCGGCCAGCGATGTCGATGTGCATGCTTTCGGCACGGATGAAATTGAAATCGAAGCCACCCTGGCGACCACTTCGGTCGATGGTGATGAACTGGATGCGCTGGTGGCACGGATTTCGACGTCGAGCCTGGTGGTGCAGGCGTTCTGGAGTCCGAGTACTACGGAGTAACGGCCAAGGTTTCCCGGGCAAGCGTCAGATTAACCGGCATTTATTTAGGAATATTCCTACATAAACCCAGGAAGGTCTTCCGTAGGCTTTGCGACCTCTTGAAACCGACATCCTTTTGGAGGTCACCTTGCCGAACAAATCCTTGCGCATCCTGATCGCCGATGCGCAGCACTTCAACCGCCTGCGGATCGAGCGACTGTTCAACCAGCTCGGCTATTTTCGGGTGGCGCCGGTGCAGAGCCTCGACGAGCTCCTTGCACTGGTGGAGTACGGTTGCGAGCCTCTGGACCTGGTGCTGGTCAATGGGGCGATGGCAATGGGAGCGCTGGACCTGTTCAGTTTCCTTGACGACAACCCACAGGTTCATCATGCGTTTATCTTCAATGAACGGCAGGCGCCGTTGTCGCCAGTCGCGGGCAAAGTCCGGTTGAGCCGGGCCGTTCTGCCGGACCTGGCGTCCATTACGCAGTTGATGAGCGCTGTCGATCGTCGGCTACCGTTCGTCGGGACTGTCATTTCTGTCAGGTAGTACTTTCCAGCCTTCCATGCAAGAGTCTATGCGCAGCGTTGTGCCCAATCGCTGCGGTGCCTGGAGGGCATTTATTGCCCGATCGTGTTGTTTTGCACGGGAGTTGTCATGAAGTCAGCACTGATTGTGGAAGATCATCCGGTGGTTCGCTCCATGATCAAACTCGTACTCAAGGGCGAAGGATTCAAGCAGATTTACGAGGCCTCCCGTGGCGATGAGGTCTTGTCGTTGATCCGCGAGCATCAACCGGATGTCGTGCTGCTTGATCTGGGCCTCCCGGGTGTGGCGGGGCTTGAGGTGATGGACCGTATCAAGGCCGAAAACACGCGATGCCGCGTGGTGGTGTTCACCTCGCTGGAGGCCCAGTTCTATCAGGACCGCTGCATGCGGGCCGGGGCGGTTGCCTATGTTTCCAAGAGCAAGGACCTGGATGACTTGAAGGCGGCGGTGAATTGCGTGATGGCCGGCTATACCTATTTTGCCCAGATCCCTTCGAGTTCCGTGTCGATGGGGGATTTGCAACACAGTGAAAAGCAGTTGATCGACAAGCTCTCCAATCGTGAGTTGACCATTTTGCAGTACCTGGCCCGGGGTTCGAAAAACCTGGAAATCGCCGAGATCATGCACCTGAGCTACAAGACCGTCAGTACCTACAAGACCCGCCTCACCCTCAAGCTCAACGTGAGTTCGTCGGTGCACTTGAGGGATTTCGCCCTGCGCAATCATTTGATCTGAATGAACACTCTCCGACGGCTGGCAGGCGGGGTGCTGATTGGCCTTCTTCTCTGGGCATCGACGGTCTGCGCACAACAATCGTTGACCCTGTTGGGACGCTCGAGTGCCGAAGGCCTGAGCGTCAGGTGGTCGGAAACCGAGTTGCGCTGGTTGCAGCAAAAGGGTCGATTGGTACTGGCGGTCTCGGCTCCTGACTATCCCCCCTTCGAGTTCAACACGGCAGGCAAGGTGTTCGAAGGCGTGACAGCCGATTACGCCGGGTTGCTCGAACAATTGTTGAACGTCGTCATCGAGGTTCAACGTTATCCGTCGCGGGCCGACGCGGTACAGGCCATCAAGGACGGGCGGGCCGACCTGCTGGGAACGGCCAACCGATTCGAAGCCGAAGATCCGCAGCTACAGCTGTCCAGCGCCTACGCGGTGGATCAACCGGTGCTGGTCACCCGCACCGATTTCCCTCCGGTGCTCGACCCGACACTGGCCGGCAAGCGACTGGTGATGCTGTATCACTACTTGCCCGAATACAGCGTGCAACAGTTCTATTCCAAAGCGCAGGTCCAGCTGTTTCCCTCGACGCTGGCGGCGATAGGCGCTGTGGCGTTCGGCCAGGCCGATGTCTACCTCGGTGATGCGATCAATGCCCATTATCTGATCAGCAGGAATTACCTGAACAACGTGCACCTGACGGACTTCTCGCCCATGGAGTCCGGGCGTTTTGCCTTTGCGATGGCCCGCGACAACGTTTCGCTATTGCGCATCGTCAACAAGGCGCTGGCGGTCATCACGACCAATAAACAAATGAACATCCTGCGTCGTTGGGGGGCCAACGGGGTGTCTATCCCGGGCACTCAGTCTTTGCAATTGAGCGTGGCCGAACAGAACTGGCTCGAACGCCACCCGCGGGTGAAGGTCGCGATCAACGAAAATATCCCGCCGATTTCATTTGTCGACAGCGAAGGCCAGTTTCGCGGTATCGGCGTCGATGTGCTGGCGAAAATCACTTTGCGCACCGGGTTGCAATTTGACATCCAGGGCATGAAGTCGGTGGCCGAGATGATGGCCGGTATCAGGAGCGGGCAGATCGATGTGTTGGCCGGTATTGGCCTCAGTTCCCAGCGTGAAGATGAATTGCGGTTCACCCGGTCGTTTCTGAGCAGCCCGTCGGTACTGGTGACCCGCGTGGACACGGACGGCCTCAGGACGCTGGATGACATGGCGGGAAGAACCCTGGCGCTGACCCAGGGCAACATTGCCGCCGAGTACCTTCGCAAGCATTACCCGCTGATCCAGCTGGCGGATGCGCCACTGTCCACGGATGCCATGGAGATGGTCGCCCAGGGCAAGGCCCATGGCGGCATCAACTCGTTGATCAGCGCCCGTTACCTGATTTCCCGGCAGTATCGCGATCGCCTGCAAGTGACCAGCACCGTGGGCACCGACCCCGCCCGAAGCACCCTGGCAACCAGTCGCGAGGCCAGCGAACTGCATTCGATTCTGGACAAGGCATTACTGAGTATTCCCCCCGAAGAAATTGACGAGCTGACTCAACCCTGGCGCTATGACTCGATGGTCGAGCAGAGTTACTGGCTGCGACACCGACAAACGATCGTGCAGGCGTTTGCGGTGGCGGGTGTCTTGCTGTTGCTGGCGTTGGCCGGGATCGTCTGGCAGCGGCGGCAGATTCGCCAGCGTCAGCAATTACTTGGGCAATTGCAGGAAGCCAAGGACGCGGCGGACGACGCCAACCGGGCCAAGACCACGTTCCTGGCCACCATGAGCCATGAAATCCGCACGCCGATGAACGCCTTGATCGGCATGCTCGAACTGGCAGTCAAACGCGCCGATGAAGGGGTGACCGACCGCGCCGCCATCGAGGTGGCGTCCAACGCCGGGCAGCAGTTGCTGGATTTGATCGGCGACATCCTGGATGTCGCGCGGATCGAATCCGGGCATTTGTCGCTGGCGCCGGAGCGGGTCAATCTGCACGCGCTGGTGACGTCGGTCTGCCGGGTTTTCGAAGGGCTGGCGATGCAAAAGAATCTGCAGTGGCGGGTCGATCTCGACGCGCGCAGTGACGGTGACGTGATGCTCGATCCCACGCGCTTCAAACAGGTACTGTCCAATCTGCTGAGCAATGCGATCAAGTTCACCCGGGAGGGCCAGGTGAGCCTGACGCTGCGGGTGCAGCCTCAAGCCCCGGCGCATCTCGCCGTCAGCGTACAGATCGAAGACAGCGGCATCGGTATCAGCGCTTTCGACCAGCAACGCCTGTTCAGCCCGTTCGTGCAGGCGGGTAACACTCAGCAGACTGCCCGGCAAGGTTCCGGCCTGGGCCTGGTGATCAGCCGTACCCTGTGCGAAACGATGGGCGGCCAGTTGCAGCTCGACAGTGAACCCGGGCGCGGGACGCGGGTGCACATCAACCTGGTGCTGCCCGCCCTGCAAACGTTACCCGCCGAGGTGGAGTCCCAGGATCCGGCGCAGCTCACGACCCGGGCGTTGTCGATTCTGGTGGTCGACGATTATCCGGCCAATCGCCTGTTGCTCTCGCGGCAGCTGAGCTATCTGGGCCACAGTGTGGTGCTGGCGGAGGATGGGGCGCAGGGGCTTGAACAGTGGCGCGGGCGCGGGCAAGGGCACAGTTTCGATCTGGTCATCACCGACTGCAACATGCCGGTGCTCAGCGGTTACGAACTGGCCGGCGCGATACGTGAGCAAGAGCGGGTGCAGGGGCTGTCGCCGACGCTGATTCTGGGCTTTACCGCCAATGCGCAGGCCGAGGAGAAGGACCGGTGCAAGGCGGCTGGCATGGACGACTGCCTGTTCAAACCCATTCGCCTGGTGGACTTGCAGGCGTGGCTGGCCCGGCGGTTTTCCAGTGCACCCCAAGCGGCGATCGTCGACCCTGGCTTCGCCGAGTTCGATTTGAGCGGGCTGGAACGCTATGCGGATTCTGATCGTGAGTTGATCGATCAACTGATGCACGATCTGGCGCTGACCAACCGCGAGGACCGTGTGCATTTGCTGGCCTTGCACACCAACGGCAATCGCCCGGGCCTGCAGACGCTGGCACACCGGATCAAGGGTGGGGCGCTGATGGTGCGCGCGCTTGGCCTGGTCGAGTGTTGCGAACGACTGGAGCGGGCGTGCAATGACGGCCGCGCGGCACTGATCGACGATGCCGTCGACCAGTTGCAGCAAGCCATGGCCCGCCTGGACCAGCGTCTGGAGCAGGATTGAGGCTCAATCCCAGTGCGGCGCGATGCCCTTGGGGCTGGTCAGCCGGTGGCCGCGATCCAGCGTTGCGATCAAGGCCATGTCGGATTCGCTCAAGGTCAGCTCGCGAGCTTTCAAGTTGCTTTCAAGGTTGGCTCGGCGCGTGGAAGACGGAATCACCGCGTAACCCGACTGCATGGCCCAGGCCAGGGTGACCTGGGCCGGTGTCGCGTACAGGCGTTCGGCGATCTGCTGGATGAGCGGGTCCTTGAGGACTTCACCGTACGCCAGGGTCATGTACGAGGTGATGCCGATGCCCTGGTTCTGCGCGAACGCGACGACGTTGCGGTTTTGCAGGTAGGGGTGCAGTTCGATCTGATGGGTGGCGATGTGCTCGGCACCGATGGCTGCAATCGCTTGCTGCATCAGGTCGATGGTGAAGTTGGACACGCCGATCTGCCGGGTCAGGCCCAGGCGTTTGGCTTCGAGCAGGGCGCCCATGAATTCTTCGACCGGCACTTGATCCTCCGGCGACGGCCAGTGGATCAGAGTCAGGTCCAGGTAATCGGTCTGCAGTTTGCGCAGGCTTTCCTTCAGGCTGTCGATCAGGCGATCACCGGCCAGGTTGGCGACCCAGATCTTGCTGGTGATGAACAATTCTTCCCGGGCGATGCCGCTGGCAGCGATGGCTTCACCGACCTCGGCTTCGTTTTCGTAGATTTGCGCGGTATCGATCACCCGGTAGCCGAGCGCCAGGGCGGTGCTTACCGAATCGGTGACCACCTGGCCTTGCAGGCGAAACGTACCCAGGCCGAAGGCGGGAATAGACATCGATGACTCCAGAGGTTGCAGTGGGAATGGGCGGCAGTATCGGCGCCTGCATCCGTGAGAAAAACCGCTGGAGCGGCAAAGCAATGTTTACCGTAAATCAAGAATCATCGGCAGCTCGCGGCATTGATGGTGTTTGTACCGGCCTCATCGCGAGCAGGCTCGCTCCCACAGGGGAATACATTCCAAATGTGGGAGCGAGCCTGCTCGCGAAAGCCATCACTCGGTCCAAAGCCTTACCTAGCCCCTAAGCAATATCACTGCGACTGAATTCCTCCCCGAGAAAGTCGATCAACGTGCGCACCGAAGGCAGCAAGCCCCTACGCGAAGGGAATATCGCATGAATCACGCCGCTCTTCGGTGCCCAGTCCGGCACCAGTTCCACCAATTGCCCGGCAGCGATTTCATCGCGCACCACCACACTGGGCAGGTGCACGATGCCGATTCCGGCGACCGCCGCATGGCGCAAGGCCAACAGGTCATCGGTGACCATGCGCGGTGCATGCCGGATCATCGCGGTGCTGCCATCGGCCCCGAACAGTTCCCACTGATATTCGCGCTGCGCCGCGCCCCAGTGCAGGCTCGGCAAGCCGCTGAGGTCGGCCGGGGAGGCCGGTGTCGACAGGCGCGATAAATAGGCCGGGCTGCCGACCACGCTCTGGGTGCTGTTGCCCAGCACCTTCATCACCATGTCGGTGTTTTCCAGCGGCGGAAAGCGTACCCGCAGCGCAATGTCGAAGCCTTCGTGAATCAGGTCGACCCGGCGGTTGGTGCTCTCGATGAACAACTCCACCAGCGGGTACTTGAGCATGTAGCGGGTCAGCATCGGCCCGACCCAGGAATTGAGCAGCGCCGTCGGGCAACTGACACGCACCAGGCCCTGGGGCTCGGAGCGGTTGCGCTCGATCAATTCGGCGGCGCTTTCCGCCTCCACGCGCATGGCCAGGCAGCGCTGGTAATAGGCCTGGCCGATTTCCGTCAACGAGCAATGCCGGCTGGTGCGATGCAGCAGGCGTACGCCGAGGCGCTCTTCGAGTTCGGCAATGCGTCGGCTGAGCTTGGACTTGGGCATGTCCAGCGCCCGGCCCGCTGCGGCGAAACCGTGATGCTCCACTACCTGGGTGAAGTAGTAGAGGGTGTTGAGGTCTTCCACCATCGTTCTCCAAATAGAACGCTAAAGCTGATTTTTGCAGTCTAGCGCAGCAAAGGTCACGGTTTTAAGCTCTGTCCATGGCTTCACCCACCTCATCAGGAGACACCATGAAAAACATCATCGGTATCTACACCAGTCCACGGGCCCACTGGGTCGGCGACGGTTTTCCGGTTCGCACGCTGTTTTCCTACGACAACCTGGGCAAACACATCAGCCCGTTCCTGTTGCTGGATCACGCCGGCCCTGCGCAATTCACTCCAACCAGCGAGCGACGTGGCGTTGGTCAGCATCCGCATCGTGGCTTCGAAACCGTGACTATCGTTTACGAGGGCGAACTGGAGCACCGGGACTCCACCGGCAGCGGCGGCAAGATCGGCCCCGGCGATGTGCAATGGATGACCGCTGCTTCGGGGATCCTGCATGAAGAGTTTCACTCCGAAGGTTTCGCCAAAAGCGGCGGCACCCTGGAGATGGTGCAACTGTGGGTCAACCTGCCGGCCAGGGACAAGATGGCCGACCCCGGCTACCAGACGATCCTCGACGGCGACATCCCGAGCATCGCCTTGCAGGACAACGCCGGCAGCCTGCGCCTGATCGCCGGTGAGTTCGACGGTCACCAAGGCCCGGCGCGCACCTTTACCCCGATCGACGTGTGGGACATTCGTTTGAATGCCGGCAAGTTGCTCAGCCTTGACCTGCATGAAGGGCGCAACACCGCACTGGTGGTGTTGCGTGGCACGGTTCAGGTCAACGGCCTGGAGTCGGTGCGCCAGGGGCAGTTGGCCCTGTTCGATCGCAAGGGCGATCAGATGAGCCTCGAAGCCAGCGAAGACGCGGTGGTGCTGTTGCTCAGCGGCGAACCGATCGATGAACCGATCGTCGGCCACGGGCCGTTCGTGATGAACACCGAGCAGGAAATCCACCAGGCCTTCGCCGACTTCCAGTCCGGTCGCTTCGGCCGGATGCACGCTTAACCCGTTCCGTTTCAACAACCCGTTCTACACAGGATGCGTAGGCCGGTCCGAGGCCAGGGATGGCTATTGCCTGAAAGAAAGAGGAAACGCACATGAGTACCGTCAACGCGGCCAATTTCAATGGCCAGAAACCGACTATCGATCCCAACGATGCCGCCATGTTGTTGATCGACCATCAGAGCGGACTGTTCCAGATCGTCAAGGACATGGACGTGTCCCAACTGCGCGCCAACGCCATCGCCCTGGCCAAGGCCGCGACCTTGCTGAAAATGCCGGTGATCACCACTGCCTCGGTTCCACAAGGACCGAACGGGCCGTTGATCCCGGAAATCCACGAGGCCGCACCCCATGCGCAATACGTGGCGCGCAAAGGTGAAATCAACGCCTGGGACAACCCGGAGTTTCACGCGGCGGTCAAAGCCACGGGCAAGAAAACCCTGGTGATCGCCGGCACCCTGACCAGCGTATGCCTGGCGTTCCCGTCCATCGCCGCCGTGCATGAAGGCTACAAGGTGTTCGCGGTGGTCGACGCCTCGGGCAACCACTCGAAACTGGCCACCGAGCTGACCGTTGCCCGCCTGGCCCAGGCCGGGGTGGTGCCGATCGACATCATGGCGACGCTATCCGAGCTGCAAGGCTCGTGGAACCGTCCGGATGCCGAGCAGTGGGCCGCTGTCTACGCCCAGGCCATGCCACATTATCAATTGCTGATCGAGAGTTACCTCAAGGCCCGGCAAGTGGCGAACGAACACGAGGTGCTGGACTCCCAACGCTGACCGGTGACCCCACGCCGATTTCTGCAACGACATCGAAGGGTTGGGCACGCTGTTCTCCAACCATATTCCGGATTACCGCAACCTGATAACCAGCTACAGCACGCTGGCCCCTGTAGGAGCGAGCCTGCTCGCGATGACGGTAGAACAGTCACTGATGTTCTGACTGTCAGGCCGCCATCGCGAGCAGGCTCGCTCCTACATTTGGTTTTGTGGTGTTTTTGGGAGGGTGTTCATCCCGCCAAATCAATTGCTCCTACACTATGGCCAATCTGTGCGATCTTCGCGTTATTAGCCCTGGCTGGAGTTGCTTGATGCTGTCTTTCCTCACCGAACACCCATTGATCTGCGCCATGGCGCTGATCCTGATTGACCTCGGGTTGTGGCGTTTAATCGGTGACAACCGCAACCCTTGGAAGCTTCTGTTGCGGGTCACGATTTTCGCGCTATACAGCCTTCTGCTGTTCAACGAAGGCCTGAACCCGATGGAGCCACCGCCCTGGGCCGACAACGTACCGTTGCACCTGGCGGCCACCGGATTGCAGATCGGCTGGTGGTTGTTCGGCGCGCGGATGCTGACGGTGCTGATCGGTGCGGTGATGATGCAACGGGTCGGGCATACCGGGCGGTTGCTCCAGGATTTGCTCGGTGCGGTGATTTTCCTGATCGCGATCATTGCCGCCCTGGCCTATGTACTCGATCTGCCGGTCAAAGGCGTGCTGGCGACCTCCGGTGCGTTGGCGATCATCGTCGGCCTGGCCTTGCAAAGTACCCTCAGTGACGTGTTTTCCGGGATCGTCCTGAACACCACCAAACCCTACCAACTGGATGACTACATCTCCATAGACGGCATGGAAGGCCGGGTCACCGACATCGACTGGCGTGCCACGCGCCTGCAGACCTCCCAGGGTTGCATGGCGGTCATACCCAACTCCCTGGCCGCCAAGGCCAAGATCATCAATTTCAGTCGGCCCAGCGACATGTTCGGCATCTCCGTCTCGCTGGAAGTGAGCCCGCATGCGCGACCGAACACGGTGATCGAAGCCCTGGAGCGGGCCATGCAGGGCTGCCGCTTTCTGCTGGAGACACCGTCGCCGAATGTCGGCATGAAATGCGCCAGCAACACCGGAGTGGTCTATGAAATCAACGGGTTTGTCGCGTCGATGGACGAGAAGCGTTCGGTGCGCAATCAACTGTTCGACCTGGCCTACCGGCACTTGCAGGCGTCCGGCGTCAACCTGCTGTCGAGCGTGGAACCCAATTCGCCGGGTAACCTGTCGCGGCCCCGGGCGTTGCTCGACAGCTCGCCGATTTTCTCCACCTTGCGCCAGGAAGAGAAAGACACCTTCAGCCAGAACATGATGTTGCAATCGTTCCGCGCCGGGGAAACGATCCTGGAGGCGGGGGAGGTCAGTGATCACCTGTTCATCATCGAGTCCGGGGTGGTCACGGTGACGCTGACCCGGCATGGCGTGCCTTTCGAATCCGGGCGCATGGGGCCGGGGGAAGTGATCGGCGAGGCCGGCATTCTGACCGACAGTTCGGTGCCGGCGCGGTTTACCGCCAAGACCTACTGTGCCCTGTACCGCATCGAAAAGGCATACCTCAAGCCGTGCCTGGATGCCCGACACGACATCAACGATGCGATGCAGGCCTTGCTCGATTACCGGCTGCTCAAAGCGAAAACCCTGACCCAGGAGTTGCCGGTGACGGTGGCGAAAAAGGGCTTTTTGCAGTGGTTGCGCAATCGGGTGTGAATGGCCGCTGCGCGAATCGTCGGATCGCCGCCCGGAGCCGGCTCGCTCCCACAGGGAAATGCGGTCAAATGTGGGAGCGAGCTTGCTCGCGATGACGGCAGTGAACTCACCAAAAGTGAAGCGTGAAACCCATCACCCCCGCACCAATGGCCTCCTCGACTTCTGGAAAATTGGCTATTTGTGTAACCAGGCCGCGGGACTAACGTAGCGACACACCCACTTGCCCTGGAGCACGCCATGCAACCGCGTATCGATTTCTACACCGCTTCCCCTGACGCCCTCAAAGCGATGATCGCTTTGGAAACAGCGGTGTCGAAACTGCCGCTGGAAAAAAACCTGATCGAACTGGTCAAGCTGCGCACCTCGCAAATCAACGGCTGCGCCTTCTGCCTGGACATGCACAGTGCCGATGCGCGCAAGGGCGGTGAATCCGAGCGTCGTCTGGCCACACTGTCGGCCTGGCGCGAAACACCGTTCTTCACCGAACGTGAACGCGCCGCACTGGCCTGGACCGAATCCCTGACCCTGATCAGCCAGACCCATGCCCCCGACGAAGACTATGAGCTGGCTACCGCCCAGTTCGATGCCAGGGAAATGGTCGACCTGACTGTCGCCATCACCACCATCAACGCCTGGAATCGCCTGGCCATTGGCTTCCGTAAAATGCCTCAGGCCTGACCCGCACAAGCATCAATGCGCATCGGCACTCGGCGCGGCCGGTGGTTGCACCTTGCGCATCAAGGGCACCATCGCCGTGGCGATGACGAAGCACACCCCGATCATCAGAAACGCGTCGCCATAGGTTTGCGTCTGGGCTTCGCGGTAGGTCAGCAGCCATAGTTGATGCAGGCTGGCGGTGACCCCGGCGTCACCGCTCTGGCCGTGGGCGGCGAAGGTGTTGCCGACCTGGGACAGCCATTGGTTGAGCGCCTCGTTGGTGCTGTTGAGGTGCTCCGCCAGCCGGGTGAAATGCAGGTTGGTGCGGTCATTGAGAATGGTCGCACACGCGGCGATACCGATAGCCCCGCCCAGGTTGCGCATCAGGTTGAACAACCCCGACGCATGTTTGAGCCGCGCCGGCGCCAGGCCACCGAGCGTCAGCGTCACCGCGGGCGGTACCGCCAGTTGCTGGGCAATCCCGCGCAAGGCTTGCGGCAGCATCAGTTCCCTGGCCCCCCAGTCATGGGTGATCGGGCTGAAATCCCACATCGACAAGGCGAACAGCCCCAGGCCGGTCATCATGATCCAGCGCAGATCGACGCGGTTGGCCAGAAAGGCATACAGCGGAATCGCCATGATCTGGAACACCCCGGTGGAGAAAACCGCCAGACCAATGTCCAGCGCACCGTAGCCCCGCACCCGGCCGAGGAACAGCGGCGTCAGGTAAATGGTGGCGAACAGGCCGATGCCGGTGACGAACGAGAAGAAACAGCCAAGGGCGAAGTTGCGATCCTTCAAGGCACGCAAATCGACAATCGGATTGGCTACATGCAAGGTCCGGCCGATGAATGCCAGGCCGGCCAGGCCGCTGATCCACGCGGTGGTCAGGATCGTACGGTCGCTGAACCAGTTCCAGCGCGGGCCTTCTTCGAGGGTGTATTCCAGGCAGCCGAGGAACAGCGCCAGAAACACCATGCTCAAGTAATCCGCGCCTTTGAGCAGCGACAGTTCCGGCTGGTCGATTTTCACCAGCATCGGCACGGCCACGGCGACAAAGATGCCGGGGACCAGGTTGATGTAGAACAGCCAGTGCCAGGACGATATGTCAGTGATCCAGCCACCGATCACTGGCCCCAGGGTCGGTGCCAATGAGGCCACCGCGCCGATGGTCGCGGCGGCGATCACCCGTTGCTTGCCGGTGAAGAACACGAACGCGGTGGTGAACACCATCGGGATCATCGAGCCGCCCAGAAACCCTTGCAGGGCACGGAAGGCGATCATGCTCTGGATGTTCCAGGCCGCGCCGCACAGCAGGCTGGTCAGGGTGAAGCCCACCGCCGACGCGCAAAACAGCCAGCGCGTCGAGAACACCCGGGACAGCCAGCCCGACAGCGGGATCACGATGATTTCGGCGATCAGGTAACTGGTTTGCACCCACGCGGTTTCGTCGGTGCCGGCAGAGAGCCCGCCGCCGATGTCACGCAACGAAGCCGAGACAATCTGGATATCCAGCAGCGCAATGAACATGCCGATGCACATGCTGGCAAAGGCGAACACCTTGGTCGCCGTCGCCAGGTTCGCGGCATTGAACGGTTGCGCCGGGGCGGCGAGGGCTTGGCTCATGGCGCGCTGGCCACGGCTGGCGCTTCAGGCTCCTTGCGCGTGTCCACTTCAGCGGTGACCGACAACCCCGGACGCAGGTGGCCGAGTACGCTGTCGGCCGGATCGAGGTGAATCCGCACCGGCACCCGCTGCACGATCTTGGTGAAGTTGCCGGTGGCGTTTTCCGGCGGCAACACACTGAATTGCGAACCGCTGGCGGGGGCAAGGCTGTCCAGGTGACCGTGGAATTCCTGCCCCGACAGCACATCGGCATGGATCACCACCCGTTGCCCCGGCACCATGTGCGCCAGTTGGTCTTCCTTGAAATTGGCATCGACCCACAGACCGCTGGACGGCACCACCGAGAGCAATTGCGAGCCGGCCTGGGCATAAGCGCCGACCCGGGCCCGGCGATTGCCGATCACACCGTCAACCGGCGCCTTCAGTTCGGTGTAGCCGACATTCAATTGCGCCAGGTCGCGCTCGGCCCTGGCCTGGATCAAGGCGGCCCGGGCCTGTTGTTTCTGGGTGTCGATCACATTCAACTGGCGCTGCGCGGCCAGCAGTTCAGCCTGGGCGCGGTTGCTTTGGGCCTGGGCTGTCTTGAACGTGGCGTTGGCCCGCTGGGCGCTTTCCACCGAGACGGCGTTGGTGGTCACCAGTTTTTTGTAGCGGGCATCGTCATCCCGGGAGCGGGTGGCCTCGGCACCGGCGGCGTCGATGCCGGCGCGGGCCTGGCCGATGACGGCCTGTTGCAGTTGTTCGGTGGCGTCGAGGTTGGCGAGCAGGGCTTCTTCGGCGGCCACCGCGCCTTCGGCCTTGGCCAGATTGGCCCGATAGTCGCGCGAATCGAGACGGATCAGCACGTCGCCGGCCTTGACCTTCTGGTTATCGGTTACCAGCACTTCGTCGATATAACCCGCCACTTTCGGCCCGATCACCGTTACGTCGCCGCCGATGTAGGCGTCGTCGGTTTCCTCGATGAAACGGCCGGTCGTCCACCAATGCGCGCCATATACCCCGGCCAGTACCAGCGCTGCGATACCCAGTGTTGGCAACAACAGGCGTTTGAGCAGGGGAGGTTTGGCGGCAGTCACCGAGGCGGCCAGGTCGTGTTCAACGGTGGACATGCTGGTCATGGAGGGATACCTGTCGGGTAACGGTTAATTATGACGCTCGTAATATGACGCATGTAATATTTTGTGGCAAATGCTTTTTGCTGCCGATCGTCAGGTGGTTTGGTCCAAAAGAATGAGATTCTGCGTGCGCTAGAGAGCCACTGTGGGAGCGAGCTTGCTCGCGATAGCGGCCGTCCAGTCAACAATGATGGTGCCTGATACGCCGCGATCGTCGGAACGCCGCCCGGAGCAAGCTCGCTCCCACAGGGAGTCGCTACTGGTTTACTGGAATGAAAAAGGCCGGTGATCTGCACGATCACCGGCCTTTTTACAGCTATGGCTTAGACGCGCTCAAAAATCGCCGCAATCCCCTGACCACCACCGATGCACATGGTCACCAGCGCATAACGGCCGCCGGTGCGGTGCAGTTCGTGGATGGCCTTGGTGGTGATGATCGCGCCGGTCGCGCCCACCGGGTGGCCCAGGGCGATGCCCGAACCGTTCGGGTTGACCTTGGCCGGATCTAGATCGAGTTCCTGGCTGACGGCGCAGGCCTGGGCGGCGAAGGCGATGTTGGCTTCGATCACGTCCAGGTCGGCGACGGTCAGGCCGGCGCGCTTGAGCGCCAGGCGGGTGGCCGGGATCGGGCCCAGGCCCATGAATTCCGGTTCGACGCCGGCGTGGGCGTAGCTGACCAGGCGGGCGAGGGGTTTGAGGTTGTTGGCCTGGACCGCGTTGCCGCTGGCCATGACCAGTGCCGCGGCACCGTCGTTCAGGCCCGAGGCGTTGCCGGCGGTGACCGAGCCGTCCTTCTTGAATGCCGGCTTCATCGCTGCCAGTTGTTCCAGGGACGTGGCGCGCGGATGTTCGTCGACGCTGAACAGTTTGACGCCTTTGCGATCCTGGATTTCCACGGTCGCGATCTGCTCGCTGAAGTAGCCGTTGGCAATCGCGTGGGCTGCGCGTTGCTGGTCTTCGAAAGCCAGGGCGTCTTGCATTTCGCGGGTGATGCCGTTGCGCACGGCGATGTTCTCGGCGGTGATGCCCATGTGGATGCCATGGAACGGGTCATGCAGGATGCCAAGCATGTAGTCGATGACCTGGGCGTTGCCCATGCGCGAACCCCAACGGGCGGCCGGCATCAGGTACGGGCCGCGGCTCATGGATTCGGCACCGGCACCGACGACGATGTCGGCATCACCGAGCATCAGGGTCTGGGCGGCGTTGATGATCGCTTGCAAGCCCGAACCGCACAGACGGTTGACGTTGTAGGCCGGGGTTTCCTTCGGGATGCCGGCGTTCATCGCCGCGACGCGGGAGATGTAGGCGTCGCGGGTTTCAGTCGGGATCACGTTGCCCATCACCAGATGGCCAACGAGCGCCGGGTCCACGGCGGCTCGCTCCAGGGCGGCTTTCACGGCTGTGGTCGCGAGGTCGGCCAGTGGCACGTCCTTGAGCGAACCACCGAACGTACCGATGGCGGTACGGGCGGCGCTGACGACGTAGATTTCCGGAGTGTTCATGGCTGGTTTCCTTTCGGTGGATTCTTGTCTGTACGGCGATTGAGCAGGGCGTTCAAGGCGGTTTTCGCCTCGTCGGTATTCAGGCGCTGAATGAACAGCGTGTTTTCTTCGCGCAGGGTGGCGTCCAGTTCGGCCAGGGACGCCTGCTTCATCAATTGCCGGGACTGGCGCAAGGCTTGCTGGGGCATGGCCAGAAAGCGCTGGGCGATCTTGAGGGCCGCCGCCAGGCATTGCTCGCCGTCATCGAAGGCTTCGTTGGCCAGGCCCCAGGCCACCGCTTCGTTGCCGTCCAGGCCGTTGCCCAACAGCAGCAGGCTCGCGGCACGGGCATGGCCGAGGCGGCGGGGCAGCAACAGGCTGGCGCCAAATTCGGGGCACAGGCCGATGTTGACGAACGGCATGCGCAGCTTGGCGTTACGGGTGACCAGTACCTGGTCGCAATGCAGCAGCAACGTGGTGCCGATGCCGATGGCCGCCCCGCAGACTGCCGCGATCAGCGGTTTATGCAGGCGCGTAACGACCTTCATCAGGTGGAACGCCGGGGCGTCCAGATGCGTCGGCGGGTGCTGGAGGAAATCCACCAGGTCATTGCCGCTGGTAAAGCAGGTCGGGCCACCGGTGATGATGACCACGCCGGTCTGCTCGTCTTCGTCGGCGGCCAGCAACAGCTCGGCCAGTTGCGTGTACATGGCGTTGTTGAGCGCGTTGAGCTTGTCCGGGCGGTCGATGGTCAGCGTCAACACGCCATCGCGCTGCTCGTGTTTGATCAGGTCGGTCATCGCAGGCTCTGCAGGGTCGGTTCAGGGTTGCCACTTTAAGCGCCGGACAAACTCCGGATCTATAGCAAAACGGGTCAACTGCACTGCCGCTTTTTGCCATGCGGGTGCGCCTAAAGTCAGGGTTGGTGTCCAACTTTTGGGGTGTAGTCCAGGTTCTGTGTGATCCCTGTAGGAGCTGGCTTGCCAGCGAAGCTTTTCAGACCTTCAACACTTTCCCGCCAATCGCCACCGCCACCAGCAGCACCGCCATCAGGGCAAAGGCAAAACTCAAGCTGCTGCCATGGGCGATGAAGCCGATCACGGCCGGTCCCGCCAGAATGCCCGCATAACCCAGGGTGGTAATGGCCGGTACGGCGATGCTTTCGGGCATGACCGTCTGCTTGCCGACCGCGGTGTACAGGATCGGCACAATGTTCGAACAACCGGCACCCAGCAGCGCATAACCCACCAGCGCGGCTTCCCAGCTCGGTGCGAACGTCGCCAGGAACAAACCTGCGGCAGCCGTCAGCCCGCCGAACACCATCACCCGTGTCGCGCCCAATCGCCGTACGATTTTGTCACCGGTCAAACGCCCGGCTGTCATGGTCAAGGCAAACGCCGCATAACCAAGCCCCGCATACGCCGTGTCTATACCGCGTTCCTGCGCCAGGAACACCGCGCTCCAGTCCAGCGCCGCGCCTTCGGCGAGGAATACGATGAAGCACATGCCCCCGATGAACAGGACGATGCCATGGGGTACCGCAAACGCCGGCCCCGAACGCTCGCTGCCGTAGGGCAACAGGTGCGGTACGGCCTTGGCCAGTGCGATCAGCAACATCACGATCACCACCAGCGTGGCCCCCAGCGGGGAAATCCCCAGGCCAAGCAATCCGCTGACACCCGCCGCACCGACAATTCCGCCCAGGCTGAACAGGCCATGGAAACCCGACATCATGTTTTTGCCGCTGGCGCGCTCGACGATCACCGCTTGCAGGTTGACCGTCGAATCCACCGTGCCCAGACCCGCGCCGAACATGAACAGCGCCGCGATCAAGGCCGGAATCGATGACACCGTCGCCAGCAGCGGCAGGGCGGCACAGATCAGCAGGGTGCCGCCGGTCGTCACCCGCCGGCAGCCGAAGCGCGTGGCCAGGATCCCGGCCAATGGCATCGCCAGGATCGAACCCACCCCCAGGCACAGCAGCAACAATCCCAGGGTGCCTTCATCCAGCCCGGCCCGGGCCTTGGCATAGGGCACCAGCGGCGCCCACGCGGCGATGCCGAAACCGGCGATGAAAAAGGCGATGCGCGTGGACATTTGTTCCAGGCGGCCGGGAACGAAGGTGGTTTGATTGTTGAGGCTGGTCATATCGATCCCTGGCAAAAAAACGTCACGTCCTCAACGGACAGTGATCGACCGGTGAGGGTTCGATCAGTGCCCGGAAGTTTTGCGCCGAAACAAAGCGACATCGTTGCACAGCGCCGCTGTCTTTCGCGATATGTTGAGCCATTCCAATCACACACGGAGGGCGCCATGGCGCAGCGGTACGATGCACGGGGCAACATTTACATCGTGGTAGCGCCGGAAGAACTGCGCCGCCAGGGGATCGACTTGCCCCATCAGGCCAGCCTCGCCGCACAATCCCGTCAGGCATGGGCAGTGGCGGCCATCGACGCATGCTGCAACTGGGCACCCGGCACGCAACCACTCGGCAGCAAGGATCATCGCAGCGACGGTTTGCTGGTCGGACCGTTTCAGTCCTCGCCACCCTTTGATCTGTTGATCGTCAACACCGACGGCACCCTGGCCGAGCGCAGTGGCAATGGGCTGACGATTTTTTCCCAGGCTCTCAGCGATCAAGGGTTGTTGCCGAAGAACGAAGCCTGTCTGCTCAGGGTTCACCACGACAAGGCTGATACGCCTTCGCCGGGGCAGACTTCAGTGAAAGCCGCCGAGGTAGATGGTGTGAAGGGTTTTTGGCTCGACCTGGGGCAGCCGGGATTCGGGCCGTCGGCAGTCAGTGCTCACGGAGTTGAAGCTGCAATGTTCAACAGTTGTGAAATCAGCCACGTTAAGCAGTTGTCGGCACTCAATGGCGCCTGGTCGCGTAGCCAGTTCGCGCGGGTCGGCAATCCGCATTGCGTGACGCTGGTGGAAAACGCCGACGACCTGCCCGGCAATGAGCAGATGCGAGAACCGGGATTGGCTGAGGGGCTGACGCGAATTGCCTACGCGATGCCGACCGGGGCAGGGCGGCCTTGTGCGGCGGGGATCAATCTGCAATGGGCCATGCGCGTGTCTGAAGGGCACATCGCCGCGCGGGTGTTCGAGCGGGGCGAGGGGCCGACGGCGTCTTCGGGGACCAGCGCAAGTGCGGTGGCCTGTGCGGCGTGGCGGGTGGGCTGGGTGACTGCCGGGCAAGTGAAGGTGACGATGCCGGGTGGCACGGCGCCGATCTTGCTGGAAGAGGAGTTGGGGGACTTGAGTCGGATCAGCCTGTTTGGTACGGCTCGGTTAATCGATTGAAGTTGATATCGCCATCGCGAGCAAGCTCGCTCCCACAGTGGTTTTATGTCGTTCACAAAACCTGTGGGAGCGAGCTTGCTCGCGATGGCGTCAGCTCGGTCAACACCAGATTCAGCTCAGCCCACTGAACTCCACCACCGGCATCGTCCGCTTCATCAACACCTTGCCCTCGCGTATCGAGTACAGCGGCAACCCCTGGCTGCGGATCACCTCGTAATCACTCTCTGCCGACAGAATCAGCAGGTTCGCCGGTCGCCCGCGCTCCAGGCCATAGCGATTGCCGAGGTTCATGGCTTTGGCGCTATTGTCCGTCACCAGGTCCAGCGCACTCTGCAGGTTGCGATAACCGAGCATGTGGCAGATGTGCAGCCCGGCTTCCAGCACCCGCAAAATGTTGCCATTACCCAGCGGATACCACGGATCGACGATCGAGTCCTGGCCGAAGCACACGTTCATGCCCGCTTCCAGCAACTCGTTGACCCGGGTCACGCCCCGGCGTTTCGGGAAACTGTCGAAGCGCCCTTGCAGGTGGATGCTCTCAGTGGGGCAGGAGACAAAGCTGATCCCCGAATGCCCGAGCAGGCGAAACAGCTTGGCGCAGTAGGCATTGTCGTAGGAGCCCATGGCCGTGGTGTGGCTGGCCGTGACCCGCGAACCCATGTCGCGGCTGCGGGCCTCTTCGGCGAGCACTTCGAGAAAGCGCGAGTGCGGGTCGTCGGTTTCGTCGCAATGCACGTCCACCAGGCAACCGCTGCGTTCGGCCAAGTCCATCAGGAACTTCACCGAGCTGACGCCCTGGTCGCGGGTGTATTCGAAATGCGGAATGCCGCCCACCACGTCCGCACCCATGCGGATGGCTTCCTCCATCAATTCACGACCATTGCGGTAGGACTCGATGCCCTCCTGGGGGAACGCGACGATTTGCATATCGACCAGATGCCGGCTTTCCTCGCGCACTTCGAGCATCGCCTTGAGCGCGGTCAATTGCGGGTCGGTGACATCGACGTGGGTGCGCACATGCTGGATGCCGTGGGCGGCGAGAGTCTGGATGGTTTTCTTCGCCCGGGCCTTGGTGTCCTCGAGGGTGATGGTCGCCTTGCGCTCGCCCCAGCACTCGATGCCTTCGAACAGCGTGCCGCTCATGTTCCAGCGCGGATCACCGGCGGTCAGGGTCGCGTCGAGGTGGATGTGCGGCTCGACAAAGGGCGGCACCACCAGATTGCCGCCGGCATCCAGATCGTCGGGACCCAGGGTCGGGGCTTCGATCTGGCGGGTGATGCTGCTGATCAGGCCGTTTTCCAGGTACAACTCATGCAGGCCTTCCTGGTTGCGCAGACGGGCGTTGATGATGTGCATCGGGCGAGTCCTTTTGGCGAATCGTGTAGGCAATATTCTTACGTTAGCTCGCCTGCGGCGATTCCCGCCAGTGGCATTGATCACCACTGTCCAAATGTGGGAGCGGCGGTGCGACGATTCGACTTGCTCGCGAAGGCGGAATTCCTGTCCCATGGATGTTGGCTGTGCCGACGCTTTCGCGAGCAAGCCCGCTCCCACAGGGGACCGGATTTGTTCAGGAAGATTTTTGCAGGGGTAAAAATCGCATCAGAGCGGCGACGACCGCTTCGGGCGCGTCTTCCTGAACCAGATGACCGGCGTTGGGTATCGGATAAAACTGCGACCCTGGAATCATCCGGTGCAGCGCGCGCCCGCGTTCGATGGGAATCCACTGATCGTCTTCACCCCAGAGAATCTGCACCGGGCAGCGAATCGTCGGGTACAGGCCCTCGGCCTCGCGGGTATAACGCTCGTCCATCTGCGCGATCTGCCGGTAGAACGCCGCTTGCCCGGGCTCCCCCAGCCATGGCTGCACATAGGGGGCGAGCTCAGCGTCGGGGATTTCGCGCTGGATGGCCCCGCGAATATAGGTCGGCACGATGGCGCGCTGGATGTAATCGGGCAGTCCGCTGAAGGCCGCTTCATGCTGACGCACATGCTGCACGAACGGCGAGCCCCAGGGCGTCAGCGCCACCGGATCAATCAGCGTCAGGCTACGGTAATCCTTGCCGTTGAGCAGATGTGTGCGCAGGGCGGTGGCACCGCCGAAGTCGTGGGCCACCACGTCGGGGCAATCCAGGCCCCAATGTTCCAGCAACTGTGCCAGCAACTGATTTTGCACGCCGAGCGAGACATCGGCGTCGGGTTGCGCCGACTGCCCATAGCCCAGCAGATCGAAGTAGTAAACGCGGTGAGTGGCCGTGAAATACGGTGCGATCCGGTGCCACACGTAAGAAGAAAACGGCGTGCCATGCACCAACACCAGCGGCGGGCCGTCGCCGCTTACGGCGTAGCGTACCTGATGTCCGTTGAAGGCGAAGACCTGATCCAGCGGCCAGTCAGCCATGGGCTTGTCCTCTTGGCGGGGGAAGAGGCAAAAGCATAGGCATAAAAAAACCACCTTTGAAGGTGGCTTACTTGATCGACTGACGAAACGCATTCCCATGTGGGAGCGAGCTTGCTCGCGATGGCGGCGGCACATCTGACATCAAAGTGACTGAACTACCGCTATCGCGAGCAAGCTCGCTCCCACAGGGGGTTTGCATTTATCCGCAGGTTTATTCGCCGCGATAGATGCAACCGCTGGTGCAGGTTTCGTGGATACGGATCGCGCTCAGCTCCGGCAGCAAAGGCTTCAATTCCTGCCAGATAAACTTGGCCAAGACTTCACTGGTCGGGTTTTCCAGGCCAGGAATGTCGTTCAGGTAGTTGTGGTCCAGGCGCTCGTACAGCGGCTTGAAGATCTCCTTGATTTCCGAGAAGTCGCGGATCCAGCCAGTGTGCGGGTCGAGGTCGCCGCTCAGGTGGATTGCCACTTTGAACGAGTGACCGTGCAGGCGGCCGCATTTGTGGCCGTCCGGTACGTGGGGCAGGCGGTGGGCGGATTCGAAGGTGAATTCTTTGAAGATTTCCACAGTTTTTCAGCTCTGTTCAGGTGGCGTTCGCCGCAGCGATTCGGGCAGGTGGCGAGTTTACCAGTTTGTCCTGACTAAAGGGTCAGCAAGCGCTCGCCGAGGCGACCGTTGGCGGCCAGTTCGAGGAATTCGTCCCCCATGCGGCGGCTTTCGTCCATGGTCGTGCGCCAGTATTTCTGCCGGCTCGGGGCGTCGCCCATGAAACGCTTGAAGTCGTTGCGGTCCGGCAGTTTGCCGTAGGGCAGGCGCGCCAGGTAGTCCTTCGACGGCGCCAGCAGCAGCACGTTTTGCAAGCGTGCCGGGCAGGCGCGGCGCCATGGCAGGGTCTTGTCAAACCAGCCGGGAATCACCCGGTCGGTGAAGTGCGGGTAGAGCACGATGTCGTTGCCGCTGTAGGGCAGGTCCAGGTGGTAATCCAGCAGGCCGCCGTCGCGGAAGGTCCCGGTACCGGCGCCCGGCAGGTCACGCACGCCTTCCATCACCATCGGAATCGAGCCTGAAGCGAGCAAGGCCTGGCGCAAATTGCCGGCGTTGAGGGCGACGAAGCGCGACGGGAAGTCATTCAATGCATTGACCGGCGGCGCCAGGCGCGGGTCGTGGATGATCAGGCGTTCGAAGTGCCGTGCCAGCCGCGCCCGGCCACGCAGGTTGTCGGCGATGACCGATGACAGGCCCAGTCCCAGGCGACCACGATGATCGTCGGCCAGCAGGCCGTGGCTTTTGACCACCATGATGTTCAGGCGGTAATCGCTGTTGCCGAGTATCGAGGCATCGCGACCGTCGAGCAGGTCATTGAGCATGCGCCGGGAGCTCTGGCTGATCTGCGCCATGGTCACGCCCTTGGCGAAATTCTGCTCGGTGTACAGCTGCCCGAGACGCCGGATGCCCTCGGCGGCATCCGGTAGGCAGGCGCTGGCGAAGCGCCAGGAACCCACCGATGCGCCAATCAACGAGCGTTCCCGCGGTGCCGCCGGCAGCCACTCGCCGAACAGCGCCAGGTCCAGTCCCTGAATCCCCAGCGCCTTCGGACCGCCGGCCGCGCCGGGCAAGGTGCCGACCTCGGCCGCGTTGAGGCCGTTGGCGCGAATGTGCGCATAGGCGCGCGGACCGGCCTTGAGGGTCAGGGAAGGGAACTTGATGTGGATGGCGGTCATTAGGGGCTCGATGTCGGGCAAGAAGAAATTATAAACACGAACACTGTAGGAGCGAGCTTGCTCGCGAAAGCGGTGTATCAATCAGCATCAATGTTGCCTGACTCACCGCCTTCGCTGCGATGCGGCGACCCGACAAGCCAGCTCCTACGGGGTTGCGGTGTCAGTGATGATGGCAATTCAGCTTCAATTAAGTTCAGCGGGTTAAGATGGCTCGCCTGGCCCCCGATGCGACGCTGGTACCATAGTGGCTTTCGAGAAGCTCACACCACTGGCACCGACCGGGATCTGGAATCAGACGCTGTCAGCGGGCAGGTTCTCAAGAATCATCAGGATTGGTAATGAAGGTGTTTCTATTCAAGCGATGCACCGGCAGCTGGATAGCGCTGGTGCTTCTGGCTTTTTGCTCGGCAGTCATGGCCCGCGATCTGGATCAGGATGAAGCCCTGCGCCTGCGTCAGCAGGGCGTGATCCTGCCGCTGGAGCAACTGCTGCAGCAGGCGATGGATCGCTACCCCGGCGCGAAACTGCTGGAAGCCGAGCTCGAAGAAAAACACGACGTCTACATTTATGAAGTGGAACTGCTGACCCCTGAAGGAGTGGTCCGCGAACTGGGCATCGACGCCACCACCGGCCGTTTACTCAAAGACAAGGAAGACTGATCCATGCGTTTGCTGCTGGTGGAAGACCATGTGCCCCTGGCCGACGAACTGCTGGCCGGTCTTGACCGCCAGGGTTATGCGGTGGACTGGCTGGCCGATGGTCGCGACGCGGTGCTTCAGGGCAGTACCGAACCTTATGACCTGATCGTCCTCGACCTCGGTTTGCCGGGCGTGCCGGGGCTGGAGGTGCTGGCGCAATGGCGCGCGACAGGGCTGGCCACGCCGGTGCTGATCCTGACCGCCCGTGGTTCCTGGGCCGAGCGCATCGAAGGCCTGAAGACCGGCGCCGATGATTACCTGACCAAACCGTTTCATCCCGAAGAGCTGTTTTTGCGCATCCAGGCGTTGCTGCGCCGCTCCCATGGCCAGGTCAACCAGCCAACGCTCCAGGCCGCCGGGCTGCATCTGGACGAAGGTCGGCAGTGCGTTGTCCGCGACGGTGCGGACATTCAGCTGACCGCCGCGGAGTTTCGCCTGTTGCGTTATTTCATGCTGCACCCCGAGCGGATCCTCTCCAAAAGCCACCTCGCCGAGCACCTCTACGACGGTGAAACCGAGCGCGATTCCAATGTGCTGGAAGTCCACGTCAACCATTTGCGCCGCAAGCTCGGCAAAAGTGTGATTGAGACCCGTCGCGGCCAGGGTTACCTGTTCGGCGGGCAAGCCCGGTGAGATCGATCCAGCGCCGCTTGAGCCTGGGCCTGATCAGCGTGATGGTGGTCGTTGGCCTGGTACTGGCGCAAACCAGCCTGTGGTTGTTTGAAATGAGTTTGCAGCGCTACCTCGAAGCCGGGTTGCGCAACGACAGCGAGAACCTGCTGGCGGCACTGGTGCGCGGACCGCAGGGCTTGCAACTGGATGAACGACGCCTGTCACCGGCCTATCAGCGGCCGTTTTCCGGGCATTATTTCCGCATCGATCTCGCCGACGGCCATTGGCGTTCCCGTTCTTTATGGGATCAGGAACTGCCGGTGCTCGATCACACTGGCCTGCATGGCAACCTGCAACTGGGGCCGGAAGGGCAGCAGTTGCTGGTACTGCGTTCGGACTATCGACGTTCGGGAGTGCCGATCTCCATCAGCGTCGCCGAGGATTACACGCCAATACGCGAAAGCTTCCGGCTTATGCAACAGCTCGGGTTGGGCCTCGGTTTGACCGGGCTGCTGCTGATCCTGCTGCTGCAACGGATCACCGTGCGCCGCGCCTTGCGCCCGCTGGAGCAGGCGCGCGAACAGATCGCGCAGTTGCAACAGGGCCAGCGTTCGCAACTCGACGATCGGGTGCCGGTGGAACTGGAGCCGCTGGTGGCGCAGATCAACCACTTGCTGGCCCACACCGAAGACAGCCTCAAGCGCTCGCGCAATGCCTTGGGCAACCTCGGCCACGCGTTGAAAACGCCGCTGGCGGTGCTATTGAGCCTGGCCTCGAGCGAACAGCTTGAGGCGCACCCGCAACTGCGCAAGACCCTCAAGGAACAACTGCAACAGGTCGAGCAACGGCTCAATCGCGAACTCAATCGTGCGCGGTTGTCCGGCGATGCGCTGCCGGGCGCGCTGTTTGATTGCGATGCTGAACTCCCCGGATTGCTGGCAACCCTGAACATGATCCATGGCGAACACCTGGCGCTGAGCTACCGCGCACCGACCGGCCTGCAATTGCCCTGGGATCGTGAAGACCTGCTGGAACTGCTGGGCAACCTGCTGGACAACGCCTGCAAATGGGCGGATGCCGAGGTGCGGCTGAGTGTGGTCGAGCGGGCGGAGGGGTTTGAACTGAGTGTGGAAGATGATGGCCCAGGCATTCCCGAAGAACGTCGCGATCAGGTGTTCAGTCGGGGGACACGGCTGGACGAGCAAACCCAGGGGCATGGTTTGGGGCTGGGGATTGTGCGCGATATCGTCGATAGCTGGGGCGGGACGTTAGTGCTGCAGGAAAGCGAGTGGGGCGGGTTGAAGGTAGCCGTCGAGTTGCCCAAACACACCTGAGGCCACACCAAGAACCCTGTAGGAGTGAGCCTGCTCGCGATGGCGGAGTGTCAGTCGATGAAAATGTTGGCTGACACACCGCTATCGCGAGCAGGCTCACTCCTACATTGATTTGTGTTGTGTCTGGCTTATGTGTGATGAATCTCCCGATCCTTGGTTTCCGGCATGAAGAAAATACCCAGCACAGCCGTCATCACCGCGATGACGATCGGATACCACAGCCCATAGTAGATATCCCCCGTGGCCGCCACCATGGCGAACGCCACCGTCGGCAGGAAGCCACCGAACCAGCCATTGCCGATGTGATAGGGCAGCGACATCGAGGTGTAGCGGATGCGCGCCGGAAACAGTTCCACCAGCCAGGCGGCAATCGGCCCGTAGACCATGGTCACGTAGATCACCAGGATGGTCAGGAGCAGTAGCACCATCGGGTAGTTGGTCTTGGCCGGGTCGGCCTTCTCGGGGTAGCCGGCGTCCTTGAGGGCAGTGACGAGGTTGGCGGTAAAGGCGTCGTTCCTGGCCTTGAAGTCGGCGGCCGGCATGCCGGTGCCCTCGAAGCTCTCGATCACTTTCTCGCCAATGCGCACCTGCGCAACAGCGCCCGGCTCGGCGCTCACGTTCTTGTAGGGGATGGCCTTTTTAGCCAGCACGGTCTTGGCCAGGTCACAGGAACTGGTGAATTTGGCCTTGCCCACCGGGTCGAACTGGAACGAACACTGGCCGGGATTGGCGATGACCGTGACCGGATTTTTCTCCTGCGCAATGAACACGTCCGGGCTACCGTACTGGGTCAACGCATGGAAGATCGGGAAATAGGTCACTGCCGCCAGGATGCAGCCAGCCATGATGATGCCTTTGCGCCCGATGCGGTCGGACAGGCTGCCGAAAATGACGAAGAACGGCGTACCGATCAGCAGCGAGCCGGCGATCAGCAAATTGGCGGTCTGCGGGTCGATCTTCAGCGTCTGCAGCAGGAAAAACAGCGCATAGAACTGCCCGGTGTACCAGACCACTGCTTGACCTGCGGTACCTCCGAGCAGGGCCATGATCACGATCTTGAGGTTGTCCCAACGGGCGAAGGACTCGGTCAACGGTGCCTTGGAGGACTTGCCTTCGGCTTTCATTTTCATGAACACCGGTGATTCGCTCAGTTGCAGGCGGATGTACACCGAGATGATCAACAGCAGGATCGACAGCAGGAATGGAATCCGCCAGCCCCAGGCTTCGAAGGCTTCGGTGCCCAGAGCGGTGCGGCAGGCGAGTATCACCAGCAGTGAAAGAAACAGACCGAGGGTGGCGGTCGTCTGAATCCACGAGGTGAAGTAGCCTCGTTTGCCCTTGGGTGCGTGTTCGGCCACGTAGGTCGCCGCGCCGCCGTACTCACCGCCCAGCGCCAGGCCTTGCAGCAGGCGCAGGCTGATCAGAATGATCGGCGCAGCGACGCCGATGGTTGCATAGCCCGGCAGCAAACCCACCACAGCCGTGGAAATACCCATGATCACGATGGTGATGAGGAAGGTGTGTTTGCGCCCGATCATGTCGCCCAACCGGCCGAACACGATGGCGCCGAAGGGCCGGACGGCGAAGCCGGCGGCGAAGGCGAGCAGGGCGAAGATGAAGGAAGTCGTTTCGTTGACGCCGGCAAAGAAGTGCTTGGCGATGATCGCCGCGAGGGAACCGTACAGGTAGAAGTCGTACCATTCGAACACGGTGCCCAGGGACGAGGCGAAGATGACCTTGCGCTCCTCCCGGGTGATCCCGTGGTTGGGCGTGCTGCCCGCGGATGTGCCGTAGATTGCCGTCATGAGTATTCTCCGTCTTGCTCTTGTCGTAGGCCGGAGTTCCCACCAACACTTACCCTACCCAGGCCCTGGGGCTGAAGTCATCGGATTACGGGTCTTGCATTGAGGTTGACGCCACAAAATGCTGCAAGGTTCCTTGAAGCATAATCCGCTTGCGGCAGATATCCACTCGCCATCATTTTGTTGGGCTGCGCGCAGAAACAAATGTGGGAGCGAGCTTGCTCGCGATGGCGGAGTGTCAATCGACAAAGATGTTGTCTGATCCACCGCCATCGTCGGAACGCCGCCCGGAGCAAGCTCGCTCCCACAGGTATTTTGTTCTACTTGCAAGGTTCAGACGCGGAACTGATCCATCAGGCTCTGCTGCTGGTTCGCCAGGCTGTTGAGCGACTGACTGACCCGCGCCGATTCATTGGCCTGGCCCGACAGCGACTCGGTCACGTCGCGAATGGTCGCCACGTTGTTGTTGATCTCCTCGGCCACCGCGCTTTGCTCTTCGGCGGCACTGGCGATCTGCATGTTCATGTCGTTGATCACGGTCACCGCGTCGCCGATCTGGCGCAGTGCCGTCACGGCCTGGCCAACCTGCTCGACACTGCCCTGGGCCTGACGATGGCTGTTATTCATCGAACCCACCACCTCTTGGGTGCCGTTTTGCAGTTGTTCGATCACCAGACGGGTTTCTTCCACGGATTCCTGGGTTCGCCGCGCCAGGTTGCGCACTTCATCGGCCACCACGGCAAAACCGCGTCCGGCCTCACCGGCACGGGCCGCTTCGATCGCGGCGTTGAGGGCCAGCAGATTGGTTTGCTCGGCGATCGCACGGATCACTTCCAGTACCGTGCCGATCTTCTCGCTGTTGGCGGCCAGGCCTTCGACCTGGATCATGGCCGTGCTCATGTCGGCGGCGAGGTTGTCGATGCTGGCGGTGGTGCGGTCGATCACGGTCAGGCCCTGGCGGGTCGCCTGATCGGCATCCCGCGCGGCATGGGCCGCTTGCGCGGCGCTACGGGCGACGTCCTGGGCGGTGGCGCTCATCTCGTGGGAGGCGGTCGCCACCTGATCCACCTGACGGTATTGCTGCTCCATGCCGGCGCTGGTCTGGGCGGCGATGGCGGACGACTGGTCAGCGGTGCTGCGGGCGTCCTGCACCGAGCGTTTCACTTCGGCAATGATCGGTTGCAGCTTGTCGAGGAAACGATTGAACCAGCCGGCCAGTTGGCCCAGCTCATCCTTCTTGTCGTAAGCCAGTCGGCGGGTCAGGTCACCTTCACCGCTGGCGATGTCTTCGAGCATGTGTGCCACGCCGAGGATCGGTCGGGTGACGCTGCGGGCCATCAGCCACACCAGCACCAGGCCCAGCAGCGCGGCGAGTACCCCCAGACCGAGCTCGACCAGCGTACCGGCGGTATTGCTGTCATCGAGTTGCTTTTTCAGGGCTTCGGCGGGGCCGACCAGGACTTTCTCCGGCACGTCGAGCAACACGCCCCAGGATTTACCGCCGGGGATCGGCTGGAACGGTGCGAGCACTTTCAGTTGTTGCTGGCTGTGCAGGCTGCCGGTTTTGCTGCTGGCGGCGAGCATGCGCAGCAGTTCGGCGCCGCTGGCCTTGTCCACGGCATCCAGGCGCTGGCTGAGTTTGCTGGCGTCCGGGCTGTAGCCGGCGAGCAGGCCGGCCGGGCTGATGATGCTGACGCTGGTCTGGCCGTCGTAGAGTTTCTTGCTCGCCCCCAGGCTGACTGCTTGCAGGCTGTTGAGGTTGATGTCGACCGACAGCGAGGCCATGACCTTGCCGTTGACCATCAGCGGGAAAACGATGCTGGTCATCAGTACGTTCTGACCGTCGATCTCATAGAAGTAGGGTTCGATCACGCACGGCTTGAGCGTGGTGCGCGGGCAGGTGAACCAGGCGTTGGCCGCTTCGCCGCTGGGGCCGGCGCTGGTATCGGCCATGTCCTTTTCCGGCAGTGCCATCGACGTCACTTTGCCCGGCGTCGGCTGCGACCAGTAGAGGGCAAAACGGCCCTTGTCGTTGCTGCCAAGTTCCGCTTGCCCGGCGAACAGTTCGTCCTTGCCGTCCAGCCCGTTGGGTTCGAACACCAGGGACAGGCCGAGCAGTTCCGGGTTGGCCTGCAGGGCCGACTTGACCTGGCGGGTCAGGTCTTCGCGCAGGTCGAAGGCATCGAGAAAGCGCTTCTCGGCCTGATCGCGCAGGAACAGCACCTGCCGCGAGAAGCCGTGACCGTACTGATAGGCGTCCATGAACTGCTGGCGAATCCCCAGCGCCTGGTTTTCGCCCTGGGACTCGATCCGCGCCTGGGCCGCTTCGGTCAGCATCTCCATGCTCGAGGCTTTCACCAGCCCGGAGCTGTGCTCCATGCGGTACAGCGAAAGACCCACCAGCAGGGTCACGATGCCCGCCAGGCACAACCCGGCCAGCAGGGTGATCTTCCATTGAATGGACAGTTGTCTGAGCGGCATGGAGACGTCCTTATTCGATAAATATCTGAGACTTTGCACTGTAGCGGCCGCGATCCGGCTTTCTTTATGCCAACAGCCAAAGCTTTTGTGGCGAGGGGGCTTGTCGGACCGCCGAACCGCCCCGTTCGGCTGCGCAGCAGTCGTAAATCGGTCAATCCGCTTCAACTGGATGATTGCCGGGGGCGCTTCGCGCCCCAACGGGGGCAAGCCCCCTCGCCACAGGTCATCACATGCAAATATGTATCCCCATTGCCCGGTTGCTTTGACAAGGCGGCAGCGGTCCGGCAAAGTGCGCGCCCTCTAATAAGACCCATTCCTTTTATCCGCTGGCGGCTCACGCAGACTGCCGGCCGGACTCTTTTCGCTTGCCCAGAGGTATGACAATGAATGCAGTAATTGCCGCGGTCGGCATCATGCTGGTGCTCAGCCTGTCCCGCGTGCATGTGGTGATCGCCCTGATCGTCGGTGCGCTGGTCGGTGGCTTGACCGGTGGCCTGGGGATCGAAGCGACGCTCAAGGCTTTCAACAGTGGCCTCGGTGGCGGGGCGACGGTGGCGTTGTCCTACGCCTTGCTCGGGGCTTTTGCCGTGGCCATTGCCAAGTCCGGCATGGCCCATGCGCTGGCCGACAAGGCCCTGGCGATGGTCGATCGCCAGCACGCCAACGGCGGTGGCCAGGTCAAATGGCTGCTGATCGGCCTGCTCTGGGTCGTAGCCATTGCCTCGCAGAACATCCTGCCGATCCATATCGCGTTCATTCCGTTGCTGGTGCCGCCGCTTCTATATGTGCTGACCAGGCTGCAACTGGACCGTCGCCTGATCGCCTGTGTCATGACCTTCGGTTTGATCACACCCTACATGTTCCTGCCGGTGGGCTTCGGCAACATTTTCCTCAATGAAATCCTGCTGGCCAACGTCGCCCGCAGCGGTGTGGACATCAGCGGCATCAATGTGACCCACGCCATGGGCATTCCGGCCCTGGGCATGGTGGCGGGCCTGCTGATCGCGTTTGTCAGCTACCGCAAGAAGCGTGTCTACGACCTGGAAAAGATCGAACAGGTCGAGCAAGTGGCGGTGCAATACAACCCGCTGAGCCTGATGGTGGCCGGCGTGGCCATCGCGGTGGCATTCATCATTCAGTTGCTGCTGGATTCGATGATTATCGGTGCATTGGCCGGTTTCCTGATTTTCTCGGTGTCGGGCATCGTCAAATGGCGTGACACCGACGATCTGTTCACCGAAGGCATGAAAATGATGGCGATGATCGGCTTCATCATGATCGCCGCCTCAGGCTTTGCCGAAGTGATGAAGGCCACCGGTGAGGTGCAGACGCTGGTCGAGTCGTCGGCGGCGTACATCGATCACAGCAAAGGCATCGGCGCCTTGCTGATGTTGCTGGTGGGGTTGCTGGTGACGATGGGCATCGGCTCGTCGTTCTCCACCGTGCCGATCCTGGCGGCGATCTTCGTGCCGTTGTGCGTGCAACTGGGTTTCAGCCCGATTGCCATCGTGTGCATCGTCGGCACCGCCGGTGCCCTGGGCGATGCCGGTTCGCCGGCGTCGGACTCGACCCTGGGCCCGACCTCCGGCCTGAACATCGACGGCCAGCACCATCACATCTGGGACACCGTGGTCCCGACCTTCCTGCACTACAACCTGCCGCTGCTGGCGTTTGGCTGGGTGGCGGCGATGGTCTTGTAACCCGAAACCCCTGTAGGAGCGAGCCTGCTCGCGATTTCGGTCTGTCAGCCAAGTAAATGTTGACTGTGCCACCGCTATCGCGAGCAGGCTCGCTCCTACAAGGGACCTGCATCCGTCCATTTGACCGCGTTCAACTTTTGCCGCGGCGTGCCGTTAAAGCTTTTAACCACGCCAACAAAATCAAAAGAGTGAACGTCATGCGCATGAGCCTCAAGGCTAAAGTCCTGTCCCTTGCCGTCCTCCCGGTGTTGCTGTTTGCGCTGGTCATCAGCCTGACCACACTGTTCATTCTGCAGGATCAGGCGCGCAAGGAAGTCGAGCAGACCCGCGAGCGCCTGCTCAGCGATGCCAAGGCGACCTTGCAAAGCTACGTGGCCGTGGCCATGACCACGATCAAACCGCTCTACGACGCAGCCGCCCCCGGCGATGAGGCGGCGCGGGCCCAGGTGATCAAGCTGCTGTCGAGCATCACCTATGGCAAGGACGGCTACTTCTTCGGCTACGACTCCAACACCGTGCGCCTGTTCAAGGCCAACAGCCCCGAAGGCGTGGGCCAGAGTTTCAAGGACAACCGCGACCCGAACGGTATCTACGTCAACCGCGACCTGGTGAAAGTCGCCAGGGACGGTACGCACTACCTGCAATACAGCTCGCCGTTGCCCGGCAATACCCAGGTGCTGGTGCCCAAGCTCGGCTACACCGAATACCTGCCGAAGTGGGACATGGCGGTCGGCACCTCGGTCAACCTCGACGGCATCGAAGCGCAGGTGGCGGTGGTCGAAGCCAAGGTCCAGGAGCGCATGCAGGGCATGGTGCTGAGCATCGTTGGCGTAGCAGTCGTGGTGCTGCTGGTGATCGCCGCTGCCGGGATGTTGCTGGCCAACACTATTCTGCGTCCGCTGCATCTGATGAAAGCCAACCTCGACGACATCGCGGCAGGCGAGGGCGACCTGACCCGCCGCCTGACCATCACCAGCCAGGACGAACTCGGTGAATTGGCCGGCTCGTTCAACCGTTTCGTCGACAAGATCCACGGCCTGGTACGGCAGATCACCGAGATGACCTCACAACTGACCGGGCTGGTGAATCAGGTGTCCGACCAGGCCAACCGTTCGGACCAGGCCATGGAGCGCCAGCGCCAGGAGACCGATCAGGTGGCCACGGCCATCAACGAAATGTCGGCGGCGGCCCAGGAAGTGGCCAAGAGCGCGCAGAATGCCGCGGTGGCTGCCCGGCAGACCGACGAAGAAGGCCAGGCTGCCAAGCGTGTGGTGGCCGGCAGTATCGAGAAAATTCATGCGCTGGTGGACGACATCCGCAGCAGCGGCGTGTCCCTGGACAGCCTGCAAAAAGACGTGTCGTCGATCGTCAGCGTGCTCGGGGTGATTCGTTCGATTGCCGAGCAGACCAACCTGCTGGCGCTCAACGCGGCCATCGAAGCCGCCCGTGCCGGCGAGGCCGGGCGCGGCTTTGCGGTGGTGGCCGATGAAGTGCGGGCGCTGGCCAGCCGCACGCAAACCAGCACCCAGGAAATCCAGGGCATGATCGACCGCTTGCAGGCTGGCACCCGCTCGGCGGTGGAGGCGATGCGTCGTTCCAGCGAGGCTGGCGACGGTACCTCGGCCCAGGCCAACGAGGCGGGGGCTTCGCTGGACACCATGGCCCAGCTGATCGCGACCATCAATTCGATGAACGCGCAGATCGCCAGTGCCGCCGAAGAACAGACCGCCGTGGCCGAAGAGATCAATCGCAGCGTGCATCAGATTGCCGTGGCGGTCGACAGCGTCGCCGACGAAACCCAGCTCGGCGCGCAGACGTCACGCAGCCTGGCCGACCTCGGTCAGCGCCTGGGCGGTCTGGTGGGGCAGTTCCGGATCTGATGGAACAACTTTTTGTGGCGAGGGGGTGCGGCGGTCCGACAAGCCCCCTCGCCACAAAAGATCGCAGCCTGCGGCAGCTCCTACACTTACTGTGTGCATTTGAGCACTGGCGACCACACAAGAGGAGTCAGCCCCATGATTGACCGCGAAAGTATCTGCGATTGCCCGAAATGTTCCTGCAAACTCGGTGAACATCCGATTGCCCGTCACGGCAGGCACTATTGCTGCGAAGCCTGTGCCAAGCATCACGAGCATGGCGAAGAGTGCGCTTCCCAAGGCTGCAAGTGTGCCCACTGATCACCACGGCACACGAAAAGTGGGGCCTAGTCCGGCTCCACTTCCAGCCTGAGGCTGTCATCTTCCAGGCGTTCGCTGTGGCGGACGCTGCCTTGCAGGCGCCGGCCTTCGACCCGTACCACCAAGGTCTTCGCTTGCTCCAGATCTTCCGGCAGTGGTGCCAGCACACGTATGGCGAAGCAAAATGGGTCATTTTCGACCTGTTCCAGTCCGATCAGGCACTCGGCGCTTTTGCTGATGCGCCCCGATAGCGTGTCCAGACCGTAGTCCAGCCGCGCAGGGCTGCTGACAGGTGTCGCGATCATTTTCCTTCTCCCCGATCCTGATGGTTGCCAGTGATCAGTTCGCCGGCCGCCACTTGACGTTTTCCACGCCGAACTTTTCCGCCATCGGCTTGCTGGTCTTTTGCACTTTCTCGCGTCCGAAACGGGGGATTCGTCCCACCCCCGCGTCACAGCTCGCCCAATGCCAGGCTTCTGCGTTATCCATTTTTTCCAGGCGGATAATGAATGATTTCGGAGCGCCATGGAGGGTGTACTCGATGACGAATAATTTTGCATTGTTCATAAAGCTCCGGTTCCTCCCTGTTGTACATAAAAGGATCGCGCGCCATCTGGAAAATTCACTCGGTTTGTCGGACGGCGGCGGTTGCTGGCGACAAGTTCGGCGCCTCGTTACCATGAGGTCTTCCCGACCCCCCAATGAACATAGACCATGGCCCTCGCCGCACCACCTGACCTGAGTGACACCGATGTGCCCGTGCAACCGCTGGCTCGCACCTATCCGCGCGGGTTGTACATCGAGCCTCACGAGCACGTCTGGGGCCAGTTGCTGTATGCGATGAGCGGGGTGATGTGGGTCGAGACGCCGCACGAGGCGCTGGTGGTGCCACCGCAGCGGGCGGTGTGGTTGCCGCCCGGCGTGCCCCACGGGATTCGCGTGGTGTCCGAGCTGCAAATGCGCAACATCTACTTGCGCCCGTCCCTGGCGGCGACCCTGGATGACAGCGTGCAAGTCATTGAGGTCGGCGGTTTGCTGCGCGAGCTGATCGTCGGCCTGGTGGAGCAGGGCAACGACGGGCCGCCCGAGTATTACGACGCACTGGTGGGGCTGGCGCTGCTGGAACTCAAGCGCGCCAGGCGTTCGCTGCTGAAAATCCCGCTGCCGGACGATTCCGACCGGCGATTGATGAATTTGTGTCAGGCGGTCATGGCTGCGCCGTCACTGGATATTCCTTTCGAACAACATGCGGATAACGCCGGAGCCAGCGTGCGCACCCTGGCGCGGCTGTTCAAGGACGGTCTGGGCATGGGCTTCGCCGAGTGGCGGCGTCAGGTGCAACTGGCGACGGCGGTGGCCGAGTTGATCCAGGGCGTACCGGTCAGTGCGATTGCCCGGGAGCTGGGCTATTCGCCGAGCAGCTTCAGTGACATGTTTCGTCGTGAGCTGGGTGTCGCCCCCTCGCAGTTTCCTGCGGCGCAACGCCAGGACTGAGTCCACAGGCGCCACGCTTTGGCCGAAATTCAGAAGCACTTGGCCGATGCTCAAAGGTGTCGCCCTCTAGACTCAGCGCATACCTCAATTGCCCCTGGAGTCTGTCATGAACCTCCTCATGTCACTGGCCATCGGTCTGGGCGTCGGTCTGCTCTACGGCGCCCTGGATTTTCGTTCCCCCGCACCCCCTGCCATCGCGTTGGTCGGCCTGCTTGGCATGCTCGCCGGCGAAAAGCTCTGGCCGATGGGCCGAGAACTGGTGGCTGGCTGGGTCTCCTGAACCCTTCCTTTATTCAATGGACACGCCCATGAAAGCTCTGCAATTCGACAAAACCGGTGATCTCTCGGCCCTGCGCTACGTCGAGGTGCCGACCCCCGTACCCGGCACCGATGAAGTGCTGGTGGAGATCAAGGCCGCGGGCCTCAACCCCAGCGATGTGAAGAACGTGCTGGGACGTTTTTCCTACACCACCTTGCCGCGGATTCCCGGTCGGGATTTTTCCGGGGTGGTCGTGGCCGGCCCGCAGGCGCTGATCGGCCGGGAAGTCTGGGGCACAGGGCGGGAACTGGGTTTTTTCGCCGACGGTTCCCATGCGCAGTTCGTCAAGCTGCCGGCCAATGGCGTGGCGCTCAAACCCACGCACCTGAGCTTCGCCCAGGCCGCCAGCCTCGGCGTTCCGTACACCACGGCGTGGGATGCGCTGGAGCGCAGCCTGGTGACGGCCGAAACCCGATTGCTGGTCATCGGTGGCGGAGCGGTCGGCAGTGCCGCGCTGGCCCTGGCCAAGGTGCGTGGTGCCCGGGTGCTGGCGGCCGCGCGGCGTCCGGAACAGGTCAAGGACTTGCAGGATCAGGGCTACCAGACCCTGCAACTGGATAAACCCGAAGACCTCGGGGCTCAGGTCAACGCCGTGTACGCCGGCGGCGCCGACGTGATTTTCGACACCACCGGTTTCTGGCTGCCGGCCTCGGTACCCGCCCTGGCCGCATTCGGCCGCATCGCAATCATCGCGGCGCCCGTGGACGGTCACGTGCAGTTGCCGGCCCTGGCGTTGTATCGCAAGGGTGGCTCGGTGGTGGGGATCAACTCGTTGTTGTATGGCGTGCAGGCCTGTGCGGCGATGCTCGAGCAGTTCGGCCGGTTTTTCGATCAGGATCTGTTGCCGTTGCCGCAGGGCCTGTTCGAGTCGCCATTGGCCGAAGGGCTGGAGCGTTATGCCGAAGTGAACCAGGGCAGCGGTGACAAGGTGATTCTGCTGCCATGACCCAACCCCCTGTAGGAGCTGGCTTGCCAGCGAAGATGGCGGCACATCCAACATCAACGTAACTGACGGACCGCTTTCGCTGGCAAGCCAGCGCCTACAATGTCCGTGACTGTGCAATGCCTTGCGCAGGCCTCGCTCTGTTAGAATCGGCCCCATTGACCCAATGAGGTACCCCCATGAGCGAGCCGATTCGCCTGACTCAATACAGCCACGGCGCTGGATGCGGTTGCAAGATTTCCCCCCAGGTGCTGGAAGTGATCCTGGCCGGCAGCGGGGCGCAGAACCTTGACCCGAAACTCTGGGTCGGCAACGCCTCGCGCGATGATGCGGCGGTGTATGCCATCGACGAAGAACGCGGCGTGGTCTCGACCACCGACTTTTTCATGCCGATCGTCGACGATCCCTTCGATTTCGGCCGAATTGCCGCCACCAATGCCATCAGCGACATCTACGCCATGGGTGGCGATCCGTTGATGGCGATTGCGATTCTGGGCTGGCCAGTGAACGTGCTGGCACCGGAAGTTGCCCGGGAAGTGATACGTGGCGGTCGTTCGGTGTGTGACGAGGCGGGCATCCCGCTGGCAGGCGGGCACTCCATCGACGCGCCAGAACCGATCTTTGGCCTGGCCGTCACCGGTCTGGTGGAAAAGCGTCACATGAAGCGCAACGACACCGCCACCGCCGGTTGCCTGCTCTATCTCACCAAGCCCCTGGGGATCGGCATCCTTACGACTGCCGAGAAAAAGGGCAAGTTGCGTCATGCCGACATCGGCCTGGCCCGGGACTGGATGTGCACCCTGAACAAACCCGGCAGCCGCTTCGGCAAGCTCGACGGTGTGACCGCGATGACCGACGTCACCGGTTTCGGCCTGCTCGGGCACCTGGTGGAAATGGCCGATGGCAGCCAGCTCACGGCGCGCATTGAATATGAGCGCGTACCGCGCCTGCCGGGGGTCGAATATTACCTGGAACAGGGCTGCGTACCGGGCGGGACGCTGCGCAATTTCGACAGCTACGCCAGCAAACTCGGACGCCTTCAGGAGCTGCACAAACGCGTGCTCTGCGACCCGCAGACCAGCGGCGGCCTGCTGATCGCCGTGACGCCCGAAGGCAACGAGCAATTCCTTTCTGTGGCCGCTGAGCTGGGCCTGAGCCTGGAACCGATCGGTGAACTGGTCGAGCGACAGAGCAACGCGGTCGAGGTGTTTTGATGTCTGTCGATTACACCGATTACCGCGACATCTTCCTCAACGATCGGCCCATGATGGACACCCGCGCGCCAGTCGAATTCAACAAGGGCGCGTTTCCCGGCGTGATCAACCTGCCGTTGATGAATGACCCTGAACGCCAGCGGGTCGGCACCTGCTACAAGCAGCACGGCCAGCAAGCGGCCATTGTGCTCGGGCATCAACTGGTGTCGGGCGCGGTCAAGGCCGAACGTATCCAGGCCTGGGCCGATTTTGCCGGGGCGCATCCGGATGGCTTGCTGTATTGCTTTCGCGGCGGCCTGCGCTCGCAGATTGTCCAGCAATGGCTCAAGGACGAGGCCGGCATCGACTATCCGCGGGTGGGCGGCGGCTACAAGGCCATGCGCACCTTCCTGCTGGACACCCTCGATCAAGCCGTGGCCCAGTGCGATTTTGTCCTGTTGGGCGGGATGACCGGCACCGGCAAGACCGAGGTGCTCACGCAACTGAACAATGGCGTGGACCTTGAAGGTCATGCCAACCATCGCGGCTCCAGTTTCGGCAAGCGCGCCACGGGCCAACCCTCGAATATCGACTTCGAAAACCGCCTGGCCGTCGACGTGCTGAAAAAACGCGCCCGGGGCATCGAACAGTTCGTATTGGAAGACGAAAGCCGTGCGGTGGGCAGTTGTGCGCTGCCGTTGCCGCTCTACCAGGGCATGCAGCAGTTCCCGATGGTCTGGCTGGAAGACAGCTTTGAGGGACGGGTCGAGCGGATCCTGCGCGACTACGTGGTGGATCTGTGCGCCGAATTCATCGGCGTGCATGGCGAGGAGGGCTTTGCGCTGTTTTCCGAGCGGTTGCTGGCGAGCCTGAACAATGTGCAGAAACGCTTGGGCGGCGAACGTCATCGGCGTCTGCTGGCTTTGATGGAAGAGGCATTGGCGGAGCAGGCCCGCAGTGGCGCGGTGGATCTGCACCGGGGCTGGATCGAAGGGTTGCTGCGCGAGTATTACGATCCGATGTATGCGTTCCAGCGCGAGAAGAAAGACGCACGGATCGAGTTTGCCGGGGAGCGGGGGGCGGTTCTTGAGTATCTGCGCGAGCGGGGCAGCCAGCGGGGGTGATGTAACCTGATCCGGCCCCATCGCGAGCAAGCTCGCTCCCACAGTAGATCTTCAGTGAATACAGATATTGTGTACGACGCAGATCCAGTGTGGGAGCGAGCTTGCTCGCGATGGGGCCGGATCAGGCATGACAGGTATCAGGTCGGGCAGGTTTCAGCGCCGTTATCCAGCCCTTGCTTGTACACATGGCTCTGCAAACTGGCCTTGCCGTCGTGCCAGGTCAGGGTCAGCACATACAGCGAGTCGTAATCACTGGACTCCCAGTCATCGATGATCTTCGCATCCTGGCCGGTGGCTTCTCCGGCCACCGTGTTGATCAGCTCCGGCAGGTAGCCGTGGGACCAGGCGGTGTAGATGATCGAGTTGTGATACTTGCCCTGGAGCAGTTCTTCGGCCAGGTCATCGGTGTCGTTGGCGGAAAAGTTGATGTTCACCGGCAGGCCCAGCTTGATGGCGCTGGGGCTGATGGTCATCAGGGGGCGGATGTAACTGTAGGAATTGTCGAACTCGCCTTCCTCGACGTTACGGGTCGGGTTGGCCGCAAACACATAGTTGGCCTTGCCGAACTTTTCCGGCAGCAGCGTGGCCAGGCCGATCGCGCGGTTCAGGCCCTGGCAATTGAGCTGGCCCAGGCCGCCGGCGGGTTTTTCCCCGTGGCGCAGGAAGACCAGGGTCTGGGTGCCATCCATCGGTTGGGCGCGGCTTGGGCCGGACTCCAGCGACAGGAACAATGCGCTGACCACCAACAAGGCGGGCAACAAAAGGTAAGCGCGATGTTTAAAGCGTTGGGCAAAATTGAACAGGTTCATGAATAAAGGGATCTTCAGCACTATTCGGTTAAGGCTGACAAACCTTTACACCACGATTTGTCTGGTGCTTTCCATGTCGTTGAAACCGGTCCGTTTTCAAAGGAGTGGTGCTCAGAGTCCCCTGAACCCGTTTGGTTCGATTCCGGCCAAAAGCTCAGCAATGTACCGGTAATCTTAAACAGGTTGCAGTGAAGGTTATCGACAGGATGTTTCGAATTGGTGAATAAGGTACACCGGATGGTGTTGAAGCCGGTCGTGATCTTTTTTGATCTCCTCTATCAGCGAGATTGATGGCTTCAAGGGATCGCTGAGCGGATATGTACATTATGATCGTCACTCTCAATGTCTTCGTGGATCCAGCCCATGACCGATTTGTCCGCATTCCCCATCACCCGCAAATGGCCTGCCCAATACCCGGAGTGGATTCAGCTGTACTCCTTGCCGACCCCCAACGGCGTCAAGGTCTCGATCATGCTCGAAGAGATCGGCCTGCCTTATGAACCGCACCGGGTAGGCTTCGACACCAATGACCAGATGTCCCCGGAATTCCTGTCGTTGAACCCCAACAACAAGATCCCGGCGATCCTCGACCCCCACGGTCCGGACGACCAGCCGCTGGCGCTGTTCGAGTCGGGGGCGATCCTGATCTACCTGGCGGACAAGAGCGGGCAACTGCTGGCCCAGGAGTCGGCCGCGCGCTACGAAACGATCCAGTGGCTGATGTTCCAGATGGGCGGCATCGGTCCGATGTTCGGCCAGCTCGGCTTTTTCAACAAATTCGCCGGCAAGGACTACGAAGACAAGCGCCCCCGTGACCGCTACGTCGAGGAGAGCAGACGCCTGCTCAAGGTGCTCGACGGCCGGCTGGAAGGGCGCGACTGGATCATGGGCGAGCGCTACACCATCGCCGACATCGCCACCTTCCCGTGGGTGCGCAACCTGATCGGCTTCTATGAGGCCGGCGATCTGGTGGGCATCCAGAACTTCCCTAACGTCACGCGGGTGCTGGAGCGTTTCCTGGCGCGGCCGGCGGTGGTGCGTGGATTGCAGATTCCGAGCCCGGTCTCGGTTTGAACACCATCCCCTGTAGGAGCTGGCAAGCCAGCTCCTACAGGGGTGGGGGTGTTGAGTCAGGGAGCGCCAAAAAACGGCCGGATCCCGTGATCACGGAAGTACCGTTCGATCACTTTCGGGTCCGCACACGTTTCGGCAATCGCCACGTAGGTATCGGGCCGCAGCAGATAAAAGCCGTTGCGCCCCAGGTTTGCCGCTTCGAACGCCGGCCGCCAGTCGAACACATGCAGCGGTAGATGGTGCTCGTTGCACCAGGCGATCATCTCGTCGCTGGTGTCGCCATAGACATGCACCTGCCAGGTCAGGCATTTCAGCGATTCAAAGTTATCCCCCTCACCGTCATGGGCCCAGGGCAGGCGATCACCGCCATGCACGTGCCCGGCAACGCCCGTGCTCAATGGCATGCCCCGATAATTCAGGGTGATCTGCGACACCGTGCGAAACAGGAACTGACGGGAGGTTTCGAACGAGGTCATTTTCGGTAACAAGAACGGGGCCAGGCGCGTACGCAGCAAATCGGCAATCGGCCCGTCGGCGGTGACGAACGTGAAGACCCGGTCGGTGGTGGCCACCAGTTTGCGGGCGAAGGCGATGCGCTCGGTTTCATAGGTGTCGAGCAGTCTGGCCTCGGCACTGCCGCTCAACACAGCCGCCAGTTTCCAGGCCAGGTTGATGGCATCGCCAATCCCGGTGTTCATGCCCTGGCCGCCCGCAGGACTATGGACGTGGGCAGCATCGCCCAATAAAAACGCCCGGCCGTCGCGGAAGTGATCCGCCACCCGATGATGCACGCGGTAGGTCGAAAACCAGTTCAGTTGCTCGATCTTCACCTTCATATGCTCGATGGCCCGGCTGCTGACGTCCTCGAAGCGCAGGGTCTCGGCGTGTTCGGCGCGTTCGTCGCGCACCGTGCCGATCAAGCGCGCGCGACCACCGCTTCCAAGCGGGAACACGGCGAGGAAGTCCGCCTCGTCGAGATCCACATGCAATTCGCCGTTGAATGTCGGGCCGCTGCCCTGCACGTCGGCGACGTAGAAAATCTGTTGGTAAGTACCGCCGGGAAACCCGGTGTCGAGGGTCTTGCGCACAATCGATCGGGCTCCGTCGCACCCGGCCAGGTAACAGGCCTGGCAGATTTCCTGTTGACCGTCAGGCAGGTGCAGCGTGGCCGTGATGCCGTCTGCGGTTTGCTCGAAGCTTGCCAGTTCGGTGTCGCGTTCCACCGCGATACCGAAGGCCTCCAGGCGCTCGATCAGCAGCCGTTCGTGTTCGTCCTGGGGGAATATCTCTAGAAACGAGTAGGGCGTCAGGCCCTCACCGATCTGGGACAGGGGCAGGCGCGCCACGGGCTCACCCTTGACCCAGAAGTTGCCGGCCTTTACTTGATGGCCGTGTTGCACCACGGCGTCGTCCAGTCCGAGCTGGCGATACAACTCCAGCGTCCGTGCCTGGACGGCCAGCGCCCGGGAGGTTGTGCCGGGGGCGGAGGTTTTGTCGACGATCCGCACGCGCACCCCCAGTTTGCTCAGCCACAACGCCAGGACCAGCCCGGTCGGGCCGGCGCCGATGATCAACACGTCGCTGCGGTGCATGACCTGTCCTCCTCGCTGTGTGAATCAAGTATGGTCCAGTCGGGGAGGGCGGCAACCGTCGGACTGCCACGGACGTAGCCGCTGACCTGCCATTGGTCGTATGGTTGGCCCGGACAAACGGATCAGATGGAACGACATGCAAATCAGATTGATCACAAGCGTCGCCGTGTTGCTGGTATTGGCCGGCTGCGGCAGCCAACGGACCCAGGAACCGGCGGCGCGCACCCCGGCCCAAGTGAAGGCAGAGATTGTGCGTTTGCTGCCGGCGAAAGCTGCCGACCCCCAGGGTTGGGCTACGGATATCCAGGTCGCATTTACCGCGCAAGACCTCTCGCCGACCACGAAAAACCTGTGCTCGGTGCTGGCCGTGACCGAGCAGGAGTCGACTTTTCAGGTCGACCCGGGCGTACCGGGGCTGGGCAAGATCGCCCGCGACGAGATCGACCGCCGCGCCGCCAGGGCACACATTCCCGGCCTGCTGGTGAGCGGTGCGTTAATGCTCGATTCGCCCAACGGCAAAAGTTACAGCGACCGCCTGAATGCCGCGCGCAGTGAAAAGGAACTGAGCGCGATTTTCGACGACTTCATCGACATGGTGCCGATGGGCAAAAAACTGTTCGGCGGCTTCAACCCGGTGCATACCGGCGGGCCGATGCAAGTCGGCATTGATTTTGCCGAACAGCAGGCCAAGGGCTATCCGTACCCGGTGAAGGGCTCGATTCGCCATGAAGTGTTCACCCGGCGCGGCGGCATGTATTTCGGCATCGCGCATCTGCTTGGGTACCCGGTGAGCTACCCGCAGCCGCTGTACCGTTTTGCGGACTTCAACGCGGGTTGGTACGCCAGCCGCAACGCCGCGTTTCAGAACGCAGTGAGCCGGGCGTCCGGTATCCCGTTGGCGCTGGATGGCGATCTGGTGAACTACGGTTCGATCATGCCCGGCTCCACGGAACTGGCCGTGCGCACCCTCGGCAAGCAACTGGACATGCGCAATCCGACGATTCGCGAGCAACTGGAAGAGGGGAAAACCCTGGCGTTCGAAGACAGCAAACTCTATCGACGGGTTTTCGAACTGGCCGAACGGGCCGAGGGCCGGCCGTTACCCCGTGAGGTGTTGCCGGGGATCGTGCTGCAAAGCCCGAAAATCACCCGCAAACTCACCACCGCGTGGTTCGCCAAACGGGTCGATGAACGTTACCAGCGCTGCATGGCGCGGGCAGGGAATTAATCGCGGCGAAAAAACACATAAAAAACCCGGCGAGTGAGGCCGGGTTTTCCTTGAGTCCTGCGGTAAAGCACTGCATTCAGGCGTTGCGGTTTTCGATCAGGCGGTCGGAACCACCTTCGGCAACACGGTTGCCATTCAGATGATCGGAGCCGTCAGCAGCGACGCGTTTTTCGATCAAACGATCGGAGCCACCTTCAGCCACCCGATTCTCGATCAGACGATCGGAACCACCCTCGGCCACACGGCTTTCAATCAGACGATCCGAGCCGCCTTCAGCGACCACAGGTTGAGCAGAAGTTGCGGCGAAAGCGTTAACTGCGAAAACCGAGAAAGCGATGCTGAGGAGGGTCTGGCGTTTCATGATGGTGTGCTCCGGGGTGCTTGTGGGTGGGTATGGAGCTGATGTTACGCCGGGGATTTTTTATGAGAACTTCATTGATGTGATGGTGAACATCGACGGCAATGATAGGACCCGCGCCATGCCCCTTGTGAGCGTGATGATGCGATCGTCGGATGGCCGCTGTGTGACGGTTGGCGGCTTCTACACTGGATAGCTGGCGCGTTCCTCTGCCGGGACGGATGATGAGGCACTGCAGAGATCGCGGTGTGAAAGGAGACGTTTATGTACCAGCTCTACGGTTATCAGAACTCCGGGGCGGCGGCCATCGAAGCCGCCCTGGAACTCTGTGATGTTCCTTATCGCTTCATCGATGTCGAGACCTCCGCGGAGGCGGCCCAGGCGCTGGAGAAACTCAACCCGCTCAAACAGATTCCGACCTTGCAGCTACCCGATGGCGGCGTCCTGACCGAGAGCGCGGCGATCCTGATTCACCTCGGGCTGACCTTTCCCGCGTCGGGATTGTTGCCGCAAGAGCCGGCCGAGCGGGCCCAGGCCATTCGCGGCATGGCGTACATCGTGAGCAATTGCTATGCGGCCATCGGCATCATCGATTACCCCGAACGCTGGCTGGCCGAGGCGGATGAGTCGTCCAGGCACAACCTCATGGAGGGCGCCCGTCGGCGCCTGCACTGGAGTTGGGAGGTGTTTGCCGATCAGTTTTCGGGCGAGTTGTATCTGGGCAGCGAGAAGCCTGGGGCGCTGGATGTGCTGGCGGCGGTGATCTCGCGATGGGCGGGTAGTCGGGAGCATTTGCGTAATGCCAGGCCGGGTTTTTTCGCCTGGCTGGAACGCATCGACCGCTACCCGGCGCTGACGCCGGTATTCGCCCGGCATTGGCCGGCCTGAGAACACCACTCACCCTGTGGGAGCGAGCTTGCTCGCGATGGGGCCATATTGGTCGACATCTATGCTGAATGTCTGGCCGCTATCGCGAGCAAGCTCGCTCCCACAGGGGATCCTCGTCGTGTCGTCTCACTCCCCGCGAATGTACTGCTCCAGCTGCTTGATCAGCTCCGCCTGTTCGGCGATCGCTTCCTTGACCAGGTCACCAATCGACAACAGGCCAATCAATTTACCGCCTTCCACCACCGGCAAGTGCCGCAGGCGTTTATCGGACATGATGCCCAGGCAGGTCTCCACGGTTTGATGGGTGTCGACGGTAATCACCGGTGACACCATGATGTCGCGCACCGGCGTGCCCACCGAGGAGCGGCCGTGCAGCACCAGTTTGCGTGCATAGTCCCGTTCGCTGATGATGCCCAGCACTTCATCATTCTCCACCACCAACAAGGCGCCGACGTTTTTCTCGGCCATCTTCATCAGCGCTTCAAGCACCATGTGATCGGGTTTGATCTGGTGCACTTCCTGATTCTTCTGATCTTTGAGCTTGAGCAGTTGGGCGACGGTTTTCATGGTGGTTACTCGGGTGTTGTCGTTGTTCTTGAAGAATCGTAGACACGAGCGTTCAGGGCAAGGGCGAAAGCGGCAGATAACGCGCAAAAAACGTCATTCGGCGGTTTTTCTTTGGCAATCCCCACATTTCCGGCCCGGCACACCTCCTGTGGGAGCGAGCCTGCTCGCGAAAGCGGTTTAACATTCAACGATGATGTTGGCTGTAATTCCGCCTTCGCGAGCAGGCTCGCTCCCACAGGGTCGGTGTTTGCCTGATAGACCGGGGGCAAACGCGCTATCCCGGCCGATGACGGGTAGAATCACCCTCTGAATCAGTTTCGAGGTTTGCAGTGGTGGATCTACAGCAGGGCTTCGTCCTGACCCGGCATTGGCGCGACACCCCTGCCGGCACGGAAGTCGAGTTCTGGCTGGCGACCGACAGCGGTCCCCGGCGCATCCGCCTGCCTCATCAACCGTCGGTGGCGTTCATCCCTGCTGTGCAGCGTCAGGCGGCCGAAGGCGTTTTGCATGACGAGAAGAACGTCGAGCTCAGGCCCCTGGCCCTGCAGGATTTCGAACATCGCCCGGTCCTCGGGCTTTACTGCCGGCAACATGGCCAGTTGATGCGCCTGGAAACCGCGCTGCGCCGGGCCGGTGTCGAGGTGTTCGAAGCCGACGTGCGCCCGCCGGAACGCTACATGATGGAACGCTTCATCACCGCGCCGGTACGCTTCAGTGGCACGCCGAATGCCGAGGGCCTGCTGCTCGACGCGCAGATGAAACCCGATCCCGACTACCGGCCGAGCCTGAAGCTGGTGTCCCTGGACATCGAGACCACTGCCCAGGGCGAGTTGTATTCCATCGCCCTGGAAGGCTGCGGCGAGCGTCAGGTGTACATGCTCGGTCCGCCCAATGGCGACGCCAGCCAGGTGGATTTCCAGCTCGAATACTGTGATTCGCGGACCCTGTTGCTGAAAAAGCTCAACGAGTGGTTTGCCCGTTTCGACCCCGACGCGATCATCGGCTGGAACGTCGTGCAGTTCGACTTGCGGGTGCTTCACGAACACGCCCGGCGCCTGGCGGTGCCGTTGAAATTGGGGCGTGGCGGCGAGGAAATGCAGTGGCGCGAACACGGCAGCGGCAACCATTACTTCGCTTCAGCCGCTGGCCGCCTGATCATCGACGGTATCGAGGCCCTGCGCTCGGCGACCTGGAGTTTCCCCTCGTTCAGCCTGGAAAACGTCGCGCAAACCCTGCTCGGCGAGGGCAAGTCCATCGACAACCCGTACCAGCGCATGGACGAAATCAATCGCATGTTCGCCGAGGACAAACCGGCGCTGGCCACCTACAACCTCAAGGACTGCGAACTGGTCACGCGGATTTTCGCCAGGACCGAGTTGCTCACCTTCCTGCTGGAGCGGGCCAGCGTCACCGGTTTGCCGGCCGATCGCATGGGCGGTTCGGTGGCGGCGTTCACGCACCTGTACATGCCGCTGATGCACCGTCAGGGTTTCGTTGCGCCGAATCTTGGTAGCAAGCCACCCGAAGCCAGCCCCGGCGGTTTTGTCATGGATTCGCAACCGGGACTGTACGAATCGGTGTTGGTGCTCGACTACAAAAGCCTCTATCCGTCGATCATCCGCACCTTCCTGATTGACCCCGTGGGGCTGATTGAAGGGCTCGAGCACCCGGACGACAGTGAGTCGGTACCGGGTTTTCGTGGCGCGCGCTTTTCGCGCACCCGGCATTGCCTGCCATCCATCGTCGCCCGGGTGGCCGAAGGCCGGGAAATCGCCAAGCGCGAACACAACGCACCGCTGTCCCAGGCGCTGAAAATCATCATGAACGCCTTCTACGGTGTGCTCGGTTCCAGCGGTTGTCGCTTCTTCGACACGCGCCTGGCTTCGTCCATCACCTTGCGCGGGCACGAGATCATGCTGCGCACCCGCCAGTTGATCGAGGCCCAGGGGCATGCAGTGATTTATGGCGACACCGATTCGACCTTCGTCTGGCTGCGTCGCGCCCATGGTCAGCAGGAGGCGGCGCAGATCGGCCACGCGCTGGTGGCGCACGTCAATCAGTGGTGGCGCGAGCACGTGCAGCAGGAATACGGCTTGCAAAGCGTTCTCGAATTGCAGTTCGAAACCCACTACAAGCGCTTTTTGATGCCGACCATCCGCGGCGCCGAAGAAGGCAGTAAAAAGCGCTACGCGGGGCTGGTGACCCGTGCCGATGGCAGCGACGAAATGGTCTACAAAGGCCTGGAAACCGTACGCACCGACTGGTCGCTGCTGGCCCGGCAATTCCAACAGGAGCTGTATTCGCGGATCTTCCTGCGCCAGCCTTATCAGGATTATGTGCGTGACTACGTGCGCAAGACCCTGACCGGTGAATTCGATGACCGACTGATCTACCGCAAGCGCCTGCGCCGCAGCCTCGAGGAGTATCAGCGTAACGTGCCGCCCCATGTGCGCGCGGCGCGCCTGGCCGATGAGTACAACGACCGCCAGGGTCGTCCCCGGCAATACCAGAACGGCGGCTGGATCAGCTACGTGATCACCGTTGCCGGCCCCGAGCCGCTGGAAGTGCGCAGCGCGCCCATCGATTACGACCACTACATCACCCGGCAACTGCAACCGGTGGCGGACGCGATACTGCCGTTTGTCGACGACGACTTCTCAACCCTGATTGGGGGGCAACTGGGCCTGTTTTGAGTCCATCAGCGACAAGGTCCAGTCATCCAGGATGCCGTGGAAGTATTGGTTCAGGGCTTGCTGGAAAAGGCTGTCGGCGGCGGTGACCTGGGCAAACAGGGTCATCGAGGAATGAAACTTCAGGTCGTCGGGATGGCCGAAAATCCCGGCCACCGAGCGCTCCCGGATGTTCAGCACATCCTGGGTGCAGGCGCGTAGCCGGGCGCCCAGCAACGGGTGCTCAAGGTAGGCCAGGGCTTCCTCCCGCGAGCGGATGGCAAAGCGGCGCGACATCTCGCTGCCGCCGAGCCCGGCAAACTGCGGAAAAATGAACCACATCCAGTGACTGCGCTTGTGCCCGTTGTTCAGCTCGGTTTGAACCCGGTCGAACACCGGGTCCTGAGCCTCGAGAAAACGTTGCAGATTGAACGGGTCCAGGTGGTCGGTGCTTCTCATGGTGAAGCTCTCTGACTGACTGCGGTGGTTCAGACCATGGCCAGCCGCTGTTTGCATTGTGGCGCGTGAAACGCTTGGTCCAGCGCCTCCAGATCCCCGGCTTCAAGCTGCAATCTGGCAGCCTGGGCATTGAGCCGTACATGCTCGGGGCGGACCGCTTTGGGGATAGCGATCACACCGTCCTGACGCACAATCCATGCCAGCGCAACTTGCGCCGGCGTCACGCCGTATCGGGCGGCCACCTGTTTGAGAGTGGCATTGGCGAGCAGTTTTCCACCCTGGTCGATCGGGCAGTAAGCCATGACCGGCAGCCGTCGTTGTCGGCTCCAGGGTAATAAATCAAATTCTATGCCCCGTTGTGCCAGGTTGTAGAGCACCTGATTGGTGGCGCAGGCCGGGGCGTCCAGTTCCAGCAGGTCGTCGAGGTCGAAATTGGACACGCCCCAACGCCCGATCTTGCCGTCTTCGCGCAACCGCTCGAAGGCTTCAACGGTTTCCTCAAGGGGATACTGGCCGCGCCAATGCAGCAGATACAGATCGATGTAATCGGTGCCGATCCGGCGCAGGCTTCGCTCGCATGCCAAGGGAATGCCCTGGCGGCTCGCGTTGTGCGGGTACACCTTGCTGACCAGAAAGACGCTGTCGCGCTGGCCGGCGATGGCATCGCGGACCACTTCCTCGGCGCCGCCTTCGGCGTACATTTCAGCGGTGTCGATCAGGGTCATGCCCAGTTCGATACCCAGGCGCAGGGCCGCGACTTCTTCCGTGTGCCGTGAGCGGTCTTCACCCATCTGCCAGGTCCCCTGGCCGATAACAGGGACCCTGGCGCCAGCCAATTCAAGCGTACGCATGCAAACCCTCCTGTGTGTATTCGGTGAAAAGTGTACGAGCTGATGATTTTCTGATCTGTTTTTTCATTGAACATTCCCTTGCCAGTGATCGATTGGTGCCGCCCGATACTGCACTTTTTCGCCATGTCCGGCTCTATCCATGGCAGCCTGCGGCGATCCCCACCGTCGGCCCATGCCCAAGTTCAAGAACCCATGGCTCGAGTTTCACCCGCGATCAGCACAAAAATCCGCCGTCATTGCCTGCTGCTGGCAGGTCTGTCGATGTTCTTCGTCACCGGTTGCAGCCAGCAGCAGGGCGGCGACATCATCACCCAGATGCGCGAAGGCAAACCCCAGGAGTTCCTGCAAACCAGTGTCGATCGCATGGCCACCCTGACCATGCGCGACAACCTCAACAGCCTTTACCTGCTGATGAGCAAGCTCTACCTGCGCAACCCCGATGAGCTGAAAAAGTCCGGTTTTCTCGATGCCCGCACGGCCGGCAAGCAAGTGCGCATGGCCATTGAGCTGCAGCAGCCATTACCGACCCTGGGCGGTAAAAAAGACCTCGCGGCTCTGCGTTTTGCCATGAGCCCGGAGTTTCTCGGCGATCGGGTCGGGGCGTTCATCTATGCCATCGGCAGCATGGTGGTGACCGCCCATGGCAATCGCCTCGAGTTCTACATGACCGATACGATCAACCCGGTATTCGTCAGTAATGCCGCGCGCAACATCGAGATCGCCACCTGGATCCTCAGCCAGCGACAGAACAAAGAAGGCCAGCCCTTGCTGTTCTCCAACGAAATCTCGGAGGAGGGCAGCAACCTGAGCTTTGCCGTCGAGTTCGGCAAGATCGTCGCCCGGCTGGACCTGCTGACCCAGATGCTCGACGAGCGCTACCGGCGCATCGGTTTGAACTATGCCCAGAGCCTGCTGTTCCTGAATTTCCTGCCGGTGCAGTGAGTCCAGTGGCTAACCCTGTGGGAGCGAGCTTGCTCGCGATGACGGAGTGTCAGTCGACATTGATGCAACTGATACACCGCTATCGCGAGCAGGCTCGCTCCTACAGGGGGGCGGTGCTTAAGGCATAAAGATAGATCGCATCGATATAACTTGTTATAAGAAATGTCGCTATGCTGCGGGCCAGATTTCCCTTGCGCTCTTTGTGGACGTATTCATGGATTTAGTGAACATCGGGTTGGTCGTTGCCGGGCTGGTCGTCGGCTTCATCGTCGGCATGACTGGCGTGGGGGGCGGGTCGCTCATGACCCCGATCCTGCTAGGGTTCGGCATCAACCCGGCGACGGCGGTCGGTACCGACCTGCTGTACGCCGCCATCACCAAGTCCAGCGGTGTACTGGTTCACCGCAAGAACAACAACATCGACTGGGCGATTACCGGCTGGCTGACCTTGGGCAGCGTGCCCGCGGTGGCGTTGACGCTGTGGTTCCTCAGCACCCTGCACAGCGCCCCCGAGGCGATGAACGCGATCATCAAGCAGGCCCTCGGTTTTGTGTTGTTTGCCACGGCACTGGCGATCCTGTTCAAGAAGCGCCTGCTCGACTTCGCCCACAAACGGGCGGGCGGCCATTACAACCCCAGCGGATTGCGTTTGAACGTGATGACGGTCATCACCGGGCTGGTCCTTGGCGCCATGGTCGCACTGACGTCCATCGGTGCCGGCGCACTGGGCACCGTGGCGCTGTTCATTCTCTACCCGATGCTGCCGACCCGCCGCCTGGTGGGGACTGAAATCGCCCACGCCGTACCGCTGACCCTGGTCGCAGGCCTTGGCCATGCCAGCATGGGCAACATGGATTGGCACGTCCTGGGTTACTTGCTGGTGGGCTCGTTGCCGGGGATTTACCTGGGCAGCCACCTGACCGGGCGCATCTCCGATGAACTGCTGCGCCCTTGCCTGGCGACCATGCTGTTGTTGATCGGTTACAAACTGGCGTTCTGATTCAAGCCGCCACGCAGCGTCATTCGCGGGTGAATATTTCCAGCAGATGCCCGTCCGGGTCATCGAAATACACCCGCCGTCCTCCCGCGTAATCATTGATCTCCCTCAGTCGCTGCTTGCACGGGTCGGCCCACCATGGCTGACCGTTGGCTTGCAGGCGTGCGAAGGCCGCATCGAAATCCTCGTCGCCCATCAAGAATGCATAGTGCTGGGAGGCTATCGGCGGGTCGTTGTCGTAGAAATCCAGTGACACGCCGTTATCCAGTTTGACGATCAGCATGGGCCCGAAGGGCTGCGGGGCGGGGAGGCCGAGGAGGCTGGCCAGGAAATTCGCCGAAACCTGCTTGTCCCGGCACCAGACGATGGTGTGGTTCAACTGAGCGCTCATGCACAAGTCCTCACGACGGATCAGGCGGGTTGTCATGAGTCTTCAGATTAGCCCAGCCTGTTGCGCAATGACCGCCCTGACCTAAGCTTGGGGCAAGGCGAGACATATTTGCGGTACGTTGATCGCCGCAATGCGCAATCATTAGAGCGTGGATATCAAAAGGAGATGCGCATGCTCATCAGGTCACTGACCCTGGCTACCTTGCTGGCGATTGCCGGCACTTCGTTCGCCACTGATGGCGACTCACCGCTGGACATGGACAAGGGCAGGGCCCGACCACTGATTGTCATCGCTCCAAGTGCTGTTGATCCGATCTGGGTCGGCCTGAAAAAGTCGCTGGATGAACCGGCCAATCGCAAGGGGTTCACCGACCGCAACATGGTGCTCTACACCGTGCTGAACCTGATGGGCCAGCGCGACGGCAAAGACCTCGGGCCACAAGACACGGCGGCGCTGATCCGCTCGCTCAAGCTGGGCGCCGGCGCCAAGACCAAGGTCATCCTGGTCGGCAAGGACGGCGAAAAGAAACTCGAACAATCGGACGCCATCAAGCTGGACGAGATTTTCAGCGCTGTCGATCAGTTGCCGGCGGCCGAGAAAGAATTCACCGCGACAGTGGCGGCGCCGGTCACTGAGGCCGAGCCGGCGGCCAAAGGCACCAAGCCCGGGAAAAGCAGCAAACCGGCGAAGGCCGCCAAACCGCCTGAAATGCCGGATGATTGAACCGACACTGAATTCTTGTGGTGAGCAATTAACCTGTGGGAGCAAGCTCGCTCCCAAAGGTTTTGTGCCAGGTTGCGTTCTTCCAGAAGCACCTGATTGGCATCCAATCCATACAGGCCTGATTGTTCGTGCAGTTCCCCGTCATTGAGCACGTAGCACAGCACATCTTTCGCGTCGCTGATGACCAATGGCGAGTGGGTTGTCAGTACAAACTGGCAATTGGGGAAAGTCTCACTCAACTGCCGAATCAAACTGCGTTGCCATTTAGGGTGCAGGTGCAAATCGACCTCGTCGATCAGGACGATGCCGTCACCCTCCAATGGGTTGTCCAGAGACTGATTCAGCAGGCTTGGAATAATGCCGATAGTTAAGCCGAGACACTGAACCCGTGGCGAGGGAGCTTGCTCCCGCTGGACTGCGCAGCAGGCCCATTTGTTGGGGCCGCTTCGCTGCCCGGCGGGACGGTGCGGCGATCCGACAAGCTCTCTCGCCACAGGTTAATCAGCGCGGGTCGATCCCTTGACTGACTGACATTAAGGCTTGGGAGGTCCATTAGATACAACGGTTTCACCTGCATCACAACGGTCATGAGCAAAAAGGTATTTGTAACTGGATGCTCAGAAAATCGAGCGTAGGCAAAGGACTTCAGTTGCGTCGGAAATTTCCTGCATGACGTGGCGCACCCCGTGAACTGGTGCCCATTGGGCCGTATCGATAACCTTCTTCAGCCGCTGAAAATCAGCGGTCGGATGTGGAAGTCCGTTGGTTCAAGCCATCTACCAATGCCCCTAGAGCGCAAGTCGACATTTTTTATGTCAACATCGCCGCGTTTTGGCGGCTGTGCGCGGGAGCACTTTCGAGTGCACCGGGTTTTGGTGGATTGACCTGGACTTCCACACCTGCGTACAGCTGCCACCCTCATGTGGAAGTGAGATGGGTAGTTTTCTCAACAATCCCCAGTGGTACTTCTTCATGAAAAAGCTAAGTCCGAATCCCCCGGAATCCCCATCTGACTCAGATGTCCCACTCTCCGACATCACCGAACCCGCCGTCAGCGCTCGCTTGCGCAACCCCAAGCACGCCGACCCTGTCAGCCACATCTTCACCATTCTCCCAAACGTCGACACCCCGACGCTGTTGTGCCACGCCTGCGAAACCCTCGCGTCACTGAACGTGCTGGTCACCGATCTGGCCTGTAACCTGGAAAGCTCCAACCGCAATGTGGCGCTGTCGATTCAGCAATTGGCAGTGGTGGGTGAGTTGTTGGTGAACCGCGCGCTGGACAATGTCGACCCGCCCGAAGGTGTGCCGATAAAGTAAAAAAGGCGACCTCTAGAGGTCGCCCTTATCTATGGAGAAGGCGGCAAGGCTTATTGAGTCAGGGCACTCAGTATCTGATGAGCAATCCTGACCCGCTGCGCATTGGGATAATTCTTGTTGGCCAGCATCACAATGCCGATGTCCTTCGATGGCACGTACGCCACGTAAGCACCAAAGCCCCCGGTTGAACCGGTCTTGTTGACCAGCACGTTCTGCGGCTGCGCCTGCGGCGGGTTCAGCCATTGGGCCTTGTGCGCCTCCATGGCCATCGGCGTGGAGTTGCCGTCCAGCAGGCGATCCAGTGAGATCGGGTAGCGATACATCTCCCAACCGAGGCCCTGGGTCATATCGCCTACGGTGTAGTAACCGCTATGAGTCAGGGCGATGGCTTGCTGCAATGGCTTTTCCAGGGACGCCGGCTTCATGTTCGCGCCGACATAGCGCAGCAAGTCCGCGGCGCTGGTTTTCACCCCGTACGCCTCGGAATCCAGCGCCCCCGGAGTGGCCCGTACCGGTTTGCCGTCCTTGTTGTAGCCCTGGGCATACAGCGCCATCTTATCCTGTGGCACATGCACATAGGTGTGCTTGAGGCCCAGTTTCGGCAGCAGGGTTTTCTCCATCAGTTCATCGAACGGCTGGCCCATGCTTTGAGCGGCGAGGTAGCCGAACAGGCCAAGGCTGGGGTTCGAGTACAATCGGTGGCTGCCGGGGGCGTAGAGCGGTTTCCATTGTTGGTAGTAGCCGAGCATTGTGTTGGCGGAATCAGATTCAGCAGGAAACTGCAGCGGCAGGCCGCCCGCGCTGTAGGTACCCAGTTGTAGCACGCTGATGTGGTCGAACGCGCTGCCGCGCAAGGCCGGCAGGATCTGGCTGGCCTTGTCCGAGAGCGACAGCTTGCCGGTGGCCTGGGCGTAAGCGGCGAGGGTGGCGGTGAAGGTTTTGCTGACGGAGCCGATCTCGAACAGGGTGTCTTGCGTGACGGGGTCGCCGGTTTCTTTCGAGGCGACGCCATAGTTGAAGTAATGCGCCTGGCCGTTGACGGTGACTGCCACGGCCATGCCGTGAATGCCCTCGGTTTGCATCACCGGTTGTACAGCAGCGTTCACCACTGTCTCGATTTGATCCTGTGCCACGCACTGGCCCGCGGCGACTATCGCCATGCAGGCGGCGATGGTTTTCAGCCTGTTCATGTTGGTTTCATCCGTCGTTGATTCAGTTGCGCGCCATTCTAGGGGGAAAACCCTGTTTTTAAATCCGACCGCCCACAGGCGGGTCGGATTTATTGTTACAAGGTGCGCAATCGTTGATTCAACGCACCAGGCACGGCCGCTTGTTATCGAACTTCCAGTCCGGAATCAAAAACTGCATCGCCACGCTGTCATCCCGCGCCCCCAGGCCCATGCCTTTGTACAGTTCATGAGCTTTGGCGACCTGATCCATGTCCAGTTCGACCCCCAGCCCCGGTTTCTGCGGCACCTGCACGCAGCCGTCGACGATTTGCAGCGGGGCCTTGGTCAGGCGCTGGCCGTCCTGCCAGATCCAGTGGGTGTCGATGGCGGTGATTTCGCCTGGAGCGGCCGCTGCCACATGGGTGAACATCGCCAGGGAGATGTCGAAGTGGTTGTTGGAGTGCGAACCCCAGGTCAGGCCCCATTCGTGGCACATCTGCGCCACGCGCACCGAGCCTTGCAGGGTCCAGAAGTGCGGGTCGGCCAGGGGAATGTCGACCGACTGCAACTGGATCGCGTGGCCCATCTCACGCCAGTCGGTGGCGATCATGTTGGTCGCGGTTTTCAGGCCGGTGGCACGGCGGAATTCGGCCATGACTTCGCGTCCCGAGTAACCGTTTTCCGCCCCGCACGGGTCTTCGGCGTAGGCCAGCACGCGGTGCTGATCGCGGCACAGGCGGATGGCTTCTTTCAGTGACCAGGCACCATTCGGGTCGAGGGTGATGCGCGCATCGGGGAAGCGTTCGGCGAGGGCAGTGACCGCTTCGATTTCGGCGTCGCCGCTGAGCACGCCGCCCTTGAGTTTGAAATCCTTGAAGCCGTAACGGGCATGGGCCGCCTCGGCCAGGCGCACCACCGCATCGGCGGTCATGGCTTTCTCGTGTCGCACGCGGAACCAGTCGTTGTCGGCGTCCGGTTCGCTGCGGTAGGCGAGGTCGGTTTCATTGCGATCACCGACATAAAACAGATAGCCGAGCATCTTCACTTCATCGCGCTGCTGGCCTTCGCCGAGCAGGGCGGCCACCGGTACATCCAGGTGTTGGCCGAGCAAATCGAGCAATGCGGCTTCAAGGCCGGTGACCGCATGGATGGTGATGCGCAGGTCGAAGGTCTGCAAGCCGCGCCCACCGGCATCGCGGTCGGCGAAGGTCTGGCGCACCTGATTGAGGATCTTCTGGTAAGTGCCAATCGGGCTGCCGACCACCAGGCTGCGTGCGTCTTCGAGGGTCTGGCGAATGCGCTCGCCCCCCGGTACTTCGCCGACACCGGTGTGGCCGGCGTTGTCCTTGAGGATCACGATGTTGCGAGTGAAGAACGGCCCATGGGCGCCACTCAGGTTGAGCAGCATGCCATCGTGGCCGGCGACCGGAACCACTTGCATGCTGGTGATGACCGGGGCTTTTGCGGTGTCTTGTGGGTTCATTTTCCAATCCTTAAAAAACTGAATTCAGGCGTGGTTGGGCGCGGGGTTGCGCGGCGCGCCGGCGGGTGCGGGTTTCGGTGTGTTGCGGGCGGCAAAGACGATGATGGCGGCGATGATCGAGGTCGCGGCCAGGCCGTACAGCCCGCCCTGAATCGAACCGGTGTTTGCTTCGAGCAGGCCGAAGGTGGTCGGCGCAACGAAACCGCCGAGGTTGCCCACCGAGTTGATCAGCGCGATGACGCCGGCCGCAATTCGCGCATCCAGGTAGGCTTGGGGAATCGGCCAGAACAGTGACGAGGCCGATTTGAAGCCCAGTGCGGCAAAGCAGATCGCAACGAAGGCGAACACTGGCCCGCCGGTGGTGGACATGAACATCCCGGCAGCCGCGATCAGCAGGGCGGCAGCGACCCAGGCTTGCTGGTGCTTCCATTTGGCCGACAGGGACGCGAAGGCATACATGCCGACAATCGACAGCAACCACGGAATCGAGTTGAACAGCCCGACCTGGATGTCGCTCAGGTCGCCCATCTTCTTGATGATGCTCGGCAGCCAGAACGTAGCGGCGTAGATGGTCAGCTGGATAAAGAAGTAGATCAGGCAGAACAGGATGATCTGGCGATCCTTGAGCAACTTGCCCAGTGACGGCTTGATCGGCGTCGCCGCTTCCCGAGCCAGCTGTTCGTCGTCGATGGCCTTGACCAGCGCGTCCTGTTCCTCGCGGCTCAACCATTTGGCGTCATGGGGTCTGGAGTCCAGCCAGAACCAGACAAATACGCACAACCCCACCGAAAACATGCCCTCGATGAAGTACATCCACTGCCAGCCGTGCATGCCCAGGCCACTGATTTGCAGGAGTAGCCCGGACAGCGGGCCGGAGATCAGCGAGGCAATCGCCGAGCCGCTGAGGAAAATCGCAATCGCCTTGCCACGCTCCACGCCGGGCAACCAGCGGGTGAAGTAGTAGATCACCCCGGGAAAGAACCCGGCTTCGGCTACGCCCAGCAGAAAACGCAGGATGTAGAAGTGGGTTTCGTTCTGGATGAACGCCATGCCCGCGGCGACCAGGCCCCAGGTCAGCATGATCCGGGTCAGCCAGATGCGTGCGCCGACTTTCTGCAGAAGGATGTTGGAGGGCACTTCGAACAGTGCATAGCCGATGAAGAACAGACCGGCACCGAGGCCATAGGCGGCAGCGCCAATGCCCAGGTCGTGTTCCATGTGGGCGCGGACGAAGCCGATGTTCACGCGATCGATGTAATTGACGATGAACATGATGACGAACAGCGGCAGGACGTGACGTTTGACTTTGGCGATGGCGGACTTCAGCGCTGAACTGGCGTCGTCGTGCATCGCGGAGATGGATGTATTCACTGCGTTTTCTCCCACTCGTTATTTTTATGCGGGGTAGGGCTGGGTGTTGCGATGTTGCTAGACATCATACAACTAGGTTTTTTCTTCGTGCAACCCCGTTCTTCCAATGAAATGGCGCTTATTCGGCAAATTTTTATTCTGATGGCGCTGCTGGCTGACTGTCTAAATGATTTGATATGGGCGTTTTGTTGAGTGTTGTCATACAAGCTGGATGAATTTTTTACAGGATTCCCGCCAAGCGCGGTGCTACGATTCGATAGCCCTGTGTTCCGGATATCTCCATGCAAGAAGACCTCGACGCGCCTGCCCGCAAGCGCACTCACAACCTGGCCCATGATCTGGTCGAAAAACTGACCCAGCGCATCCTGCTCGGCCAGATGTTGCCCGGCGACAAGTTGCCGTCGGAAAACACCATCGTTCAGGAGCACGGGGTCAGTCGCACGGTGGTGCGTGAGGCCATCTCGAAGTTGCAGGCCTCGGGGCTGGTGGAAACCCGGCATGGCATTGGCACGTTCGTGATCGAGCGCGCACCGGAGCAGGGGCTGCGGCTGAATGTCGATACGGCGTTGGGGGTGCGCAGCATTCTGGAGTTGCGCATGGGCCTGGAAACCCAGGCGGCGGCGCTGGCGGCAACCCGTCGCACCGATCTGCTGCTGGCGCAAATGCGTGAAGCGCTGGATGACTATCAAAGCCTGCTGGCCAACAACGACAGCTGTGTCGAAGCCGACCGGCGTTTTCATCTGCTGATCGCCGAAGCCACTGGCAACCTGTGCTTCACCGAGATCATGCAGCACCTGGGCAATGCGATGATCCCGCGCACCCGGGTCAATGCCGCCGAGCGCGGCGCAGTGGACTTGAGCAAGCTCGGCCAGTTGGCCAACCTTGAGCACGAGGCGATTCTCAACGCCATCAAGCGCCAGGACCCGGACGCGGCGCGGGCGGCGATGTGGTTGCACTTGACAAACAGTCGCGACCGGTTTTCGCCCAGTTGATGGTCAGTGACACCGAGTCATCGTTCATCGCGGGCAAGCCACGCTCCCACAGGTTCTGAGTCGTGCTCAAGAACTGCGGCAACCGTAAAACCCTGTGGGAGCGAGCCTGCTCGCGAAGGCGTCAGTTCTGACAACAAATATCCTGGATCAGACCCGCACAACCTGAACTACCACAACCCGCCGCTCCAGATTCAACGCCAGCACACTCGCCAACACCACCAACCCACCGACCACAATCATCAGCGTCGGCCGTTCACCGAGCGTATAAGACGCAATGACCATCGCCGTCGGTGGCGTCAGGTACAGCGTCATCGTCGCCCGGCTCAAATCGACATGCGCCAGCACATAAGCCCAGGCCAGATACGCCAGGGCACTGGGGAAAATCCCCAAGGCGATCACCGCGAGCTGCACGCGCATCGGCGCGGCGGTGACTTGATCCAACAGGCCGGGCAGATAAATCAACAACAACACCGTCCCGGACCATACCGTGTAACACACCAGCGTCAGCCCGTCGTAACGCCCGGTGTGATGCTTTTGCAGGGCAAAGTAGAGGCTCCAGGACACCGCCGCGAGCAGGATCAGCAAGCCGTGGGCGTCGAGGCTGCCCAGGCCATGATCGCCGGCCACCACAATCAGCACGCCGAACAACCCGAGCAGCACACAACCCCAGCGCCACAGGCTCACCTGATCCTTGAACACGAAGCGCGCGATCAATGTGCTGAACAGCGGCGTGGTCTGGGCCAGGACGCTCGAAGCACCAGCGCTGACACCTTGCTGGCCAAAGTTGATCGCCACGTGGTGCAGGCTCACGGCAAAGAAACCCAGGCCGAACATCAGCGGCACGTCTCGAAGCCTGGGTAAGCGAATGCCCTTGAATATCGCGACCATAGACATGAACACGGAGGCCAGCAGGAAGCGCAGGAGCGCCAGGTGCCCCGGGTCGTAGGCCTGCAGGCCGATATGGATGCCGGTTGGGGAATACCCCCAGCACGCCACGACAAACGCCATGGCCAGGATGATTTTCCAGGGTGAAACGGGGGAGGGTGTGAGCGGCGTCATGGTCGTGCACCTGTGGGCGGATGCACCGAGTATCAGAAAGCGCATCGTTCTCCACAACTGACTTATAATGCTCAAACCGTTCACTGTGGGTGATGTATGGAGCTGGCACAGATTCGCATGTTCAAGACCGTGGCCGACGTCGGCAGCATCGCCCGCGCGGCGGAGCTTCTGCATTGCGTGCCGTCGAACATCACGGCACGGATCAAGGCTCTGGAGGTCGAGCTCGGTGTCGCGCTGTTTCTGCGTGAGGGTCGAGGGCTGCGCATCAGCCCGTCGGGGCAAACCTTCCTGGCCTACGCTTCGAAAATTCTCGCCCTCACCGCCGAGGCCAAGCGTGCGCTCGACCCGTCGGCCGAACCTTCCGGCCCCTTGCGCATCGGGGCCATCGAGTCGTCGGCCACCGGGCGTTTGCCGCGTCTGCTGGCGAAATTCCACAAGCGTTTTCCGCAGGTGGCGCTGGAGCTGACCACTGGCTCCTGGGGGCAGTTGCTCGACGACACACTCAATCACAAACTCGACGGCGCCATCGTGGCGGTGGATGTCGAGCGTTCGCACCTCAAGCGCACGCCGATGTACCGCGAGGATTTATTGCTGATCGCCTCGACCTCCCTGGGGCCGCTGCGCGACATCAGCGACTTGCGGGACCAGACCGTATTCATGTGGCCACAGGGCTGTCCGTACCGGGCAGCGCTGGAGCACTGGTTGCTGCGACAGGGTCAGGCACTGCCGATTGTCAGCCTGGCCAGTTATGGCGCGATTGTCGGTTGCGTCAGCGCCGGGGCCGGGGTGGCACTGGTGCCCAAAGGCGTGTTCGACCAGTACGCCAAAGGTGCCGGGTGTGCGGGGTTTGAATTCCCCGAACTGACCGCCGTCGACAACCTGTTTTACTGGCACGAAAACGCCGGGGTGCACCCGGCGCGCGAGGCGTTCGTGGCGATGCTGCGCGAGGAGTTTGCCTGATTTGCACGCGTGGGAGCGAGCCGTTATGAGGCAATCAACTGCCGCAACACGTAATGCAAAATCCCTCCCGACTTGAAGTATTCCACTTCATTGAGCGTATCGATCCGGCACAACACCTCGACTTTTTCCTTGCTGCCGTCTTCACGGGTGATGACCAGCGACAGGTTCATCCGTGGCGTCAGCTCGACGCCGGTCAAGCCGAGGATGTCCAGGGTTTCACTGCCATTGAGGTTCAGGCTCTTGCGGTTCTGATCCAGCTTGAACTGCAGCGGCAACACGCCCATGCCCACCAGATTGGAGCGGTGAATCCGCTCGAAGCTTTCGGCGATGACCGCTTTCACCCCCAGCAGATTGGTGCCCTTGGCCGCCCAGTCGCGGCTCGATCCGGTGCCGTATTCCTGGCCGGCTATCACCACCAGCGGCGTGCCCGAAGCCTGATAGCGCATGGCGGCGTCGTAGATCGGCATTTTTTCCCCGGTGGGAATGTAGCGGGTGTTGCCGCCTTCCTCGCCGCCGAGCATTTCGTTGCGTATGCGGATGTTGGCGAAGGTGCCGCGCATCATCACTTCATGGTTGCCGCGCCGCGAGCCGTAGGAGTTGAAGTCCCGTGGCTCCACGCCTTTGTCGCGCAGGTATTGCCCTGCCGGGCTGTCGGCCTTGATGTTGCCGGCCGGGGAAATGTGGTCGGTGGTCACCGAGTCGCCGAGCAGTGCGAGGACCCTGGCGCCGTTGACATCCTTGACCACAGGCGGCGGGCCGCCGATGTCGTCGAAGAACGGTGGGTGCTGGATGTAGGTCGAATCGTCCTGCCAGACATAGGTTGCCGCCTGCGGAACCTTGATCGCCTGCCATTGCGCGTCTCCGGCAAACACTTCGGCGTATTCCTTGTGGAACATCGCGGTGTTGACCTGGTTCACCGCGTCGGCAATTTCTTTGCTGCTTGGCCAGATGTCGCGCAGGTAAACCGGTTTACCGTCCTTGTCATCGCCCAACGGCTCGCGGCTGAGATCGGTGCGCACCGTGCCCGCCAGCGCGTAGGCGACTACCAGCGGCGGGGAGGCCAGCCAGTTGGTTTTCACCAGCGGATGCACCCGGCCTTCGAAGTTGCGATTGCCTGAGAGCACCGATGCCACCGTGAGGTCGGCTTGCTGGATGGCTTTTTCGATGGGCTCTGGCAGCGGCCCGGAGTTGCCGATGCAGGTGGTGCAGCCATAGCCGACCAGGGCAAAGCCCAATTCATCGAGGTAGTGGGTCAGACCGGCCGCCTTATAGTAATCGGTGACCACTTTCGAACCGGGGGCCAGCGAACTCTTCACCCAGGGTTTGCGTTTCAGGCCTTTTTCCACGGCCTTCTTCGCCACCAGCCCGGCCGCCATCATCACGCTCGGGTTGGAAGTGTTGGTGCAGGAAGTGATCGCGGCAATCACCACCGCGCCGTTTTTCAGGCGATAGGTCTGGCCTTCGTGGTGGTAATCCGCTTCACCGGCCAGATCGGCGTTGCCAACGGCGACGCCGCCGCCACCCTCGCTTTCCAGGCGGCCTTCTTCCTTGCTGGTGGGTTTGAATTGCAGGTCGACGAAGTCGCTGAAGGCTTGGGCGACATTCGGCAGCGATACCCTGTCCTGCGGGCGTTTCGGCCCCGCGAGGCTGGCTTCGACGCGGCCCATGTCCAGCGCCAGGCTGTCGGTGAAGACGGGTTCCTGGCCGGGCAGGCGCCACAGGCCCTGGGCCTTGCTGTAGGCCTCGACCAGTTGCACCGTTTCCAGGGGGCGGCCGGACAGGCGCAGGTATTCCAGCGTGATGTCGTCCACCGGGAAGAAACCGCAGGTGGCGCCGTATTCCGGGGCCATGTTGGCGATAGTCGCGCGGTCGGCCAGAGGCAGGTCGGCGAGGCCATCGCCATAGAACTCGACGAATTTGCCCACCACGCCTTTCTTGCGCAGCATCTGGGTCACGGTCAGCACCAGGTCGGTGGCGGTGATGCCTTCCTTGAGCTTGCCGGTGAGTTTGAAGCCGATGACCTCCGGAATCAGCATCGACACCGGTTGCCCGAGCATCGCCGCTTCCGCCTCGATACCGCCGACGCCCCAGCCGAGCACGCCGAGGCCGTTGATCATGGTGGTGTGGGAGTCGGTGCCCACCAGGGTGTCGGGGAAGGCATAGGTGCGGCCGTCCTCGTCCTTGGTCCACACCGTGCGAGCGAGGTATTCAAGATTCACCTGATGGCAGATCCCGGTGCCCGGTGGTACTACGCTGAAGTTGTCAAAGGCACTCTGGCCCCAGCGCAGGAACGCATAACGTTCGCCATTGCGCTGCATTTCAATGTCGACGTTTTGCTCAAAGGCGCTGCTGCTGGCGAACTTGTCGACCATCACCGAGTGGTCGATCACCAGGTCTACCGGCGACAGCGGGTTGATCCGCTGCGGATTGCCGCCGGCCCTGGCCATCGCCGCACGCATCGCGGCCAGATCGACCACGGCGGGAACGCCAGTGAAGTCTTGCATCAAGACCCGCGCCGGGCGGTACTGGATTTCGCGCTCGGAGCGACGCTCCTTGAGCCACGCGGCCAATGCCTTGAGGTCGGCGCCGGTGACGGTTTTTTCGTCTTCCCAGCGCAGCAGGTTTTCCAGCAGGACTTTCAACGACATCGGCAACTTGTCCAGGTCGCCCAGGCTCCTGGCGGCTTCCGGCAGGCTGAAATAGTGGTAGGTCTTGTTGCCGACTTGCAGGGTCTTGAGCGTTTTCAGACTATTAAGCGACGGCATTACGATCACTCCTTTCAGGCAGCCTGTTTGAGTCCGCACGGCTACGGACTGAGGGGACGGGCAGAACATTAAACCTAGCCCTGTTTTAAGTAGCTGGCTAATAACTGGACTCTATGGACAGACCCCAGGTTCCGAAGTCAGCTATCATGCGCCGGTTTTCGTGACAGGCTTTGCTTCAACGCAAGCGGTCTCTCTTTGTGGGAGCGAGCCTGCTCGCGATGGACGTTAACGATAACGCGTGTTTTCTGAGTAAACGCGCCGCCCTTGAGTCCATCGCGAGCAAGCTCGCTCCTACAGGGTCCAGGAGTAAGAATGAACACCCTATTCATGCATTGCCGGCCGGGCTTCGAAGGCGAAGTCTGTTCCGAGATTTCCGACCTCGCCGCGCGGTTGAACGTGGCCGGTTATGCCAAGGCCAAGGCCGCGACGGCCTGCGCCGAATTCGTCTGCACCGAAGAAGACGGTGCCGAGCGCCTGATGCGCGGGCAGCGTTTCGCCGAGCTGATCTTCCCGCGCCAGTGGGCCCGGGGGATTTTCATCGATCTGCCGGAAACCGACCGCATCAGCGTGATCCTCGCGCATATGGCGGACTTTCCGCTGTGCGGCAGCCTGTGGCTGGAAATGGTCGACACCAACGACGGCAAGGAACTGTCGAACTTCTGCAAGAAGTTCGAAGTGCACCTGCGCAAGGCGCTGATGGCCGCCGGCAAACTGGTGGAAGACGCGCACAAGCCGCGCCTGTTGCTGACCTTCAAAAGTGGCCGCGAAGTGTTCATGGGCCTGGCCGAGTCGAACAACTCGGCGATGTGGCCAATGGGCATTCCGCGCCTGAAGTTTCCACGCGAAGCGCCGAGCCGTTCGACCCTCAAGCTGGAAGAGGCCTGGCACCACTTCATCCCGCGCGACCAGTGGGACGAGCGCTTGCACGGCGACATGACCGGCGTCGACCTCGGGGCCGCTCCCGGTGGCTGGACCTGGCAACTGGTCAACCGCGGCATGCTGGTGACCGCCATCGACAACGGCCCGATGGCCGAAAGCCTGATGGACACGGGGCTGGTGCAGCACTTGATGGCCGACGGTTTCACCTTCAAGCCCAAGCAACCGGTGGACTGGATGGTCTGCGACATCGTCGAGAAGCCGGCACGCAACGCCGCGATGCTGGAAGAGTGGATCGGCGACGGCCATTGCCGCGAGGCGGTGGTCAACCTCAAACTGCCGATGAAACAGCGCTATGCCGAAGTGAAGCGTTTGCTCGAGCGCATTGCCGATGGCTTCAAGGCACGGGGCATCAAGGTCGAGATCGGCTGCAAACAGCTGTACCACGACCGCGAGGAAGTGACCTGCCATTTGCGCCGGTTGGACGTGAAGAAGCCCAAGTCCCGCTGAAACACCGCAACCCCCTGTAGGAGCGAGCCTGCTCGCGATGGACCTGAGAGCACCACGGGGTGTCAGGTCTCCCGCGTCATCGTTGACGACCATCGCGAGCAAGGCTCGCTCCTACAAGGGGCGGCGTTGTGCCACAGATGACGTTACACCCGGCAATGCGCGACAATGCCGGCCAGTTTCAGGAGTGAATCATGAGTGAAATGCTTGATACGCCGGTAGACGGCACCCTCGATGCCACCGGCCTCAACTGCCCCGAGCCGGTGATGATGCTGCACCAGCATATCCGTGACCTGGTGCCTGGCGGCCTGCTCAAGGTGATCGCCACTGACCCGTCGACCCGTCGTGACATTCCCAAGTTCTGCGTGTTTCTCGACCATGAACTGGTGGCGCAGCACGAAGAGGCGGGCACCTACCTCTACTGGATTCGCAAGAAGTCCGGCTGATCAGCCCCCCCCCCGGTAGGAGCGAGCTTGCTCGCGAAAAAACCGAAGGCGCCGTTGGGCATCTGGTTTTACGCGTTATCGTTCACGACCTTCGTCGGAACGCCGCCCGGAACAAGCTCGCTCCTACAGGGTTGCGGCGATCAGCCCTGACGGTTACGAATCCGCCGGCGCGCGCTGAGCGTCAGGCGGATCGACAGCATCAGCGCCGCACAGGTCAAGCCGGCAATCAGCCCTTCCCACAGCCCGCTCGGGCCGCTGGCCGGACCGAACCAATCGGTCAGTCCCAGCACGTAGCCGACCGGCAGGCCAATGCCCCAATAGGCGAACAAGGTCAGGATCATCGTCGCCCGGGTGTCCTGGTATCCACGCAGCGCACCCGCGCAGATCACCTGGATGGCATCGGAAAACTGATACAGCGCGGCGTAGACGATCAACATCGACGCAATCTGGATCACGGCCTTGTCAGGCGTGTAGATCGAGGCGATGGGTTCGCGCAGCAGCAGGATCAGGGCCGCCGAGAACGCCGCGAACACCAGTGCCGCGCCGAGCCCGACCTTTGCCGCGAAGCGCGCCTGCCAGGGATTGCCCGCCCCCAGTGCCTGGCCGACACGCACAGTCACCGCCATGCCCAGGGAGTAAGGAATCATGAACAGCAACGAGCTGATGTTCAGGGCGATTTGATGCCCGGCCACCACGGTAGAGCCAAGACTGCCGATCAATAGCGCGATGACCGCGAAGATGCTGGACTCGGCGAAGACGGCGATACCGATCGGCAGGCCAATGCCGACCAGGCGCTTGATCACGACCCATTGCGGACGGTCGAAGCGCACCAGCACACGAGTGCGGGAATAGAAGGGCGCCCAGAAGGTCCAGCCGGCCATGCTCAACGCCATGAACCACATCACGATGCCGCTGGCCCAGCCACAACCGACGCCGCCCAGGGCCGGTGCGCCGAAATGGCCATAGATCAACGTGTAGTTCAGCGGGATGTTCAGCAGCAGGCCGCACAAGCCAATGACCATGCTCGGGCGGGTGCGCCCCATGCCATCGCTATAGCAGCGCAGCACGTAATAAAACGCCATGCCCGGCAAACCGAAGGCGATCCCGTGCAGGTAGCCCATGCTCGGCTCGATCAATTGCGGATCGACTTTCATCCAGTGCAGGATCGGCTCGGCGGCGAGCAGCAGGCCGCTGCCGATCAGCCCGACACACAGTGCCAGCCACAGCGCCTGGCGTACCAGCGGACCGATTTCGTCAAGCTGCCCGGCGCCAAAGCGTTGCGCGACCTTGGGCGTGGTTGCCAACAAAACGCCGGACATCAACAGGTAGACCGGAATCCAGATCGAGTTGCCCAGGGCCACCGAGGCCAGGTCCCGTGGGCTGACGCGGCCGGCCATCACCGCATCGACGAAGCCCATGGCCGTAGTCGCCAGTTGCGCGATCATGATGGGCAGGGCCAGGTTGAGCAGGCCTTTGAGTTCCAGGCGAACGGGTGTCGTCCGCGCAGGCGCAATGGCGGCGGTATTCTCGATGACAGGATTCAATGGCGAAACGTCCAAAAGGTGTTGATGCACAGGCGCGCATTCTACGCGTTGACGCGGCAGTCAGGAAAAGACCCGTGTTGTGGATTTGTAATTGAAACAGGAACCCGATTTCTGTGGCGAGGGGGCTTGTCGGATCGCCGAACCGCCCCGTTCGGCTGCGAAGCAGCCGTCTTCCAGGCTGCAAGGTGTGTCTGCAAGAGTGCAGTAGAAGATCGAGGGCCGCTGCGCGACCCAACGGGGGCAAGCCCCCTCGCCACAAGGGATGCGCAATGTCTGCTGGCCCAGTACGGCCATCTACGCCTAAACTGCCGATCCGCCAAAGGAGCCTGCCATGCTGATTGTTGCCGACGAAAATATCCCCCTGCTCGATGCCTTCTTCGAAGGCTTCGGTGAAATCCGCCGGGTGCCGGGTCGTTCCATCGACCGTGCCACGGTCGAACAGGCCGATGTGCTGTTGGTGCGTTCGGTGACCAACGTCAATCGCGCGCTGCTCGAAGGCAGCAAGGTGCGCTTTGTCGGTACGTGCACCATCGGCACCGATCATCTGGACCTGGATTACTTTCAGCAGGCCGGTATCACCTGGTCCAGCGCGCCGGGCTGCAATGCCCGCGGCGTGGTCGACTATGTGCTCGGCAGCTTGCTGACCCTGGCCGAAATCGAAGGCGTCGACCTGACCCGGCGTACCTACGGCGTAGTCGGTGCCGGCGAAGTGGGCGGGCGATTGGTCAAAGTCCTGCAAGGCCTGGGCTGGAAAGTGCTGGTGTGCGATCCGCCACGGCAGGCCGCTGAAGGCGGTGACTACGTCAGCCTCGAGCAGATCATCGAAGCGTGCGACGTCATCAGCCTGCACACGCCGCTGACCAGGCAGGGACAGCTGTCGACCTGGCATTTGTTCGATGAGAAACGCCTGAACCAGCTCAAGTCCGGCACCTGGCTGATCAATGCCAGTCGTGGACCGGTGGTGAACAACGCGGCCCTGCACGATGTGCTGCTGGAGCGCGAAGACCTGCAGGCGGTGCTCGATGTGTGGGAAAGCGAGCCTGAAGTCGACGTGGCGCTGGCCGAGCTGTGCGTGTTGGCAACACCGCACATTGCCGGTTACAGCCTCGACGGCAAGCAGCGGGGGACCGCACAGATTTATCAGGCGTATTGCGATTTTCTCGGGCAACCGGCCCGCGTCAGCCTGAGCGATCTGCTGCCGGCACCGTGGCTGTCGCACGTGACCCTGAATGCGCAAAGCGACCCGGCCTGGGCCTTGGCGATGCTGTGCCGTGGCGTATATGACCCGCGTCGTGACGATGCGGATTTCCGTCGCAGCCTGGTCGGCAGTGTCAGCGAGCAGCGTGCGGCATTCGATAGGCTGCGCAAGCATTACCCGTTGCGCCGGGAGATCGACGGATTGCAGGTACGGATCGAGGGGGATGCGCCTGAGCTGCAGAAGATTGTGGCGGCGTTGGGGGCGACGGCAATCTGATAGACCGTGGCGGCCCATTCGCGAGCAAGTCGAATCGTCGCACCGCCGCTCCCACAGGGGATTTGCAGTGCATGAAGAACCAATGTGGGAGCGAGCCTGCTCGCGAAGGGCGCGAAACAGTTTTGGATTGGGTAACAGGCATAAAAAACCCGGCCAACCATGGACCGGGTCAAGAAGACGGTGGCTATATCACTTTTGTTCGGCAGGTTTGACCAATCGCTTTTCCAGTTCGCGGCAAGCTTTCTGGATCATCTTTTCAGTGATCGGTACTTCGCGGCCCTGCTCGTCAATAATCGAGCAACCCAGAGACTGGTCTGGTTGCGTGCGGATCACTTGAATCTTGTCATCGCTGCTGTGTTGCAAGGACATGGCCTGTCTCCTCATCAGGTTGTGTGCTTACTGTAGAACCGCCAGGTGACCGGGCTGTGACAACTCCCTGCGATCTTTCCGGGTGGACAGAACCAGTCCACCAGAAATGCCGGCGCATGGCTAGCCGAACTTTAGACCAATAGCGTCTAGCCTCTAGTGTTGGTGGACATAATTAACCTGACTCATTGTGATTTGCAGCGAGCCACCCCATTGAGCGGTGTAGGCTGACCCTTATGACTGCTTTGTCCTGGATGATTGCGATGCTCTCTGCCCGTCACCGCCGTGCTGTTCGCCTGGCCCGTCGTTTCATCGCGCCGTATCGCTGGCAGGCCTTTGGTGCCTTGCTGGCGCTGATCGCCACCGCCGGCATCACCTTGTCCATGGGGCAAGGCATTCGCCTGCTGGTGGACCAGGGGTTCATGACCCAGTCACCGCATCTGCTCAATCAGTCCATCACGCTGTTCATGTTGCTGGTCATGGGGCTGGCAATCGGTACGTTCGCACGGTTTTACCTGGTGTCGTGGATCGGCGAACGCTGCGTCGCCGATATCCGGCGCAACGTGTTCAACCATCTGATTTACCTGCACCCGGGGTTTTACGAAGACAATCGCAGCTCCGAAATCCAGTCCCGCCTGACTGCCGATACCACGCTGCTGCAATCGGTCATCGGTTCTTCGCTGTCGTTGTTCCTGCGCAATCTGTTGATGGTGATCGGCGGGATCGTCCTGTTGTTCATCACCAACCCCAAGCTCACCAGCATCGTGGTGGTGGCCTTGCCCTTGGTGATCGCGCCGATCCTGATCTTCGGCCGCCGGGTGCGTAACCTCTCGCGCCTGAGTCAGGACCGGATTGCCGACATCGGCAGCTATGTGTCCGAAACCCTGGGCCAGATCAAGACCGTGCAGGCCTACAACCATCAGGCCGAGGACGAGCGCCGGTTTGCCGTGACCGTGGAGGAGGCGTTCAACACCGCGCGCAAGCGCATCTTCCAGCGGGCCTGGCTGATTACCCTGGTGATCGTCCTGGTATTGGGCGCGGTCGGGGTGATGCTCTGGGTCGGCGGCATGGACGTCATCGCCGGGCGAATTTCCGCCGGCGAGCTGGCGGCGTTCGTGTTCTATAGCCTGATCGTCGGCAGCGCGTTCGGCACTTTGAGCGAAGTGATTGGCGAATTGCAGCGGGCAGCGGGCGCGGCCGAGCGGATTGCCGAGTTGCTGCGTTCGCAAAACATCATCCTGCCGCCGGTGGCAGGCGCGGTGACACTGCCGGACCGGGTCGATGGCCAGCTGCAACTGCACAACGTGCGTTTTTCCTACCCGTCGCGGCCGGACAGTTATGCCGTCGACGGGTTGAACCTGACCGTCAATGCCGGTGAGACGCTGGCACTGGTCGGGCCATCGGGGGCCGGAAAATCGACGGTGTATGACTTGCTGCTGCGTTTTTACGACCCGGCCGAGGGACGGATCCTGCTCGATGGCGTGCCGTTGACTCAACTCGATCCGCTGGACTTGCGCCGCTGTTTCGCCCTAGTGTCGCAAACCCCGGCACTGTTTTTCGGCAGCATTGAAGAGAACATTCGCTACGGCAGTCCGAAGGCGACTTTGGCCGAGGTACAGGAAGCGGCAAAAATCGCTTATGCCCATGACTTTATCGAAGCCATGCCCAACGGTTACCAGACTCATCTGGGGGACGCTGGTCTCGGCTTGTCCGGTGGTCAGCGCCAACGCCTGGCCATCGCCCGTGCGTTGCTGGTGGACGCCCCGATCCTGCTCCTCGACGAAGCCACCAGCGCCCTCGATGCCCAGAGTGAACACCTGATCCAGCAGGCGCTGCCGAGCCTGATGAAAAACCGTACCACCCTGGTGATCGCCCATCGCCTGGCCACGGTGAAAAACGCCGACCGAATCGCGGTGATGGACCAGGGGAAACTGGTGGCGGTGGGCACGCATCAGGAGCTGATTGCCAGCAATGCGTTGTATGCGCGGTTGGCGGCGTTGCAGTTCAGTGATGGCAAGGTTGCCGCCGAACTGTAGGAGCTGGCTTGCCAGCGAAAGCAATTAAACATTCAACGGCGATGTTGAATGAGCCGTCGCCTTCGCTGGCAAGCCAGCTCCTACACGATCATTGATCGTCGAAAAACCGCTCATGCCAATCCACGATCGGCTGTGGCGCATTGAGCTTCTGACCGTAGATCACCGAGTACGACAACACGTTTTGCACGTACTGGCGGGTTTCGTCGAACGGGATGCTTTCCACCCACACGTCGAAACTCAGGTGGTCCGCACCACGCAGCCATTGGCGTACGCGGCCGGGGCCGGCGTTGTAGGCGGCGGAGGCGAGGACGCGGTTGCCGTTGAACTGGCTGTGCACCTGGCTCAGGTAGGCGGCACCGAGCTGGATGTTCTTGTCCGGATTCAGCAATTGCTGTGGCGAGCTGTAGGGAATACTGAACTTGCGTGCGGTTTCCTTGGCGGTGGCGGGCATCAGTTGCATCAGGCCCGAGGCGCCGACCCCGGAGCGGGCGTCGTCCATGAACGCACTTTCCTGGCGGGTGATGGCGAACGCCCAGCTCGGATGCAGGCCGCGGCTCTTCGCTTCACGCACCAGGGTCTCGCGGTGGGCCATCGGGAAGCGGATATCCAGGTCATCCCAATACTGCGCCTGGCTGATGGTGCGGATCGCCGGGAAGTACCATTTCAGGTCGTAGGCCAGTTTGGCCTGGGCGACCATTTCGTCGCGGCTGAAGTGACGGCTGACGTAGTACCACTCACGGCGGCCATCGACGATCTGCCCGCGGGCGTGCAGTTCCAGGGCGCGGCGCACGCCGGGCGTGTTACGCACCTTGTTGATGGTGGCCTGACTGAGCACCAGCGGCTTGTTGAGCAAAGAGTAGGGCGACTGCGAGCGATCGGCGGCGAGGAAACCATAGAAGTCGCGTTCGCGGGCCAGGCTTTTATAGAGCGTCTGCGCTTCCGGATTCTGCGGTTGCGCCAGTTCCAGGCTGCGGGCCTGCCAGTAACGCCAGCGGTTGGTGGTGGCCAGGTCCTGGGGCAGGCGGCGGGTCAACTGATAGGCGTCGTCCCAGCGCGCCAGGCGCAGGAGCAGGCGCAAGCGCCATTCGGAAACGGTGTTGTCGCGCAGCTCGGGGTCGTATTTGGTCATGACATCCAGCGCACGGCTGTCGAAACGTCGTGCGAGGGTCAGGCCGATTTCCCGGGCAATCGCCACCTTTTCATCCCGGGAGAAGTGCATGCTATTGGCGTAACCGTCGAGCAGGTCCATGGCCTTGTCCGGGTCCTGGCGAGCCAGGCGGCGCAGGCCGAGGCTGACCACATCGGACATGGCTTCGTCGGCCGGGGTGAAGCGTGACGACTGGCTGAGCAGTTCCGGTTTCTGCGCGACGTCCACCAGCAAGCGACCGCGAGGGGCGAGTGCGGTCATGCTGTTGACCAGGCTGTTGGCCAGCGGATAGTTGCGCACCTGGGCGGCGAGTTTGGCGCGCTCCCAGCGTTTTTGCTCGGTCAACTGGCCGTCCGCGGCCCACATGCCGAACAAGGTGTCGCAGGCGTCGGGTTGGGATTTACCGGTCAGCCAGAGCTTTTCGGTGTTGGCGTTGCCTTCGGCCTTGAGACCGTGGCTGAGCTGGTACTGCGCGTTCAGGCAGTCCAGTTCGGTGAAGTTCATTTTCGGGTCGTAATACTTGACGAAGGTCGCCCAGTCGCCCCGATCCGCCAGCCAGCGCAACCAGCGCAGTTTCATCCAGTTGGCCTGGGGCAGGTCGCCGTGTTCGGCGAGGAATTTCTCGATTTCGGCGTTGCTCGCGGTTTTCAGGCGCGCGGTCAGTTCGTCGTACGCCAGGTAGGGTTCCAGCGGATAATCGGCGAGGGCCTGGCTGTAACGGAAATACGGGCCACTGTCGCCCTTGGCCAGGGCGCGTTTGGCTTCATCGTAATACTGGCGTTGGGTGGACAGGTCCACCGCCTGGGCGGATTGGACGGCAGCGGCAGACAGTAAAAAAACAGATAAAAGATTGAAAAGGCGACTGCGCATGAGACGTCCGGGCAGAGAAAAATCATGACAAGTGCGGGTCAGGCCCGCACTGAATTGTCTGTAGCTTAGCCTTTTGCCAGCAGCCGGTGAAAGCTTTGCGGGTCTTACCGCATCAGTTCGCAACATTTGTCATGCAGAGTGCTGCGAGAGTGAAATTGCCGGCCTTCTGAAGCCTCAAGTCAGGTAGAATGCGCGCCCGGTTTTTGGAGAAGCTCATGACCCTGCTCAAATTCAGCGATGTGTCCCTTGCTTTCGGCGCTATGCCGTTGTTGGACAAGGTGTCCTGGCAGATCGCCCGTGGTGAGCGGGTGTGCATCATCGGCCGCAACGGCACTGGCAAGTCCAGCATGATGAAGCTCGTCAAGGGCGACCAGAAGCCCGATGACGGCTCCGTTTGGCGTGCCCCCGGTCTGAAAATCGGCGAATTGCCGCAAGAATTGCCGGTGGCCGACGAGCGGACCGTGTTCGACGTGGTGGCCGAAGGCCTGGACGGCGTCGGTGCATTGCTCGCCGAGTATCACCACCTGAGCCAGAACTGCGTCACCGACGCCGATCTGGACAAGCTGATGCATGTCCAGCACGACCTGGAAGCCCGTGACGGCTGGCGCTTGCAGACCCTGGTCGACAGCACCCTGAGCCGCCTGCAACTGCCGGCCGACAAGACCCTCGCCGAGTTGTCCGGCGGCTGGCGTCGTCGCGTGCTGCTGGCCCAGGCCCTGGTGTCCGAGCCGGACCTGCTGTTGCTCGACGAGCCGACCAACCACCTGGACATCGGTGCCATCGCCTGGCTTGAAGAAGCACTGAAGGATTTCCAGGGCGCCGTGCTGTTCATCACGCACGACCGTTCTTTCCTGCAGAACCTGGCCACCCGCATCCTCGAACTGGATCGCGGCGGTCTGATCGACTGGAACGGCGACTACGCCAGTTTCCTCGTGCACAAGGAAGCCGAACTCGCCGCCGAAGCCACCGCCAACGCGTTGTTCGACAAGCGCCTGGCCCAGGAAGAAGTGTGGATTCGTCAGGGTATCAAGGCCCGTCGCACCCGTAACGAAGGCCGCGTACGTGCCCTCAAGGCCCTGCGCGTCGAGCGCAGCGAGCGTCGTGAGCGTACCGGCAAGGCCAATATCCAGCTGGACACTGCCGACAAGTCCGGCAAGCAGGTGATGGTCCTCGAGAACGTGAGCTTCGCTCACCCGGGCGGTCCGTTCCTGATCAAGGACTTCTCGATGGTGTTGCAGCGCGGCGACCGTATCGGTCTGCTCGGCGCCAACGGTACCGGCAAGACCACGCTGCTGAAGCTGATGCTCAGCGGCCTGCAACCGACCAGCGGCAAAGTGGAAGAAGGCACCCGGATCGATGTCGCCTACTTCGACCAGTTGCGCCATCAGCTGGACCTGGAAAAAACCGTGATCGACAACGTCGCCGAAGGTCGCGACTTCATCGATATCGATGGTCAGAGCCGCCATGTGCTGAGCTACCTCGGCGACTTCCTGTTCAGCCCGCAGCGTGCCCGCACGCCGGTCAAGGCGCTGTCCGGTGGTGAGCGTGCCCGTCTGTTGCTGGCCAAGTTGTTCAGCAAACCGGCGAACCTGCTGGTACTCGACGAACCGACCAACGACCTCGACGTTGAAACCCTCGAACTGCTCGAAGAAGTCTTGCTGACCTTCAATGGCACCGTGCTGATGGTCAGCCACGACCGGGCATTCCTCGACAACGTGGTCACCAGCACCCTGGTTTTCGAAGGCGAAGGCAAGGTTCGCGAGTACGTCGGTGGCTACCAGGACTGGCTGCGTCAGGGCGGCTCGCCGCGCCTGCTGGGCGTGACCGAAAGCAAATCCGGCAAGGCCGACCTGAATTCTGCGGTGGTGAAGGCCGAGCCTGCGCCGGTTGCGGCAGCTGTCGAAGCGCCAGTGGCAAAGAAAAAGCTCAGCTACAAGTTGCAGCGTGAGCTGGAAGCGTTGCCGGGGCAGATCGAAGCCATGGAGCAGCAGATCGCCGCCGTTGAAGCACAGATGGCGGACGCAGGCTTCTATCAGCGTCCTGCTGCCGAAACGGCTGCGGTGATTGCTCAGCTGGAGCAGTTGCAGGCTGAGCTCGAGATCATGGTCGAGCGTTGGGCCGAACTGGATGCCTGATTGATCCCGCAATAAAAAAAGCCCGGCGCTCAGTGATGAACGCCGGGCTTTTCGTATGAAGATTTGAAGGTTGTTACGGTTTCAATGTGGGAGCGAGCTTGCTCCGGGCGGCGTTCCGACGATGGCGACCTGTCAGTCAACATTGATATCGACTGACAGTGCCCCATCGCGAGCAAGCTCGCTCCCACAGGGGGGTACCAACAAATTCAGGATTTGTTCTGCAGACGCACTGCCAGCACATCGCAAGGCGCGCCATGCAGCACGTCATTGGCGGTGGAGCCCAGCAGCAGTGCCAGGCCATGCCGGCCATGGCTGCCCACCACGATCAGGTCGCAGCTTTGCTCCTTGGCCATTTGGTGAATTTCCTGGCGTGGCTGGCCGTAGGTCAGGTGGCAGTTGGCGCCTTCGAGCTCGGCGTATTTGTGCTTGAGGCGCTCCAGTCGCTCCTTGGCCTGATCGAACTGCTGCTGTTGCAGTTGTGACAGGTCCATCGGCACGTCACCGCCGAAGGCCATGGCCATCGGTTCGACAATGTGCACCAGTGACAATTTCGCGCCGTTGCTCGCCGACAGCTCGCGAGCGCGGTGGATCACAGGGTCGCACTCTTCGGTCAGATCTACAGCGACCAGAATATGGTTGTAGGGCATGAGGTGCTCCTCCTGAGGGTTGCAATATTGGTAAGTATGGCTGGTTTCAAGCGCATTGGTTCAAAAGTGACACAATGGGCTCATCAAGAATCGGGAGTACAGATATGACGGTCTGGATAGTGGTGTCAATCCTGCTGGTGGTGCTCAGCCCGCTGGCATGGTTGCGCCCCTCACGTGCCCAGAGCGGGCGTATCGCCCTGCGGATGGAGGCCCGGCGCATCGGCCTGGCCATGCAACTGGCACCTCAGCAATGGCCGCACTGGCTCAGTCAGGAGCCGCCGAGCCCCTGTGCCCAGTACCATCGTCCGCGACGTGGCAGTCAGCCGGCGTGCTGGAGCTACTGGCAAAAATCACCGGGTGTGTGGGTCAATCAGTGGCAGGAAATCTGTGAAGAGCGGGCGCTGCTCGATCATTTCGAAAAATTGCCAGGCAATGTCTTCAAGGTCGAGGCCGACAAGCAAATAATCGCCCTGTATTGGGGCGAGAAGGGCGAGGCCGAGGTGTTGCAACAGATCGATGCCACCCTCAAGGCACTCGCCTGAACCCCGATCCCCTGTAGGAGCGAGCCCGCTCGCGATGAACCTGAGGGCGCCACTGGGTGTCAGGCTAACAGCGTCATCGTTGACGTTCATCGCGAGCAGGCTCGCTCCTACAGGTTTTCATGCAGGCAATAAAAAGCCCGACATCAATCATCGGGCGGAGTTGGCCAGGCAGGCCGGTAAAACGGTGTGGGCTGATCTTACGCTGGGCATTCGCCAAAGCGTTCAACTTTTTCCCCTGGTTTCGCCAGCGTAGCGTGTTAAACACGGGCTGCAGCGAATTAGGGCGAATTTTCTAACAATTGATTCTATGAATGACCTTGCATGCTCAAGCGTGTTTAAGGTCTTCGCAGTACGGAAATGACCGGAAAGTCGCGTTTCAACCCGTTTTTCAGGCGATTGACAATTGTCGGAAATTCCGTGAAGGTGACGTACCCAAATCAAACGGGCGTATGAATTGAGCGTTTGTATTTCAGACCGCTCCTACAGAATCCCGACTATCGCGTTGGCGGGTGTGCCGGGGGAATGGGCGTAGCATTGACGATCAACGTCCCTGCCAAGCCATTCGCCTGCGTCCGACGTGTACTGTTCAGCTTCCATATCGTGGAGATCAGTTGATGATTTACGAAGGTAAAGCCATCACGGTTAAGGCTCTTGAAAGTGGCATCGTCGAACTGAAGTTCGACCTCAAGGGTGAGTCCGTCAACAAGTTCAACCGTCTAACCCTGAACGAACTGCGTCAGGCCGTAGACACCATCAAGGCAGATGCTTCGATCAAGGGCGTGATCGTCAGCAGTGGCAAGGACGTGTTCATCGTCGGCGCCGACATCACCGAATTTGTCGACAACTTCAAGCTGCCGGATGCAGAACTTGTTGCTGGCAACCTCGAAGCCAACAAGATTTTCAGCGATTTCGAAGACCTCAACGTCCCGACCGTCGCCGCGATCAATGGCATCGCGCTGGGTGGCGGTCTGGAAATGTGCCTGGCGGCGGACTACCGCGTCATGTCCACCAACGCCAAGATCGGTCTGCCGGAAGTCAAGCTGGGCATCTACCCGGGCTTCGGCGGTACTGTGCGCCTGCCGCGCCTGATCGGTGCCGACAACGCCATCGAATGGATTGCCGCCGGCAAGGAAAACCGTCCTGAAGACGCGCTGAAAGTTGGTGCTGTCGACGCAGTGGTTGCTCCTGAGCAGTTGCAGGACGCCGCGCTGGAACTGGTCAAACGCGCCATCTCTGGCGAGTTCGACTACAAGGCCAAGCGCCAGCCGAAGCTGGAAAAGCTCAAGCTCAACGCTATCGAACAAATGATGGCTTTCGAAACCGCCAAAGGTTTCGTGGCCGGCCAGGCTGGCCCGAACTACCCGGCGCCGGTTGAAGCGATCAAGACCATCCAGAAAGCCGCGAACTTCGGTCGCGACAAGGCGCTGGAAATCGAAGCTGCCGGTTTCGTCAAACTGGCCAAGACCTCGGCCGCGCAGAGCCTGATCGGCTTGTTCCTGAACGATCAGGAACTGAAGAAAAAGGCCAAGGCCTACGACGAAATCGCCAAGGACGTGAAGCAGGCCGCCGTACTCGGCGCCGGCATCATGGGTGGCGGTATCGCCTATCAGTCGGCTTCCAAAGGTACGCCGATCCTGATGAAGGATATCAACGAGCACGGTATCGAGCAGGGTCTGGCCGAAGCCGCCAAACTGCTGGTTGGCCGCGTTGATAAAGGTCGCATGACCGCCGCGAAAATGGCTGAAGTGCTCAACGGTATCCGTCCAACCCTGTCTTACGGCGACTTCGGTCACGTGGACCTGGTGGTTGAAGCGGTCGTCGAGAACCCCAAGGTCAAGCAGGCGGTACTGGCTGAAGTGGAAGACAAGGTCAAAGAGGACACCATCCTCGCGTCCAACACTTCGACCATTTCCATCACCTTGCTGGCCAAGGCCCTCAAGCGTCCGGAAAACTTCGTCGGCATGCACTTCTTCAACCCGGTGCACATGATGCCGCTGGTGGAAGTCATCCGTGGCGAGAAGTCCAGTGAACTGGCTGTCGCCACCACCGTTGCCTACGCCAAGAAAATGGGCAAGAACCCGATCGTCGTCAACGATTGCCCGGGCTTCCTGGTCAACCGCGTCCTGTTCCCGTACTTCGGCGGTTTCGCCAAGCTGGTCAGCGCCGGTGTGGACTTCGTCCGTATCGACAAGATCATGGAAAAGTTCGGCTGGCCAATGGGCCCGGCCTACCTGATGGACGTGGTCGGCATCGACACCGGCCACCACGGTCGTGACGTGATGGCTGAAGGCTTCCCGGACCGCATGAAGGATGATCGTCGCTCGGCTATCGACGTGCTTTACGAAGCCAAGCGCCTGGGCCAGAAGAATGGCAAGGGCTTCTACGCCTACGAGGCCGACAAGAAGGGCAAGCAGAAGAAAGTCGCCGATCCGTCGGTGCTGGAAGTGCTCAAGCCGATCGTTTACGAGCAGCGCGAAGTCACCGACGAAGACATCATCAACTGGATGATGATCCCGCTGTGCCTGGAAACCGTGCGTTGCCTGGAAGACGGCATCGTCGAAACCGCTGCCGAAGCCGACATGGGTCTGGTCTACGGTATTGGTTTCCCTCCATTCCGTGGCGGTGCGCTGCGCTACATCGACTCGCTCGGTGTGGCAGAGTTCGTTGCCCTGGCTGACCAGTACGCTGATTTGGGCGCGCTGTACCACCCGACCGCGAAGCTGCGCGAAATGGCCAAGAACGGCCAGAGCTTCTTCGGTTAAGCGCCCCCAACTAGAGTGAGAGTGAACTTATGAGCTTGAATCCTAGAGACGTCGTGATTGTCGACTTCGGTCGTACTCCGATGGGCCGCTCCAAGGGCGGCATGCACCGCAACACCCGCGCCGAAGACATGTCGGCGCACCTGATCAGCAAACTGCTGGAACGCAACGTCAAGGTTGACCCGAGCGAAGTCGAAGACGTGATCTGGGGCTGCGTTAACCAGACCCTGGAGCAGGGCTGGAACATCGCGCGCATGGCGTCGCTGATGACCCAGATCCCGCACACCTCGGCCGGCCAGACCGTCAGCCGCCTGTGTGGCTCGTCGATGAGTGCCCTGCACACTGCTGCGCAAGCGATCATGACCGGTAACGGTGACGTATTCGTCGTCGGCGGCGTCGAGCATATGGGTCATGTGAGCATGATGCACGGTGTCGATCCGAACCCGCACATGTCGCTGTACGCGGCGAAAGCCTCGGGCATGATGGGCCTGACCGCGGAAATGCTGGGCAAAATGCACGGCATCACCCGCGAGCAGCAGGACGCTTTCGGCGTGCGCTCCCACCAACTCGCCCACAAGGCGACCGTGGAAGGCAAGTTCAAAGACGAAATCATCCCGATGCAGGGCTACGACGAGAACGGTTTCCTGAAAACCTTCGACTACGACGAAACCATTCGTCCGGAAACCACCCTGGAAAGCCTGGCGGCCCTGAAGCCGGCGTTCAATCCGAAGGGCGGCACCGTGACAGCGGGTACCTCGTCGCAGATCACCGATGGTGCCTCGTGCATGATCGTGATGTCGGCGCAGCGCGCACAAGACCTGGGCATCCAGCCTCTGGCGGTGATCCGTTCGATGGCAGTGGCAGGTGTGGATCCGGCCATCATGGGCTATGGTCCAGTACCGGCCACACAAAAAGCACTGAAGCGCGCGGGTCTGGGCATCTCCGACATCGACTTCTTCGAGCTCAACGAAGCTTTCGCCGCACAGGCCCTGCCAGTGCTGAAAGATCTGAAAGTGCTCGACAAGATGAACGAGAAGGTTAACCTGCACGGTGGCGCGATCGCCCTGGGCCACCCGTTCGGTTGCTCCGGTGCGCGTATCTCCGGCACTTTGCTCAATGTGATGAAGCAGAATGGCGGCACCTTCGGGGTGGCCACCATGTGCATTGGTCTCGGCCAAGGCATCTCCACCGTCTTCGAACGCGTTTAAGCGTCTCGCTGATGGAAGCCGGGGCCAAGTGCCCCGGTTTTTGTTTTTCCGGATTTATTTTTGTTTTTATTTTGAAATTATTTGAGTGAGGGCCAAAGCATGCCGATACAACCTGGGCTCTACCAACATTACAAAGGTCCGCAGTACCGCGTATTCAGTGTCGCGCGGCATTCGGAAACCGAAGAAGAAGTGGTCTTCTATCAAGCCCTGTATGGCGATTACGGCTTTTGGGTACGTCCCTTGAGCATGTTCCTGGAGTCCGTCGAGGTTGACGGCGAACAGGTGCCACGCTTTGCTTTGGTGCAGGCCGAAGAAAGCCTTTTTACCAAGCCATAAGCTGAGTGCGCGCAATACCCTGCGCTTGACCTCACCTTGTTGCCACTATATATAGCGGTGCCGCGTCAGGCGCCAATCGCCTTTCACTTCTCGAATTCAGGAATTTTCTGATCCATGGGCAAATCGCTGGTCATTGTGGAATCCCCGGCTAAGGCCAAGACCATCAACAAGTATTTGGGCAACGAATACGTGGTGAAGTCGAGTATCGGCCATATCCGAGACCTGCCCACCAGCGGTTCGGCTAGCGCCAGCAAAGAGCCAGCCGCCAAGCGCGGCAAGGCTGCTGCGGGTGAAGTGCCGGCACTGTCGCCGAAAGAAAAAGCGCGCAAGCAGCTGGTCGCGCGCATGGGTGTCGATCCGGATCATGGCTGGAAAGCCAAGTACGAGATCCTCCCGGGCAAGGAAAAAGTCATCGAAGAGCTGCGCCGGCTCGCCAAGGATGCTGACACCATCTATCTCGCAACCGACTTGGACCGCGAGGGGGAAGCCATTGCCTGGCACCTGCGCGAAGCCATCGGTGGTGACGACAGCCGCTACAAGCGCGTGGTGTTCAACGAAATCACCAAGAAGGCGATTCAGGAAGCCTTCTCAAAGCCGGGCGAGCTGGATATCGACCGCGTCAACGCCCAGCAGGCGCGTCGCTTTCTCGACCGCGTCGTGGGTTACATGGTTTCGCCGCTGCTGTGGGCCAAGATCGCTCGTGGCCTGTCCGCCGGTCGCGTGCAGTCGGTTGCGGTAAAGCTGGTGGTCGAGCGCGAACGTGAAATCCGCGCGTTCATCCCTGAAGAGTACTGGGAAGTCCACGCTGACCTCGGCACAACCAAGGGCGCTACCGTGCGTTTTGATGTCGCTCGCGAGAAAGGCGAAGCGTTCAAGCCGCTCAACGAAGCCCAGGCCATGGCCGCGCTGGAGAAGCTCAAGTCCTCCAGCTACAGCATCGTCAAGCGTGAAGACAAACCGACCAGCAGCAAACCGTCGGCACCGTTCATCACTTCCACCCTGCAACAGGCCGCAAGCAACCGCCTGGGCTTCGGTGTGAAGAAAACCATGATGATGGCCCAGCGTTTGTACGAAGCCGGCTACATCACCTACATGCGTACCGACTCCACCAACCTTTCGGTTGATGCCGTGACGATGGCGCGTACCTATATTGAAGGCGAGTTCGGCAAGAAGTACCTGCCGGAAACCCCGAACGTCTACAGCAGCAAGGAAGGCGCACAAGAGGCTCACGAAGCGATTCGTCCGTCTGACGCCAATACCGAGCCAAGCAAGCTGTCGGGCATGGAGCGTGACGCTGAGCGCCTCTACGAGCTGATCTGGCGCCAGTTCCTCGCTTGCCAGATGCTGCCGGCGCAATACCTGTCGACCACCGTCACCGTGGGTGCCGGCGACTTCGAGCTGCGCGCCAAGGGCCGCATCCTGAAGTTTGACGGTTACACCCGTGTCATGCCGCAAATCGCCAAGCCGGGCGACGACGATGTATTGCCGGACATGGCCCAGGGCGACGCGATGAAGCTGATCAAGCTTGATCCGACCCAGCACTTCACCAAGCCACCGGCGCGTTACTCGGAAGCCAGCCTGGTAAAAGAAATGGAAAAACGCGGCATCGGTCGCCCTTCGACCTACGCAGCGATCATTTCGACCATCCAGGACCGCGGTTACGTGGCGCTGCACAACCGTCGTTTCTACTCGGAAAAGATGGGCGATATCGTCACCGAGCGTCTGGCCGAGAGCTTTTCGAACCTGATGGACTACGGCTTCACTGCGGGCATGGAAGAGCATCTCGATGACGTGGCCCAGGGCGAACGCGACTGGAAAAACGTGCTCGACGAGTTCTACGGCGACTTCAAGAAAAAGCTCGAAGTGGCCGAAAGCCCGGAAAGCGGCATGCGTGCCAATCAACCGGTCATGACTGACATTCCGTGCACCACCTGCGGCCGGCCGATGCAGATCCGCACTGCGTCGACTGGTGTGTTCCTCGGTTGCTCGGGCTACAGCCTGCCGCCGAAAGAGCGCTGCAAGGCCACCGTCAACCTGGTGCCGGGCGATGAAATCGCCGCGGACGACGAGGGTGAGTCCGAGTCGCTGGTGTTGCGCGGCAAGCATCGCTGCCCGATCTGCAGCACGGCGATGGATGCTTACCTGCTCGATGAGAAACGCAAGTTGCACATCTGCGGTAACAACCCGGATTGCGACGGCTACGAAATCGAGGAGGGCACCTATCGCATCAAGGGCTATGAAGGCCCGAGCCTGGAATGCGACAAGTGCGGTAGCGAAATGCAGCTCAAGACCGGCCGTTTCGGCAAGTTCTTCGGTTGCACCAACGCGACCTGCAAGAACACGCGCAAACTGCTGAAGAGCGGCGATGCGGCACCGCCGAAGATGGACCCGGTGAAGATGCCTGAGCTGAAATGCGAAAAGGTCAACGACACCTACATTCTGCGCGACGGTGCATCAGGCTTGTTCCTGGCCGCCAGCCAGTTCCCGAAAAACCGCGAGACTCGTGCTCCGCTGGTGATGGAAATCGTCCCGCACAAGGATGAGATCGATCCGAAGTATCACTTCCTCTGTGAGGCGCCGAAGAAAGATCCGGATGGCCTCCCGACTGTGATTCGTTACAGTCGCAAGACCAAGGAACAGTACGTGCAGACCGAGGTTGATGGTAAGCCGACTGGCTGGAAAGCGTTCTACGACGGCGGCAAGTGGGCGGTCGAAGACAAGCGTCCGGCAGCCAAGGCTTAACAGCCTGGGGTAATGAAACGGCCGCATGACCACCCTCGGGTGTTCATGCGGCCTTTTTTGTTTTTGCTGCTTTCTCTGTAGGAGCGAGCCTGCTCGCGAAAAACTCAAGGGCAACACGTTTTTCCAGGATGTACACGTTATCGTTTACGTTTTTCGCGAGCAGGCTCGCTCCTACAGTGTTGGCATCGGCATCGGCATCGGCATCGGCATCGGCAGAGGACTTGCGGTTTGCCTGGCTGATCCACGACACTGTCCAACCTGCATGAAGCAATTATTTCGTTGTGGAGGCTGCCGTCATGGCCCACGAACTGTATACCCGCACCAATCAGAAGATTTATTTCGCCGGCTTGTCGCTCGAAGCACTGGCCCGCACTGAAGAGGGGCGGGCGATGAATTCGCTGGCGCTGATCCAGGCGGGACGCGAAGCCGCGCTGTTTCACCTGTACGGCGCGCTGTTGGGCCTGTGTCACGAAATCGCCGGTTACTATCGCTTGCCACAGGCCAATGCGCCCCGTGCAGAGTTATTGCTGACTCGCGAGGTGCTGGAGTCCATCGCCATTCCGGAAATGGCAGAACTGGTCGAGCTGGCCAATAACCCGGAAACCTGGCTGGCCAAACTCCTGGCCGCCCATGCTGCGCTGTTTCAGCCGCCGCGCGCGCCGCACAAGCCGAAAGGGGACGTGACCCAGCCACTGATTCAGGCGGTCAATCTGGATGAAGAGGACGCGCCGGAGGAACTGAGTCGGGAGGAGCTGGAGAGTTGGCGTCAGAACCTGAAAGCATTGGCGATCCGGTTTCGTGAAGGGTTGAACGAGTGCTGACGTACACATTTGGGTAATGACATCTGGTCAAGATCCCAAGCGAAGCCCGAGCGATGCCTATATAATCCCCGCCTTTCGTGGAGAACAGTCCTTTATGCCAACGTCCTTTCTAGAAATTGTCGAGTTACCAGACGGCCGTATCGAGCTGCGCAGGGCCGAGGACGAGGGTTCTCTGGTTACTTTGGATTTCTCCGAGGACGCCAAAGCGTTCCTGCAAGGACAGCACGTGGAAGTCGCCAAGGCGATGTTGAGCGTCGGTGTTCAGATGGCCGGTCGCATGGTTGAAGGCGAATTCGACAAGGACGAGGGGTCGCGGGTGCTTCATTGATCCCCGTCTGTCGTTTTTCTTGATATCGCTACACATCGGCTTCTCAGTCCCTGGAGAAGCCTTGCGCGGTGAAGCACGCGTCTTGTCTGTCAGTCAGCCCAGTCGAATATTCAGGCTCTGAGCGTCCCCGGTGCGGGCGGCGCTGATCAGTTGTTGCCGGGATTGGCTGCTCAACGGGTTGATCCAGCTGACCACCGTGTGGCTGCGACCCAGGCGCAGCGCTTCGCAGGTCAGTTGCTGGGCGCTCTGGGTACCCCGGGGTTGCAGCAACAGAATGCGCTCGCGGTTGAGGCCGGCATCTCGCAGCCAGGCTTGAGTCAGGCTGGCGGGTGGCGCGATCAGTGTCAGCCAGCGTGCATCCTGGTCCTGGCTCAATTCCCTGAGGATCGGTGCCAGCAGGCTCAGGCAGTTCCCGGCTGCACCACGCAGTGACAGCTCGCTGAAAACGTCAGGTTCGGCGCTCCAGGGGGACTCGACTACGTCTTTCAGGATCGGCGCCAATGGCTGTGCCATGAACGCTTCGAACAACGGCAGTTGGGTTTGCTGTGGTGCTGGCTGTGGGAACTGCATGGTGCCTCCTTTAGCGGCGAATGACGCCGACACTCAAGCCTTCGATCACCAGTTCCTGGTCTTGAAGGTTCACTTCAATCGGGGCGAACTCGGGGTTCTCGGCGATCAGCCAGACTTTGCTGCCGTCACGCTTGAAGCGCTTGACGGTCACTTCGTCGCCGATTCGCGCCACCACGATCTGGCCGTTACGGGCTTCGCGGGTGGTGTGGACCGCCAGCAGGTCGCCGTCGAAAATGCCGACATCCTTCATGCTCATCCCATGGACACGCAGCAGGTAGTCGGCGCGCGGATGGAAGAAGGCGGGATTGATGTTGCAGGACTCTTCGATGTGTTGCTGCGCAAGAATCGGGGCGCCGGCTGCGACCCGGCCAATGATCGGCAGGGTGGAATCGTCGGCCTTGGCTTCGAAGCCGGGGATGCGAATGCCACGGGAGGCGCCAGGCGTCATCTCGATTGCACCCTTGCGAGCCAGAGCCTTGAGGTGTTCTTCCGCCGCATTGGGTGATTTGAAACCCAGTTCCTGAGCGATTTCCGCGCGGGTCGGCGGGTAGCCGTTGTCTTCCAGGCAGCGTTTGATGAAGGCCAGAATCTCGGCTTGGCGTGGCGTCAGCTTTAGCATATTGATCGCTCTGTTTTTTTATACAGTGACTGGGATTATATACAGTGGAGCGGCCTTGGCAATGCCCCTTTTTTCAGTGGCCGCCGGACGGTCAATCAGGCAGTGGATTGAAGCTTCGCCGTTGTGTGGTTAAATGCCTGACCGACCATTCACGAAACGAACTGCCAGGCTTGACAAGGCGCGGGCTGAAACGTATGTTTCAAACAAGTGTTTGTCAGGCGGAGTAGCCATGGCCCAGTCGGAAACCGTTGAACGCATTCTCGATGCTGCCGAGCAGTTGTTCGCGGAAAAAGGTTTCGCCGAAACCTCGTTGCGCCTGATCACCAGCAAGGCCGGTGTCAACCTGGCGGCGGTGAACTATCACTTCGGTTCGAAGAAGGCGTTGATCCAGGCGGTTTTCTCGCGGTTCCTCGGGCCGTTCTGCATCAGTCTCGATAAAGAGCTGGAGCGGCGTCAGGCCAAACCCGAAATCAGGCCGACACTCGAAGAGTTGCTGGAAATCCTCGTCGAGCAGGCACTGGTGGTGCAGCCGCGCAGTGGCAACGACCTGTCTATCTTCATGCGTTTGCTGGGACTGGCATTCAGTCAGAGCCAGGGGCACTTGCGTCGTTATCTGGAAGACATGTACGGCAAGGTGTTCCGCCGCTACATGATACTGGTCAACGAAGCGGCGCCGCGTATTCCGCCCATCGAACTGTTCTGGCGCGTGCACTTCATGCTCGGTGCGGCGGCGTTCAGCATGTCCGGTATCAAGGCCTTGCGGGCGATTGCCGAAACCGACTTTGGCGTGAATACCTCGATCGAGCAGGTCATGCGCCTGATGGTGCCATTCCTGGCCGCCGGCATGCGTGCCGAATCCGGTGTGACGGACGCGGCCATGGCCACTGCCCAGTTGCGTCCACGCAGCAAATCGACACCGGTTGCCGCCAAGGTATAACCGCACATGGGTGGGCGCGGCAGCTGACATCCGCTAAGCTAGCCGCCCATGCCGACTCTCGTTCTGAACCCGCTCCTCATTGAACTCGCCAATCTGCCGGGCCATGCCCTTGGCGGCGAATTCGTGTGGGCCGGGTTTTCTGTTATCAAGGAATTCTTATGACTGCTGGCTTGCAAGGCTCGTTGATGGTGGACGTCGCCGGTACCTGGCTGACGGCTGAAGATCGCCAATTGTTGCGCCAGCCCGAAGTGGGCGGCCTGATCATCTTTGCCCGTAACATCGAGCATCCACGCCAGGTGCGTGAATTGAGTGCGGCAATCCGCGCTGTCCGTCCCGACTTGTTGCTGGCTGTGGACCAGGAGGGCGGTCGTGTGCAGCGCCTGCGCCAGGGTTTCGTGCGCTTGCCCGCCATGCGCGCCATCGCCGACAACCCGAACGCCGAGTACCTGGCCGAGCAGTGCGGCTGGATCATGGCGACTGAAGTGCTGGCCGTTGGCCTGGACCTGAGCTTCGCCCCGGTGCTCGACCTCGATTACCAGCGCAGTGCGGTGGTGGGTACCCGTTCGTTCGAGGGTGATCCCGAGCGCGCTGCCTTGCTCGCTGGTGCATTCATCCGCGGCATGAACAGTGCAGGCATGGCGGCCACCGGCAAGCATTTCCCCGGTCACGGCTGGGCGGAAGCGGATTCCCACGTCGCGATTCCCAACGACGAGCGCAGCCTCGACGAGATCCGCGCCAACGACCTGGTGCCGTTTGCAAAATTGAGCAAGCAACTGGCCGCGGTCATGCCGGCCCATGTGATCTATCCACAGGTCGACGCCCAGCCCGCTGGCTTCTCCCGCCGCTGGTTGCAGGACATCTTGCGCGGCGAGTTGCAGTTCGATGGGGTGATCTTCAGTGACGACTTGTCCATGGCAGGCGCTCACGTGGTCGGCGATGCCGCCAGCCGTATCGAAGCTGCGCTGACTGCCGGTTGCGACATGGGCCTGGTGTGCAACGACCGTGCGGCTGCCGAGCTCGCCCTGAGCGCTGCGCAACGCCTGAAGGTCAAGCCTTCCGAGCGCATTGCGCGGATGCGCGGCCAGTCGTTCGCCAACACCGAATACCGTCAGGACCCGCGCTGGCTGACCGCTGTCGGCGCACTCAAAGAAGCTCAATTGATTGATTAAGGACTGTTCGTTATGACGGTTTACGCGATTATCGGTGGCACTGGCCTGACTCAACTCGAAGGCCTGAGCATTCGCCAGTCACTGACAGTGGACACGCCTTTTGGCGCACCTTCGGCCGACGTTCAGATCGGCGAGTATGCCGGCAAGGAAGTGCTGTTCCTCGCGCGTCACGGCCATCCGCACCGTTTTCCGCCGCATCAGGTCAACTACCGCGCCAACCTCTGGGCGCTGAAGCAGGCTGGGGCGCAAGCGATTCTCGCAGTCAATGCCGTGGGTGGAATTCACTCAGCCATGGGCACGGGGCATTTCTGCGTGCCGCATCAGTTGATCGACTACACCAGCGGTCGTGAGCACACCTACTTTGCCGATGACCTGGAACACGTCACCCATATCGACTTCAGCTACCCCTACAGCGAACCGTTGCGCCAGCAACTGATCGCGGCATTGGCGGCCGAAGGTGTGGGCTACAGCAGTCATGGCGTGTATGCGTGCACTCAAGGGCCGCGCCTGGAGACAGTGGCTGAAATCGCCCGACTGGAGCGCGATGGCTGCGACATCGTCGGCATGACCGGTATGCCGGAAGCAGCCCTGGCCCGGGAACTGGAACTGGATTACGCCTGTCTGGCGCTGGTGGTGAATCCGGCGGCGGGCAAGTCGACGGCGGTGATCACCATGGCCGAGATCGAGCAGGCGTTGCATGACGGCATGGGCAAGGTCAAATCGACCCTGGCGCGGGTGCTCAAGGGCTGAGTTCCGCTTGATACCAAGTTGACTCCATCGCGAGCAAGCTCGCTCCCACAGGTTCAGCGGCGTTCGCAAAAAATGTGTTCGACGCGGTCAATGTGGGAGGTGAAATCGACGCTGGTGCGGGTGCTCAGGGGCTGAGTTCCGCTTGATACCGAGTTGACTTCATCGCGAGCAAGCTCGCTCCCACAGGTTCAGTGGTGTCCGCAAAAGTCGTGTTCGACGCGGACACTGTGGGAGCGAGCCTGCTCGCGATGGCGATCTAAAAGACGCCGCAAATATCAACGTTTTTCGAGGTTCTCCGGCAGCGGCGCAAACAGCGCCTCGATATCATCGTTCTGCAGTTTCCAGTCCCCGGCCTTGCGCCCATCCAGCACGCCGGCCGCGAGGTCGGATTTTTCCTTTTGCAGGTGCTGAATCTTTTCTTCCACTGTGCCGCGCGCAATCATTTTGTAAACGAACACCGGCTTCTCCTGGCCGATGCGATACGCCCGGTCAGTCGCCTGGTTTTCCGTCGCCGGGTTCCACCACGGATCGTAATGAATCACCGTGTCCGCTTCGGTCAGGTTCAGGCCAACGCCACCGGCCTTCAGGCTGATCAGAAATATCTGACGTTTGCCGCTCTGGAACTCCTTCACCGGCGTGCGGCGGTCGCGGGTCTGGCCGGTCAGCAGGGCGTAGGCCACGCCGCGTTTGTTCAGTTCGTCTTCGATCAGCGACAGCATTGAAGTGAACTGCGAGAACAGCAGGATCCGCCGACCTTCCTCGAACAGTTCTTCAAGCATTTCCATCAGGCTGTCGAGCTTGCCTGACGTGCTGCCACGGGTTGGCAGGGTCGCCTCGTTGACCAGGCGCAAATCGCAGCACACCTGGCGCAGCTTGAGCAGGGCTTCGAGAATGATGATCTGGCTGCGGGCCACGCCTTTGCGGGTGATCTCGTCGCGGACTTTCTTGTCCATGGCCAGGCGCATGGTTTCGTACACGTCGCGCTGGGCCTCGTTGAGTTCGACCCAGTGGATGATCTCGGTTTTCGGCGGCAACTCGGTGGCCACCTGTTCCTTGGTGCGGCGCAGCAGGAAAGGTCTGATCCGGCCGTTGAGGTGCTGGAGCCTGACCTCGCTGGTGCGTTTTTCAATCGGCACGCGGTAATCGCGGTTGAAACTTTTGACGTCGCCCAGCCAGCCGGGCAAGAGGAAGTGAAACAGCGACCAGAGTTCACCGAGATGGTTTTCCAGCGGTGTGCCGCTCAGGCACAGGCGCTGCCGGGCGTTCAGTTCGCGGGCGGCGTGGGCGGCCTTGCTGCCGGGGTTCTTGATGTATTGCGCTTCGTCCAGCACCAGTATGTGCAAGGGCTGCGCCGCCAGGCGTTCGACATCCTTGGGCAGCAGCGCATAGGTGGTCAGGATCAGATCGTAGTCGGCCAGCTTGTCGAAGTGCTTTTTGCGGCTGGCACCGTACAGTGCCAGTACCTTGAGCTGCGGCGTAAAGTGCGCCGCTTCGTCGAGCCAGTTGGGGATCAGGCTGGTCGGCATCACGACCATGCACGGCCGGTCGAGGCGGCCGGCGTTTTTCTCGCTCAGCACGTGTGCCAGTGTCTGCAGGGTTTTGCCCAGGCCCATGTCGTCCGCGAGAATCCCACCGACCTCCAGTTGTCGCAGCGATTGCATCCAGCTCAGGCCTTCAAGCTGATACGGACGCAGCGTCGCATTCAGACCGTCCGGGGCGGCGGCCGTGTGGTCCTTGATGTCGCGCAGGCGCTGGGCAAAGGTGCGGATCTGTTCGCCGCCCTCCCACAGTAGTGGCATGTCTTCCAGCGGGTTCAGGCGCGTGGCATCGGCCTTGCTCAGGCGCAGCGTGGTGTCGCCGGGCTCCTGCAGGTAGAACTCGCCGAGGGTGGCCAGCACCGGCTTCAGGCGGCCGAAGGGCAGGGCGACTTGCAGTGGGCCGTGCTCGGAGTTCGGGCGATTGGGGATATTGACCAGGATCAGCTCGTCGTCGCGGCGTCGGGCCAGGCGTTCCGGGTTGAGGATTTCGGTGTGGGAGCGCATCAGGTTGAGCAGGATCGGCAACAGGCTCAGGCGTTCGCCGTTGACGATGATCCCCAGTTCCAGATCGAACCAGTCGCGCTCCGGTACCTGTTCGACCGTGGCGTACCAGTCGTCCACGGCGGTCAGGTCGAAACCGAAGTCCTCGTCGATCTGCAATTCCCAGCCCTGGGTGCGCAACTTGGGCAGTTCATTGAGGGTAAAGGTCAGCCAGGCGCTGTCATTGACCATCTCGAACAGCTCGCCGGCACTTTCCGGCAAGGCCTTGCTTTGCCGGGTGGCGACTTTGAAGCCAAGGATTCGCAGCTGTTCCCGGTAGGACTGTTCCACTTCCGGGTGGCGTTTTATCCGTAGCGTCTGGCTTTCCTGGCGAATCAGGATGTCGGCGTTTTTCTGTCCGCAAACGTACTCGTCCAGGTAACTGAAGGACAGTGCCGCCCGATGCTGGATGTACCGCTGCATTCGGCCGTTGCGCGGTTCGAACGCGCTGAACTCGATGCTGGCCAGCCACAGGCGCGGTACCGGTTGCACATTGTCCACCAGCACCTGCGGCGGGGCTTTCGGGCTGCGGTTTTCCAGGACTGCCTGGAGTTTTTCCAGAAGTTCGGCGTCTTTGGCGGCGGCGGGGTAGTCGAGGGTTTCCTGCACTTGCAGGAGCACCGCTGCGCAATGTTTGCAGTTGTTGTGGACCGGGCACGAGCAGGTGGCGTCGATCATCAGCAGCGTGCCCTTGGCTGACTCGCGCAGGCGAATGGTCTGACGGTAAACGTTACTGCCAGAGCCTTCGCAAACGGCGATGATCGTGGCGTCGCCGGCCTCGACGATCCTGACGCGGTTCTCCAGCGCGTAGCGGCGGCCACGCTCCAGGCTCTGTTCCTTGAATCGGCTGACCCAGGACGGTGCGAGGGGTTTGCTCAGGGTCGCGGACATTGGGAATCAGTCCGGAATTTCTTCGGGAGCTGCTCGAGGTGCGGGGGCGGTCAGCGAGGTGATCTTGATCAGCAGGCCGAGGTGGCCATTGTCGAGGAAGTTCAACTGGCCGTTCTTGGTGTGGCTTTCCTGTTTCAAGCGCTCGCTGGCGGTCACCATGCCATTGGCATCGATCTGATTGACCCAGAAATCGGCGTCGACGTCGGTAAAGCGTCCCAGCGTCATGTTCAGCGTGCCCTCGATCGGGAACTGACCATATTGTTCCTTGCCGTCGCTGATCGCCACTTTGCTGGCGGTTTCGCCGAGGGGCTGTTGCCAGGCCTTGTGCATCAACACCGTGTAGTCGGCGCTGCTGGTGAGTTTTTCCACCTCGCCATTCAGGCTTGGCGTACGCAGGCTGTCGGGGCTGACCGGTTGGGCGCCAGCGGCCCAGTCTTCCGGTGCGGCGCGGCTGACAATCGCCGGTACGGCGTTTTGACGGACCAGAATCATTTCGACCTGATACAGGTCATCGGCAAATGCCGTGGGTGCGACCAGCGCTGGAATGAGCAGGGTCAGCAGGGTCAGTGAGCGAAACAGGCGCATGCGGCGTCCTTCAAGCAGTTTTCGGAACGAGGCGCTCGAACAGCGCCTCTACAGTATTAAAGCGCTCTTCCGGGCGCTCCATCGGAACCATGAACTTGAACATCGTGGCGCCTTCGAACTTGTAACGTTTTGGCTGGCCCTGGATCAGCTTGATCAGGGTCAGCGGGTCGACCGGCGTCTGCGCGGCGAACTCGATGCGACCGCCTTGCGGGCCGCCATCGACTTTCTTGATGCCCAGTTGCTCGGCCTGCAATTTCAATGCAGTGATGCGGATCAGGTTCTTGGTCGGTTCCGGCAACAGGCCGAAACGGTCGATCATCTCCACTTGCAGATCCTTGAGGCCTTCCTCATCGGTGGCCGAAGCGATGCGCTTGTAGAGAATCAGGCGGGCGTGGACGTCCGGCAGGTAGTCCTCGGGAATCAACGCCGGAACCCGCAGGTTGACCTCCGGACCGCCGCCGAGCGGTTGGTCGAGGTTCGGCTGCTCACCCTTGCGGATCGACTTCACCGCGCGCTCGAGCATTTCCATGTACAGCGTGAAGCCGACCGCCTGGATCTGCCCGCTCTGGCCGTCGCCGAGCAATTCGCCGGCGCCACGGATTTCCAGGTCGTTGGTGGCGAGCACGAAGCCCGCGCCGAGGTCCTGGGTGTTGGCGATCGCTTCCAGGCGCTTTTCCGCGTCCGGGGTGATTTGCTGGCGCGGTGGCGTCAGCAGGTAGGCGTACGCCTGGTGGTGGCTGCGTCCGACCCGGCCGCGCAACTGGTGCAACTGTGCCAGGCCGAACTTGTCGGCACGCTCGATGATGATGGTGTTGGCGCTCGGTACGTCGATGCCGGTCTCGATGATGGTCGAGGCGATCAGCACGTTGAAGCGCTTGTGGTAGAAGTCGCTCATCACCTGTTCGAGATCGCGTTCGCGCATCTGCCCGTGACCGATAGCGATCCGTGCTTCCGGCACCAGCTCGGCGAGGTCGGCGGCGCATTTCTCGATGGTCTTCACGTCGTTGTGCAGGTAGTAGACCTGGCCGCCACGCAGCAACTCACGCAGCAAGGCCTCTTTGACCGTGCTCTTGTTCTGCTCCATGACGAAGGTGCGTACCGACAGGCGACGGGCCGGCGGCGTGGCGATGATCGACAGATCACGCATGCCCGACACCGCCATGTTCAGCGTGCGCGGAATTGGCGTGGCGGTCAGGGTCAGGATATCGACTTCACTGCGCAGCGCCTTGAGCTGTTCTTTCTGACGGACACCGAAACGGTGCTCTTCGTCGATGATCACCAGCCCCAGGTTTTTGATTTTTACATCGTCGGACAGCAACTTGTGGGTGCCGATGACGATGTCGATCTTGCCTTCGGCCAGGTCCGCGACCGCCGCATTCACTTCCTTGGCCGACTTGAAGCGGCTCATCACTTCCACGGTCACCGGCCAGTCGGCAAAGCGGTCGCGGAAGCTGTTGTAATGCTGCTGGGCGAGCAGGGTGGTCGGCACCAGGATCGCCACCTGGCGTCCACCGTGGACTGCAATGAACGCCGCGCGCATTGCCACTTCGGTCTTGCCGAAGCCAACGTCGCCGCACACCAGGCGATCCATTGGCTTGGGCGCGAGCATGTCCTCGCGCACCGCTTCGATGGTGGTTTGCTGGTCCGGGGTTTCTTCGAACGGGAAACCGGCGCTGAAGGTGGCGTAGTCGGCTTTCGGATCGGCGAATGCGTAGCCTTCGCGGGCGGCGCGGCGGGCATAGATGTCGAGCAACTCGGCGGCCACGTCGCGCACCTGTTCGGCGGCTTTGCGCTTGGCTTTTTGCCAGGTCTCGGAGCCGAGGCGGTGCAGCGGGGCCAGGGCATCGTCGCTGCCGGTGTAGCGGGCGATCAGGTGCAGGTTGGCCACCGGCACATAGAGCTTGGCGCCTTCGGCATATTCCAGGGCGAGGAACTCGGCGGTCTGGCTGTCGATTTCCAGGGTCGCCAGGCCCAGGTAGCGACCGACACCGTGGTCGATGTGCACCACCGGCGCACCTTCGCGCAGCTCGGTGAGGTTCTTGATCACCGCATCGTTGTTGGCATCGGTGCGCTTTTCGCGGCGACGGCGCTGCATCACGCGCTGGCCGAACAACGGGCTTTCGGCAACCAGGGCCAGGGCCGGGTCGTCCAGCAGCAAGCCTTCGTCGAGCGGGGCGATGGTGATCGCCAGGCGATCCTTGCCGGCGACAAAGTCTGGCCAGCTGTCGACAGTCTTCGGTCGCAGCTTCAGGCGTTCCAGCAGTTCCAGCAGCACTTCGCGGCGGCCTGCCGATTCGGCGGTAAACAGCACGCGACCGGGGAACTGGTCGAGGAAGTCGGCCAGTGCCGCCAACGGTTGGGTGGCTTTGGCTTCGATCGCCAGGTTGGGCAACTCGCGTGCCGGGAAGCGCTCGCGACCGCTACCGCTTTCTACATCCTGTTGACTGGCCACCACGCGCGGCCAGTTCTTCAGGCGCGCGAAGCAGTCTTCCACCGGCAGGAACAATTCGGCGGGCGGTAATAAAGGCCGGGACGGGTCGACGCGGCGTTCTTCATAGCGATTACGCACGTCGTTCCAGAAGTTTTCCGCGGCCTGCTCGATACCGGGCAGCGAGAACACTTGCGTGTCCTGGGGCAGGTAATCGAACAGCGTCGAGGTTTCTTCGAAGAACAGCGGCAGGTAGTACTCGATACCGGCCGGGGTAATCCCGCTGCTTAAATCCTGGAAAATCGGGCAGCGTCGGAAATCGACGTCAAAACGCTCGCGGAATCGCGCCTTGAAACGGGTGACCGCTTCTTTCTGCAGCGGGAATTCCTTGGCCGGCAACAGCTTGACCGAATTGACTTTGTCGATGGAGCGCTGGTTCTCCGGGTCGAAGGTGCGCAGGGTTTCGATTTCGTCGTCGAACAGATCGATGCGATACGGCAGCTTGCTGCCCATCGGGAACAGATCGATCAGCGAACCGCGAACGGTGAACTCGCCGTGTTCATACACGGTATCGACGTAGCGATAGCCCGTGGCTTCAAGGCGGGTGCGCATTTGCTCGACGTCGAGCTTCTGGCCGATATCCAGCACCAGGCTGCTGCCGAGCAGGAATCTGGTCGGTGCCAGGCGGTGCAGGGCGGTCGTGATCGGCACCACCAGCACGCCATGGCTCAATTCCGGCAGCCGGTACAGGCTGGCGATGCGCTGGGAAATGATGTCCTGGTGCGGCGAGAACAGGTCGTAGGGCAGGGTTTCCCAGTCGGGAAAGTGCAATACGGGCAAATCCGGGGCGAAGAAGCCCAGCTCCTGTTCCAGCCGTTCGGCACTTTGGCTGTCGGCGGTCAGTAGCAGGGTAAAGCGCTTGGCAGCGCTGGCAGCCTCGGCGATGGCCAGGCTCAGGGCGGCACCGGGCAGGTTGCCCCAGTGCTGTTTACCTGCCGCGGCAGGGAGAAGCGGTAGACGCAGAACGGGCACGGAAGGTTGAGCTCCAAGCGTTGCGACAAAGTCGGCAATTGTAGCGGTCTACGATGCCGCCTGTCAGTTGCTGACTGCGTCTAAAGCATGGGTTTGGTGAAATGTAGTGGTAAAGACAAAATTCGGCGGTTTTTTGCCAGAAATTACTGGATATGTAGTGGCAAAAACAACGAGTGTTACGGAGGGTTACGGACAACGAGACGTGACCTCCAAAAAATTGACTACGCTGAAAGCCCCGGTTTTATTGGGCTGGCGCGAGGCGTAAGTTTTTTGAACGACGAATTGTTACGTAAAGCACGACGGGCGCGCATTGCTACGGCGGTCACTCGGCGGCATAATGTAGCCCCTTTTTTCTGCCCCTACATAGTGGAAGGTTCCCGTGACTCAGAAGCCCGACCAGTGTCTTGGTGAATGGATCGACCGTGAAGCACTCGCAGAAGCGATGATTCCGCTTATCGGTCAGCTCTACCGCAATAACAACGTGGTGAGCTCGATCTATGGCCGCAGCCTGATCAATCGTTCAGTCATTGCGATTCTCAAAGCTCACCGCTTTGCTCGTCACCGTCAGTTGGACGAAAGCGAGCTGTCCGTCCACGAAACATTCCCGCTGATCAAGGCGATGAGCGAGCTCAAGCTCGGCGCCGCTTCGGTGGACCTGGGCAAGCTGGCGGCCAAATTCAAGGCCGAAGGCAATGGCCGTACTGCCGAGCAGTTCGTCCGTGAACAACTGGCTGACGTGGTTGGCCAGCAAAACGCATCCGCCCGCAAAGGCACCGACGTTGTCCTCTACGGCTTCGGTCGTATCGGCCGTCTGCTGGCGCGCATCCTGATCGAGAAAACCGGTGGTGGCGACGGCCTGCGCCTGCGCGCCATCGTGGTCCGCAAGGGCGCCGAGAACGACCTGGTCAAGCGCGCCAGCCTGCTGCGCCGCGACTCGGTCCATGGTCCGTTCGATGGCACCATCACCATCGATGAAGCCAACAACACCATCACCGCCAACGGCAACCTGATCCAGGTGATCTACGCCAAGAGCCCGGCCGAAGTCGACTACACCCAGTACGGCATCGAAAACGCGCTGATCGTCGACAACACCGGTGTATGGCGTGACGCCGACGGCCTGGGCCAGCACCTGGCCTGCCCGGGCGCTGCCCGCGTGATCCTCACTGCACCTGGCAAGGGCGCGCTGAAGAACATCGTGCACGGCATCAACCACGGCGACATCAGCCCTGACGACAAGATCATCTCGGCGGCTTCCTGCACCACCAACGCCATCGTGCCGGTGCTCAAGGCAGTCAACGACAAGTACGGCATCATCAACGGCCACGTCGAAACCGTTCACTCGTTCACCAACGACCAGAACCTGATCGACAACTTCCACAAGGGCAGCCGTCGTGGCCGCGCCGCGCCGCTGAACATGGTCATCACCGAGACCGGTGCCGCCACCGCAGCCGCCAAGGCGCTGCCAGTGCTCAAGGGCAAGCTGACCGGCAACGCGATTCGCGTGCCTACGCCGAACGTGTCGATGGCCATCCTGAACCTGAACCTGGAAAAGGCCACCACTCGCGAAGAGATCAACGAGTACCTGCGCCAGATGGCCATGCACTCGGACCTGCACAAGCAGATCGACTACGTGAGCTCCCAGGAAGTGGTTTCCACCGACTTCGTTGGCTCGCGCCACGCCGGCGTAGTGGACGCGGAAGCGACCATCACTCAGGATAACCGCGTTGTTCTGTACGTCTGGTACGACAACGAGTTCGGTTACAGCTGCCAGGTGGTTCGCGTGATGGAAGACATGGCCGGTGTAAACCCGCCAGCCTTCCCGCGCTAAGCCTTTAGCGGCACATGAAGCGCCCCGACTTTGGTCGGGGCGTTTTTGTTTGTGCGCTCCGCAATAAATGCGCTTTAGAAACAATCCTGTAGGAAAAGGATCGTTTCTTTTGGCGAAACTTCTGAATCATTCTTTTGACCCTGCCGTGAGGGTCGCGACGCTGTTAGCGTCCGCCGCATTATTTCTGAACACCCTTCCAGGGATAAGGATTTTGAAATGAATGCACCCTTGCAGCCTTTGTATACCAACGATGTTTCCCCAGAGTATCTGCGCAGCCTGGACAATCCACACTTCACTGAGCAGCAAATTGCGCAATTCCATGAGCACGCCCAAGTGGTTGTGCGTCAACAGCAGGCTTACATCGACACTCATCCTGCTATCGCCATCTTCAGGTGCGCAACCGAGGGCAGCCACACCCGTAATGGCGGGGTGATCCAGCAAGGGACAGGGCCGCTGGAGTTCAAGTTGGAAAATGGACGCTCGGTGCGCGTAGCGCGAACAGGCGACTACGTCCTGTATGCCGATGGCAGTACGGCGCAAATCATCACCGGCGCAGGGCAAGACAACAATGATGTGGCGCTGGTCGGCAGCATGCTCAGCAATGGCGACGAAATCATCAATACACCGCAAGGCGGCTACGTGTTTATTGCGCGCGAAGGTGTGTCGATGGGCGAGGATTTTTTGCCATCGGTCGCGGACTGAGTGGCGAAGTCTGGCGCTGTCCAAAGCTGTCTCAGTGCTGCGTTGCTTGAATGCTCACGCAGCTGATGGTCGAAAATTTTCTGCACTCGGCCGGAAGTAACGGAGAAGAAACTCAATGAAAGAAGGACATTTCATCGGTCTGAATGACCGAACCACTTGTGGTGGCAAAGTTCTGGATGGTGACACCCGGATCATGATGTATGGCATTGCCCACGCCTGCGATGGTGATCGAGTCACCTGTGGAAAAGACGGGAATACGTATCGGATCGTCGGTGGTATTTCGCACATGATCAGTCATGGAAAGCTCATGGCTGGTACGCTGGACAGTTACAGCAACTGCCCCTGTAAAGCTCGGCTGATCCCCTCCGTAATGACGGCCACGTATCAAAGCAACGCAAGCCCTGCACAGCCGGCCACCAGGGCTGCGGGCTCATCGGCGGCTCCGGCTGAAAACAGCTTTACGGCCAAGCCTCAGGTGGTTGATCTGAAGCTGGCAGATAAAATCTCTGCACCACCCGGCGACCTTGGTGGAAGCGAAGCCTGTAACCATCCAGACCAGATGGAAGAGCTTGCCAGCTACATTGCAGGTGAGATGAACAGGAATATCAAGCATCCGTCCGTGTTGAAAATGAAAGAGCTGATGAGCTACGACAGCGGCGAGGAAGCCAGGAAATTTCGTGCGTTACCCTGGTACGCCAGGCTGGCTGGACCACCAAATTTCAACGGAATTGCATGGACGAAGAAGCTTGAGGCGATGGCGATCTGGACGAAGCAGGTGGGTCAAAATATGGAGTGGGATCACAAGCCGAAGCTGGAGGCGATGTATGACGGTGTCGTTCGGCACAAGCAAGGGAGGTACGAGTACTACTACGATATCTGGTCGAACATTCACTATGGGTACATTGGTATTGCAGGCGGGCTCTCGGAAAGTGTGCTGCTAGATGGAGCTGGGGCTGAGCAGATTGTCTCGGACTCCGCGAGGAAGGCTTTCGAACTGACAAAGCCCAAAGAGGATAGAGTACTCCCTGGCCCCCGCCCAACGGCCAGCCCTTGGACAGAGCTGCGGTCCTGGGATGATGTTGCAGATAGAGTTTCAATCAGGATAGGCATTAAACTACATATGCAGTGCCCAAATGGCGGGATCACCGCAAAGATGATCATGAGTGAAGTGCTTGCCATTTCACCAGCGGATTGGGGGGAAGGAATCCGTGTCCACGTCTGTAAGTAAATCGCGAAGGTGGCGCAAACGATGGCTATGGATACTAGTTGTTTCTCTGATCATCACCCAGTGGGATATTATCTTTCCTTCAGTGACTGTCCATTACTCCCAAGAAGCTAAAGAAGAACTTAAGTACATCTGGAACGTCCAGCACAGGATATTCAAAGGGCGGATGCAGCCTGGGGGCGGTACACGTGATTATGGCTTCTTGTTTCCAGATGAGAAATTTTTCATGGAGATCTCTTGGTGGGACGATGGAGTGCTACGACACTGCGTTAACGTAAGTCCTAGGTGGCCTAATACGCATATTTACCTTGATGCCAACGGCAATATCGATCACAGCGAAGGCAGTGGAACGGATTCGGATCGCTTGAAGCAATGTATTACTGATACCGCAAGCCCCTGAAAGTCGCAAAAGTATGAGAAAAAAGACTTAACACGTTATAAAGCGATCCTGGTCGGCATGACCCTCGCTAATCAACACTCCAAAGGTAGGATCACTGCGAAGATGGTCATGAATGAAGTGCTTACCGTTGCGCCGGAGAAATGGGGGGGAGGAATCCGTGTCCACGACTGCAAGTAAATCCCGGAGACGGTATAAGCGATGGTTGTGGATTCCAGTTGTGTTTTTGGCCATCACTCATTGGGATATTGCGTTACCTACTGTGACTGTTCACTACTCCGAGGATGCTCGTGGCGAACTTAAATACATATGGAACGTGCAGGACCGTATTTTCAAGGGGCGTATGCAACCCGGAGGCGGTACGCGTGATTATGGCTTTCTGTTTCCGGATGAGAATTTTTTCATGGAAATTTCCTGGTGGAACGATGGCGCGCTCCGACATTGCGTCAACGTGACCCCTAGGTGGCCCAATACGCATATTTACCTCAATGCCAATGGCGACATTGATTACAGCGAAGGCAGTGGCACGGATGCGCATCGACTGAAGCAATGCTTCACGGATACCGCAAGCCCATGAAGAGTAGTGAGATGCACAACTTGTAAGGTGAATCTAGGAGACGGAGTCCGTGTCCATTCCTGCTAATAAACCTCGGTCGCGTTACATTCGGTGGCTATTGATTCCGTTGATACCACTATTGCTGCCATTGGTGGTTCTTCTGCTGATCGCCCTCTGGCGAATTATTGTGCTGCCCGCCGCGACGGTTCATTACTCCAAGAATGGCGAAGACGAATTGCGGTTCATCTGGAATGTGCAACACCGGATTTACAAAGGACGCCTCCCTCCAGGCAGCAGCACACGGGATCATGGGTTCTTGTTTCCAGATGAGAAGTTTTTCATGGAGATCTCTTGGTGTAACGATAAAGATCTCCGACACTGCGTAAATATCACCCCGACATGGTCCAATACGCACATCTACCTCGATGCCAATGGCGATATTGATCGCAGCGAAGGCAGCGGCACGGATTCGGATCGACTAAAACAATGCGTCACTGATACAGCGAGCCCATGAAGAGCCAAGGGATCAAAGCGACATGCAGTGCGATTCTGGGAGATGGAATTCGTGTCCACACCTGTACGTAAAACAGGTCTAAGGTATAGAAGGTGGATGTGGATTCCATTTTTGTATCTGGCCATTAACTATTGGGATATCGCACTACCGACCGTAACCATTCACTACTCCGAAAATGGAAGGGAAGAGCTCAGGTATATCTGGAATGTCCAGGACCGGATATACAAGGGGGGGATGCAACCCGGCGGAGGTACGGTTGATAATGGTTTACTGTTTCCTGATGATGGTTTTTTTATGGAAATCTCCTGGTGGAGCAAAAACGTTCGTGCCCACTGCGTCAACATAACCCCGAAGTGGCCTAATACGAATATCTATCTTGATGCCAACGGCGACATTGATCTCAGCGAAGGCAGCGGCACGGATTCGGATCGACTGAGACAATGCGTCACTGATACCGCGACTCCATGAAAAGACCCCGTTGGAGTCAGGGCCAACATACAAGGAGCGAGCTTGCTCCGGGCGGTGTTCCGATGATGCAGCCAAGAACGCTGCGTTTAACTAGTGAGCACGCGTTATCGTTGACGACCATCGCGAGCAGGCTCGCTCCCACAGGGTTTGGTGGTGTTTGCGCGGTAGTGATCACACCGGCCATCCAATGTAGGAGCGAGCCTGCTCGCGATAGCGGTCTGGCAGAAATAT
>NZ_CATKPZ010000007.1:0-151957 GCF_949767415.1 Pseudomonas sp. IT-196MI5
GGGTTGCGCGCCGGCTCGCGAAGACTGCTTCGGCAACACCAAAGTTATTTGTTCGTTATCTGTTCTTACTTGTCCAGCTCATCCAATGCGTCCTGCAATTCCTTGCGGGCATCGGCGAGTTTGTCTTTGCGTTTGTTGATCTTGTCGGAGTCGCCTTTGCTCATGGCCTTGTCGAGGTCCGCCTGACGCTTGCTGACCTCGTGCCTGGCGTCGAGCACCTTGTTTTCCCGTTCCTTCTTCAGCGAGGCGTCGGTGCAGTTCGCCTCGACTTCGCTCAGGGCTTTTTCCAGACCTGCCTGCTGGTCGGCGTTGCCGTGGACCTTGGCCAATTCGATCTGGTTGACGATACCTTGCTTCCTGGCCGCGCAACCGGTCAGCCCCGGCGCTTCCTCGTCCGCCATCAACGGGCTGGCCAGCACGCTGCAAAGGGCCAACAGGACGAGCGGTGAAAGAAATTTCATAAAAGCTCCATGTAAGAAGACAAGCGGGCCGGTGTGGCAACGGCTTGTTGGAGCCCGGCGGTCCCCTGGGGTTCCCGCTGGGCGCAAGGCTGACCGCTAAAAGCCGTCAATCCCCGCATCACGTAACGTTTCACTCAAGACCAGGACCTGCGGATCGCGGAAAAAAGCGTTCAGTTGCGCCGCGCGTCCTGGCCCGATACCGGTCTCGGCCCGCCATTGTTCAATGTCTCGCTGCGCCAGTGCCTGCCACGAGTTGCCGAGGTGCACCTGACCTGTCGGCGGCAATCCCAAGGCTTTCAGCCAGTGCGCGAACGGGCGTTGCCGGGCTCGGTTGAAGCTGTCTGCGAGGCGAGCCGCGCTGCGCTCGCCGAAACCGTCAATGGTAGCAAGCTCTTGAGCATCGAGGGTCAACCAATCCAGCAGACCGTTCAAGCGACCTGTTGCAAGAAGTTTTTCCCAAGTGCCCGGACCCACATTGGGCAGCGCCAGGCCCTGTTTGCTGCTGAGCCAGGTCAGGCGCGCGAGGAACTGGCTCTCACAGCCCGGAGTCGGTCGCCAGCAGCTCAATGAATGAAAGTCCGCTGCCAGCGGCGCGGTCAATTCGGCGCGTTCGCTGCTGCGCGATACAACGCTATCGAGCCTGGGAATGGTCAGCCCGGCCAGGCTGATGGCGACCTGGTCACCCGGACGTATGTCCAGCGCCTGCCAGCGTTGCAACGAACCGACGCTGACGTGTTTGATCTGCCGGTCATCGAGCTTCACCGGGGTCAGTTCAAGTACCGGAGTGATCCGCCCGGTCCGGCCGATTTTGAAATGAACCTGGCGGACTTCGGCCAGTGCCTGGGCGAAGGGGTATTTCCAGGCGATGGCCCAGTAAGGTGACCTGGCCTGCCAGCGTTCCGCGGCCGGGCGCTGGTTCTGGCGCAGGACAATGCCGTCGCTGGCAAAGGGCAGGGGGGAGCGATACCAGTGTTCGCGCCAGCGTTCGGCATCGACGACGGAGGCGATCGGCTGGCTGTATGCCGTGGTACTCGGGAAGCCCAGTGCAGTCAGCGCCGCGGCACGTTCGGGCACGCTTGCCGGTCCCTGGGGCCAATCCCAGACAAACAGGTCGATGCCGGCGGCCTGTTCGGCGCTCAAGAACTTGCGCGCCATCAGGCCGGCCACCGAGGCGCGAGCATTGAGGCTGCCGGCCTGGGCCTGAACGTGATCGGTCAGGCGCCAATACAGTTCGCCTTGCACAATCACGTCCCGGGCCTGCGACAGCCGTTGCGGGATGGCCGGAATCTGCCGTGCCGGAGCCGTCCAGTCCTGACCGCTTTCGCCGTCACCACGGCTGATTGCCTGGGCCAACAGGCCGTTACGGTAAACCAGGGTCACCGCCACACCATCGATTTTAGGCTGGACCCAGACGTCCACCCGGTCACGCAGCCATTTTTCCACGGCGGGACGATCATGCAGTTTGTTCAGGCCGGTGTGGGCGATGGGGTGGGGCAGCGTGCCGCGCGCAGTGCGCAAGGGATCTGCGGACGGGCCCAGGTTGAAGCAGTGGCGCCATTGGGTGAGTCGCGCACGTGACTGGTCATAGAGTTCATCGGCGACCAGTGAGCGTCCCTGGCGGTGATAGCTGTCGTCCCAGAGGTCGATTTGCTGTTGCAGTTTGTTGACTTCGCTCAGGGCGCGTTCGGATGGCCAGTCCGGGCACTCGGTGGCATTGGCGGTCAGGTGGGCAAAGGTCAGTAGAAAGGCGAAAAACAGGCGCAGGTCGGGAAGCATCTTGAGCGTCCTTGCTCGGTGAGGTGCGTGAAGGCTAGGTCAGTATGGGGTGGCGCGGAGAGGGGGTATTTTGCCGGGTATTTCCGGTGGCTGTGCTGGCCTCTTCGCGAGCGGGCTCGCTCCCACAGGGAGTTGCGTTTGCCCACAGATATCAGTCATGCCAAAGATCAACTGTGGGAGCGAGCCTGCTCGCGAAGGCCGCCATACGGTCTCAAGCGCAAGGCAATAAAAAGCCCCGCAAGGCGCGAACCGTGCGGGGCTTCGGGTGTTGCGGGGAAATCTTACAGGCCGGCAGCAGAACGCAGAGCGTCGGCGCGGTCGGTTTTTTCCCAGGTGAACGTGGTGAAGGTGTCGTCACCCACGGTCTTGGTTGCCGGGGTGCGACCGAAGTGGCCGTACGCAGCGGTTTCCTGATACATCGGGTGCAGCAGGTCGAGCATGGTGGTGATCGCGTATGGACGCAGGTCGAACACTTCGCGGACCAGTTTGACGATCTTGTCATCGCTGATCTTGCCGGTGCCGAAGGTGTTCAGCGAGATCGAAGTCGGCTGGGCAACGCCGATGGCGTAGGACACCTGAATTTCGCAACGCTCGGCCAGGCCGGCGGCAACAATGTTCTTGGCCACGTAACGACCGGCGTAGGCTGCCGAACGGTCAACCTTCGATGGATCTTTACCGGAGAACGCGCCACCGCCGTGACGGGCCATGCCGCCGTAGCTGTCGACGATGATCTTGCGACCGGTCAGGCCGCAGTCACCCACCGGGCCGCCGATGATGAACTGGCCGGTCGGGTTGATGTGGAACTGGGTGTCCTTGCTCAGCAGTTCGGCAGGCAGCACGTGCTTGACGATCAGCTCCATCACGCCTTCGCGCAGGTCGTTGTACGACACTTCCGGGTTGTGCTGGGTCGACAGGACAACGGCGTCGATGCCGACAACCTTGCCGTTTTCATAGCGGCAGGTCACTTGCGACTTGGCGTCCGGACGCAGCCAAGGCAGCAGGCCGGATTTGCGGGCTTCGGCCTGGCGCTGTACCAGCTGGTGCGAGAAGGTGATCGGTGCTGGCATCAGCACGTCGGTTTCGTTGCTGGCGTAGCCGAACATCAGGCCCTGGTCGCCGGCACCCTGATCTTCAGGCCTGGCACGGTCGACACCCTGGTTGATGTCAGGGGACTGCTTGCCGATGATGTTCATCACGCCGCAGGTCGCACCGTCGAAGCCGACGTTGGAGCTGTTGTAGCCAATGCCCAGGATCACGTCACGAACGATCTGTTCCAGGTCGACCCAGGCCGAGGTGGTGACTTCGCCAGCGATGATCGCCACGCCCGTTTTCACCAGAGTCTCGCACGCCACACGGGCGAACTTGTCTTCAGCAATGATGGCGTCCAGCACCGCATCAGAAATCTGGTCGGCGATTTTGTCCGGATGCCCTTCAGACACGGACTCGGAGGTGAAAAGGGAGTATTCGCTCATCTCGATGTTTTCCTGAAATTACCGATGGTGAGTGTCGCCAGCCGGTCGCTGAAAATGGCGGACCTGGATCTGGAAACCATTACGTAAGCCTACATAGAGGCTTTCCCCGGGAACGAGTCCCGCAGCGGTGGCCCAACGGGCCAGATCGTCCTGTTCAAACCCCAACCAGAGATCACCGCAGGCCTCCCTGGCCCAACTCTGGTTGTGGCTACATAACTCTGTCACTAGCAGGCTACCGCCTGATTGCAGCAAATTGGCCATATGCTTGAGCGCATCGGCCGGCGCGGCAAAATGGTGCAGCACCATGTTCAGTACCACGCAATCGGCCTTGAGGCTGACGCCGTTCAATGCATCGGCCAGTTGCAGGCTAACGTTAGTCAGCTTGTCGCGTTCGCAGACCTGGCGCGCCAGTTCGAGCATCGCGGTGCTGTTATCCAGCGCCGTGACTTGCGAGAAGCGGCGCGCCAGTTCCGGCAGGAATGCGCCATCGCCGGGGCCGACTTCAATCGCCGTGGCGTCTTTGTCGAAGCTCAACTTGTCGAGCAGGGCCACCACGCTTTCGCGGTATTGCGGCAGGCCGGCAATCAAGTCTTGCTGGGCGCGAAACTTCTCCGCAACCCGTGAGAAAAAGTCCTGGCTGGCCGCCGCACGTTGCCCATGGACCTGGGCGATGCGCGACTGTACGTCGGTCGGCAGCGTCAGGTTGTCCACTTCTTCGAGCAGGGCTGCGTGCAGTTTGCCGCCCAGCAGTTCGGTATGGGGCAGGGCGCGACGGTAGAAAATCGCGTTGCCTTCGCGGCGCGTCGCCACCAGGCCGGCCTGGGCCAGTACCTTGAGGTGATGGCTCATGCCTGACTGGCCAATGCCGAAGATCTGCGCCAGTTCCAGTACGCCAAACGAGTCGTTGGCCAGTGCGCGCAAGACATTCAACCGCAGGGGATCGCCGCCAGCCTTGCACAAGGCCGCCAGCTCATCGCAATCGTCATGCTGAATGGAGGGCACACGTAAATTCATAAGGCCGGCAGTCTAGTCATGGGTCGAAGGCATCGCAAGAGCAATATCAAAAAGTTTTGATATTGCTCGATAGATGGCACTTCTTGACGTTAGGTTCAGTCAACAAAGCCAGAGCAGAAAGGTTTCATCACGTTAATACGTCGTTATCCATTGGAAAAACGCCTCCAGATGACTATCTGTCATTGCCCCGAGGCGGCCCGGTGAGGGAAAATGCTCGCCTTTTTTCCGTTTCGATTTACTCACTCTTGTTTCAGAATCCCAGGAGAACAGCGATGCCTAGCCGTCGTGAGCGTGCCAACGCCATTCGTGCCCTCAGCATGGATGCCGTGCAAAAAGCCAACAGCGGCCATCCCGGTGCCCCTATGGGTATGGCAGATATCGCCGAGGTACTTTGGCGCGACTACCTCAAGCACAACCCGAGCAATCCATCGTTCGCCGACCGTGACCGCTTCGTACTGTCCAACGGCCATGGCTCGATGCTGATCTACTCGCTGCTGCACCTGACCGGCTATGACCTGTCGATCGATGACCTGAAGCAATTCCGCCAGCTGCACAGCCGCACCCCGGGCCACCCGGAGCTCGGCTACACCCCGGGCGTAGAAACCACCACCGGTCCACTGGGCCAGGGCCTGGCCAACGCCGTGGGCTTTGCCCTGGCTGAAAAAGTCATGGCAGCGCAGTTCAACCGTCCCGGCCACAACATTATCGACCACCACACCTACGTATTCCTGGGTGATGGCTGCATGATGGAAGGCATTTCCCACGAAGTCGCTTCCCTGGCCGGCACCCTGGGCCTGGGTAAACTGATCGCCTTCTACGATGACAACGGCATCTCCATCGATGGCGAAGTCGAAGGCTGGTTCACCGACGACACGCCGAAGCGCTTTGAGTCCTACAACTGGCAAGTGATCCGTAATGTCGACGGTCACGACCCGGAAGAGATCAAGACGGCGATCGACACTGCACGCAAAAGCGAGCAGCCAACCCTGATCTGCTGCAAGACCACCATCGGTTTCGGTTCGCCGAACAAGCAAGGCAAGGAAGATTGCCACGGCGCCCCGCTGGGTGACGCGGAAATCGCCCTGACCCGTGCGGCGCTGAAATGGGATCACGGCCCGTTCGAAATTCCGGCCGACATCTACGCCGAGTGGGACGCCAAGGAAACCGGTCGCGCCGTGGAAGCCGAGTGGGATCAGCGTTTCGCTGCCTACTCTGCCGCTTTCCCGACCGAAGCCAACGAATTGGTACGTCGCCTGAGCGGTGACCTGCCAGTCGACTTCGCCGAGAAGGCCGATGCCTACATCGCCGAAGTGGCGGCCAAGGGCGAAACCATCGCCAGCCGTAAAGCCAGCCAGAACGCCCTGAACGCGTTCGGCCCGCTGCTACCCGAGTTCCTTGGCGGCTCGGCTGACCTGGCCGGTTCCAACCTGACCCTGTGGAAAGGTTGTAAAGGCGTCACCGCCGAAGACGCCAGCGGCAACTACATGTACTACGGCGTGCGCGAATTCGGCATGACCGCGATCATGAACGGCGTAGCCCTGCATGGCGGCCTGGTGCCTTACGGCGCGACCTTCCTGATGTTCATGGAATACGCCCGTAACGCGGTACGCATGTCGGCACTGATGAAGCAGCGCGTGATCCACGTCTACACCCACGACTCCATCGGTCTGGGCGAAGACGGCCCGACTCACCAGCCAATCGAGCAACTGGCCAGCCTGCGCTGCACGCCGAACCTCGATACCTGGCGTCCAGCCGACGCCGTTGAATCGGCGGTGAGCTGGAAGTACGCACTGGAGCGCAAGGACGGTCCTTCGGCTCTGATCTTCTCCCGTCAGAACCTGCAGCACCAGACCCGCAGCGCCCTGCAGATCGCCGACATCAGCCGTGGCGGCTACGTGTTGAAGGACTGCTCAGGCGAGCCTGAGCTGATCCTGATCGCCACCGGTTCGGAAGTCGGTCTGGCCGTACAGGCCTTCGACAAACTGACCGAGCAGGGCCGCAAGGTGCGCGTGGTTTCCATGCCTTGCACCAGCGTGTTCGATGCGCAGGACGCCGGCTACAAGCAAGCGGTCCTGCCGTTGCAGGTCAGCGCGCGTATCGCCATCGAGGCTTCCCATGCCGACTACTGGTACAAGTACGTGGGCCTGGAAGGCCGCGTGATCGGCATGACCACCTACGGCGAGTCGGCGCCTGCGCCGGCCTTGTTCGAAGAGTTCGGCTTCACCCTGGAAAACATCCTGGGTCAGGCTGAAGAGCTGCTGGAAGACTAAGTCCGGAAGTCGGGTTGTCTGAACTGACGCAATCGCGAGCAAGCTCGCTCCCACATGGACGGTGTACACCCTGTGGGAGCGAGCTTGCTCGCGATGACAATGGAACATTCAACACTGCACTAACGGATTCACCACGGTAATCGAGAACCCCATGCCTCAACCGCGTCCCTACAAAGTTGCACTCAACGGCTACGGCCGGATTGGTCGTTGCGTCTTGCGTGCGTTGTTCGAGCGAGGCGACAAGGCCGGGTTCGAGATTGTCGCGATCAACGATCTGGCCGACATGGCCAGCATCGAATACCTGACACGCTTTGACTCCACCCACGGGCGTTTTCCCGGCGAAGTGAAGGTCGACGGCGATTGTCTGCATATCAATGGTGACTGCGTGAAGGTCCTGCGCAGTGCCACCCCCGAAGGCATCGATTGGGCGTCCCTGGGCGTCGATCTGGTGCTGGAGTGCTCCGGTGCTTATCACACTCGCGAAGATGGCCAGCGTTTCCTCGACGCCGGCGCACCGCGCGTGCTGTTTTCCCAGCCGATGGCCAGCGAGACCGATGTCGACGCCACTATCGTCTACGGCGTGAACCAGGATTGCCTGACCGGCGACGAGCTGCTGGTGTCCAACGCGTCCTGCACCACCAACTGCGGCGTGCCGCTGTTGCGCCTGCTGAATCAGGCCATTGGCCTGGATTACGTGTCGATCACCACCATTCACTCGGCGATGAACGATCAGCCGGTCATCGATGCCTATCACCACGAAGACCTGCGCCGCACCCGTTCGGCGTTCCAGTCGGTGATCCCGGTGTCCACCGGTCTGGCGCGTGGTATCGAACGCTTGTTGCCGGAACTTGCCGGCCGAATTCAGGCCAAAGCCGTGCGGGTGCCGACGGTCAACGTGTCCTGCCTCGATATCACGATGCAGACCGCCACCGCGACCGACGCCACCGAGGTCAACCGAATCCTGCGCGAAGCCGCCACCAGCGGCCCGCTCAAAGGCCTGCTGGCCTACACCGAGTTGCCTCACGCCAGTTGTGATTTCAACCATGACCCACATTCGGCGATCGTCGATGCCAGTCAGACCCGCGTTTCCGGCCCACGGCTGGTGAACATCCTGGCCTGGTTCGACAACGAATGGGGTTTTGCCAACCGAATGCTGGACGTTGCAGAGCACTATCTGCAAACAGCGACTTCAAAAAAACCTGCTCTCTAAGATCAGCTACTCAGGAAATGCGACCCATGACCGTGTTGAAGATGTCCGACCTCGATCTGCAAGGTAAGCGCGTATTGATCCGCGAAGACCTCAACGTCCCAGTCAAGGACGGTGTTGTCACCAGCGATGCGCGTATCCTGGCCTCGCTGCCGACCATCAAGCTGGCCCTGGAAAAAGGCGCGGCCGTGATGGTCTGCTCGCACCTTGGCCGTCCGACCGAAGGCGAGTTCTCGGCCGAGAACAGCCTCAAGCCAGTCGCCGACTACCTGAGCAAGGCTCTGGGCCGTGAAGTGCCGCTGGTGGCCGACTACCTGGGCGGCGTCGACGTCAAGGCCGGCGACATCGTGCTGTTCGAAAACGTGCGCTTCAACAAGGGCGAGAAAAAGAACGCCGACGAACTGGCCCGGCAGTACGCCGCCCTGTGCGATGTGTTCGTGATGGACGCCTTCGGCACCGCTCACCGTGCCGAGGGCTCGACCCACGGCGTGGCCAAGTTCGCCAAAATCGCCGCTGCCGGCCCGTTGCTGGCCGCTGAGCTGGACGCACTGGGCAAGGCCCTGGGCGCTCCGGCCCAGCCAATGGCTGCCATTGTTGCCGGCTCCAAGGTGTCGACCAAACTCGACGTTCTGAACAGCCTGAGCCAGATCTGCAACCAGTTGATCGTTGGCGGCGGCATTGCCAACACCTTCCTGGCTGCTGCCGGTCACCCGGTCGGCAAGTCGCTGTACGAGCCGGATCTGCTGGATACCGCTCGCGCCATTGCCGCCAAGGTCAGCGTGCCGCTGCCAGTGGACGTGGTGGTTGCCAAGGAATTCGCTGAAAGCGCCGCTGCGACCGTCAAGCTGATCGCTGACGTCGCTGCCGACGACATGATCCTGGACATCGGCCCGCAAACCGCGGCGAATTTCGCCGAGCTGCTGAAGTCGTCCAGGACTATCCTGTGGAACGGCCCGGTCGGCGTGTTCGAGTTCGATCAGTTCGGTAATGGCACCAAAGTGCTGGCCCAGGCCATCGCAGACAGCGCGGCGTTTTCCATTGCTGGCGGTGGCGACACTCTGGCTGCCATCGACAAGTATGGCGTGGCCGAGCAGATCTCCTACATTTCTACCGGTGGTGGTGCGTTCCTCGAATTCGTCGAAGGCAAGGTTCTGCCAGCCGTTGAAGTCCTGGAAAGCCGGGCCAAGGCCTGAGGGTCGCCCGTTTGGCCAGGCAAGGGAGTGTTTATATGGTCAAGACGTTAGCGCTGTTGATCGTCGCGGGTTCACTGGTGGCGTGCGGGAGTAACCCGAAGGCCACACCGGAACCTGTGCCCTCCGAGTCGGAAAAAGGTTGCTACCAGGCTGACTGGCAGGCCGAAACCAACCCGGTGCTCAACAAGCGCGCAGGTCCCGAGGGTCTGGACAAATACGAGACCCAGGCACCCGCCAAGGAACATGGCTGCCCTTGACGGGTCTGACTCTTTACTCAGGGCTGGCAGCGTGCGCCGTCAGCCGAGGGACACGGATGAAAGGTTTTATCGCAGTTGCGGCATTGGCGTTGTTGGCCGGTTGTGCTCAGTTGAACCTGTTCCATTCGTCCGCGCCTGTGGATAACTGGACCACCTGGACCTGCGACAGCCAGGCCAAAGTGCTGTGGCGCTACACCGACGACAGCCTTAGGGAAGTCGACGTGCGCCTGGGCGGTGCCGATCAGGTCTACCGCTTGAAGCAAGAACCGGGTGCGTCGGGTTCGCTGTACAGCAATGACATGCTGGCGTTTCACATAAAAGGTGAGGAAGGCCTGGTTTACTGGGTCGCCACCAATGATTTGATTGGCCGTGGTTGCAAGGCGCACTAACACGATTCATTTGATGTACAGAGATTCAATTGTGGGAGCGAGCTTGCTCGCGATAGCGGTATCACAGTCACATCAATGCTGAATGTGCCGCCCCCATCGCGAGCAAGCTCGCTCCCACAGGGTTTCTGTGTCGTATTTAAGGTTTTGGTAACACCTGAATCCGCAGCCCGGGCTCAACCCCCGATCTGCAATAACTTGAATAGCCGCCGCCGCTACGGCAGGCTGGCACGATTAACGACCCTCAACCGGGAGAGATATACACAATGGCACTTATCAGCATGCGCCAGATGCTGGACCACGCAGCCGAGTTCGGCTACGGCGTTCCAGCCTTCAACGTCAACAACCTTGAGCAGATGCGCGCCATCATGGAAGCCGCTGACAAGACTGACTCCCCGGTGATCGTCCAGGCTTCGGCCGGTGCTCGCAAATACGCCGGCGCCCCGTTCCTGCGTCACCTGATCCTGGCGGCAATCGAAGAATTCCCGCACATCCCGGTGTGCATGCACCAGGACCACGGCACCAGCCCTGACGTCTGCCAGCGCTCCATTCAACTGGGCTTCAGCTCGGTGATGATGGACGGTTCCCTGGGCGAAGACGGCAAGACCCCGACCGACTATGACTACAACGTGCGTGTGACCCAACAAACCGTGGCCATGGCTCACGCCTGCGGCGTTTCGGTTGAAGGCGAGCTGGGCTGCCTGGGTTCGCTGGAAACCGGCATGGCCGGTGAAGAAGACGGTATCGGCGCCGAAGGCGTTCTGGATCACAGCCAGATGCTGACCGACCCGGAAGAAGCCGCTGACTTCGTAAAACGCACTCAGGTCGATGCCCTGGCCATCGCCATCGGCACCAGCCACGGCGCCTACAAGTTCACCAAGCCGCCTACCGGCGACGTGCTGGCCATCGACCGCATCAAGGAAATCCACAAGCGCATTCCGAACACTCACCTGGTGATGCACGGTTCGTCTTCGGTTCCGCAAGAGTGGCTGGCGATCATCAACCAGTACGGCGGCGACATCAAGGAAACCTACGGCGTACCGGTTGAAGAAATCGTCGAAGGTATCAAGCACGGCGTGCGCAAGGTCAACATCGACACCGACCTGCGCCTGGCATCCACTGGCGCAATGCGTCGCCTGATGGCCACCAACCCGAGCGAGTTCGACCCGCGTAAATTCTTCGGCGCTACCGTGACCGCCATGCGCGATGTGTGTATTGCTCGCTACGAAGCCTTCGGTACTGCCGGCAACGCTTCGAAGATCAAGGCGATCTCGCTGGAAGGCATGTATCAGCGTTACCTGAAAGGTGAGTTGAACGCCAAGGTCAACTAAACCTGAGCGTTAAACTGCCTTGATGAAAAACCCGCCGAGAGGCGGGTTTTTTGTGGGCAATGATCTAAGGCCGGCGTGGTCAAGTGTGGGAGCGAGCTTGCTCGCGAAGGCGTAGTGTCGGGCGACATTGATGTTGAATGACCCACCGCTTTCGCGAGCAGGCTCGCTCCCACAAGAGGAACGATGCCTCGACATCATTGATTGTGATCGATATCCAGCTTGCTGAACGTCACTTCCCCGCCTTCGCTTGTGTACCCCGTATTGTCCTGCACATAGACGCCGGCCTTGAAGTACAGGGGCTTATCACGCCACATCGTGCTGATATCGGTATTCCACTGATAGCCCGCCGCACTGATGCCCAATGCACCGCCGGGGCTGAGGTGGATGAGGTAGGAGAATTCCTGATTGAGTTTCACGCCGGTGGCGATGGTGATGACTCGAGGGGTGTCGTCGGGGTGCATACGGACTTTGGCGACGATGTTGCCGGTCGCGCTGTCGGTTTTGTATTGATACTCGACCTTCACCATGGGCTTCTGGCTGTTATAGGCGTGGATCTGGCCAATGACGATCTTGCCCGAGCTGGGTACCTGGCTGACCGAAAGGGTCGCATGCAGGGAATTGTCAGCGTCGGGGTAGTACCAGTTTTTCAACGTGCCATTGCTGTAGGTTTCACGCAATTCAGTGCGCGGATAGATCGCGTTTTCGGTACGGGAACCGGTCACGGGTGCCCAGAAAAACAATGTGCCGGTGTCGGAATGGAAGTATTGATCCTTGAAACCATCCACCAGTTTGGCGGTTTCGACGGTGTACGGCGGGCTGCCAACGGGAACGCTGAGGTTCCAGCTTGCGAGATCGATCATGTCGGTTCTTCCACTCGATTCATGCTGAACGGGCGTGCCAGAAGCTCTAGACCGCACCTTTAGGGGGTGCCTTTATAAGCGTAGCGGGATATTTTGTTAACGCTCGTCGGACGGGTGGTTGACGTCAACATCCTGTCGGAATGCCATCTGTCCCGGTTTCATGAGTCTGAACCATCGACCGTTAGTCGGTAAAAAGACACAATAATGAATGATGGCTCACTGACACCTTCTGCTTTTGCAGAACCGGGTCTAGAGTGATGGCACAGTATTTGTCCGGTTTTCACGAGAAGCCGGCCTGACACCCCCGCAATTAGAGAAGCAGCATGGAATGCGCGCAACCCACGCCAGTAGAAGGCGGCTCAACCCTTTTAGTCGTCGACGATTACCCTGAAAACCTGATCAGCATGCGTGCGTTGTTACAGCGCCAGGGCTGGCGGGTCATGACTGCCGCCTCGGGTTTCGAGGCCCTCGGCTTGTTACTTGAACACGATATCGACCTGGTGCTGCTGGATGTGCAGATGCCGGGCATGGACGGCTATGAAGTGGCGCGCCTGATGCGCGGTAGCCAGCGGACCCGTCTCACGCCGATCATTTTCCTGACCGCCAACGAGCAGTCCCAGGACGCGGTGATCAAGGGCTATGCCAGTGGTGCGGTGGATTACCTGTTCAAGCCGTTCGACCCCCGGATCTTCACGCCCAAGGTCCAGGCGTTGCTCGAGCACCAGCGTAACCGCCGGGCCTTGCAGCGCCTGAGTCAAGATCTGGAATCCGCTCGTGCCTTTAATGCGTCGGTGCTGGATAACGCTGCCGAAGGCATTCTGGTATTGGGTGAGGACGGTCTGATTCGTTTTGCCAATCCGGCGATGTCACGGCTGCTCAATGCCACGGTGCAGGAATTGCAAGGCAAGGAGTTTCTGGACTACCTGCAAAAACCGCATATCCCGATCTGGGCCGATTCCGAGTTGCTGGCCGGATATAAACGCGGCGAAACCCTGCGCCTGCACGATGCCCTGCTACGTACGGCGCCCGGCCAGCAGGTGCCGGTGGCCTTGTCCTGCGCGCCGTTGCCTGCCGAGCAGCATGCGATGGTGGTCACCGTGCTGGACATGTCGGTAGTGCGCCATCTGCATCAGCAACTGGAATTTCAAGCGGTCACCGATCCGCTGACCGGATTGCTCAACCGTCGGGGTTTCTACCAGACCGTGGAGAACCTGCTGTTGCGCGGTGAGCGCTCCGACAGTTGCTGGGTCTTGATGTACCTGGACCTCGACGGCTTCAAGCGCGTCAATGATTCGCTCGGGCACGATGCCGGCGATCGGGTGCTGCGCTGGGTCTGCGAACAGTTGAAGGCCTGCCTGCGGCCCTTCGACATTCTGGCGCGGATGGGCGGCGACGAATTCACCGCGCTGCTGGATCTGGAGTTCCCCGAGCAGGCGGCGAAGATTGCCGAGAAGCTCATCGAGCGAGTGTCGATCTGTCAGCAGATCGATGGCCTCGATATCGTGCTGGGTGCCAGCATCGGCATCGCTACGTTCCCTGATTGTGGCGCCAATCTCGACGGGATGCTGCGGGCGGCCGACATTGCCATGTACGAAGCCAAGCGTGCCGGTCGCCAGCAATATCGCTTCTACGATCACGAAATGAACGGCCGGGCGCGCTCGCGGTTGATGCTGGAAGAAAGTGTGCGAACCGCCATTGAGAATCGGGATTTCAATCTGGTGTATCAGCCTCAGGTGGCGATTGCCGACGGGCGGATTCGTGGCTTCGAGGCCTTGTTGCGCTGGCAGCATCCGAGCGTTGGCGATGTACCCCCGGGGCTGTTTTTGCCATTGCTGGAGGAGGCGCGGCTGATCAGTCGCCTGGGCAGCTGGATCTACCATCGCAGCATCGGGCAACGCAAAGCCTGGGAGTCCCTGTTTACCGAGGGCCTGGTGCTCGGCGTCAGTTTGAGCAGTACGCAGTTCGGCATGCCCAACCTGGTCACTGAGTTGCGCCAGGTGCTTGAGCGCCATGGCTTGCAACCGCGTCATCTGGAAGTCGAGGTCACGGAAGAGGCCTTGATGCACAACCCCGAAGAAACCCGCAAGCAATTGCGCCTGCTGCACAATCTGGGTGTACGAGTGGCACTGGATGACTTCGGGGCCGGCCCCTGCTCCCTGACGCACTTGCGCGACCTGGAACTGGACACCCTCAAGCTCGACCGGCATTTGATCGCCCGGTTGCCGGAGTCGGTACGGGACGCGGCGCTGGTGCGCAGTGTGATCGACCTGTGTAAACAGTTCGGGATGCTGGTGATTGCCGAAGGAGTGGAAACCGTCGCGCAGTATGAATGGCTGCAGGCCAACGGTTGTGAATATGTGCAAGGTTTTCTGGTGGCCCGGCCGATGATGGCCGAAGACACCGGGGTCTTTGTCCAGCCGTTTGACTGGAGCGCGCTGCCCCGCTGAATTCGCTACACTGGCGACCTTTTAGTGACGTGTATTGCCGCCCCGATGACCGTGTTGAAATATCTCCAGGCTTATCCCGCTACCTTGCAGGATCAGGTGCGCCAGCTGATCGCCGACGGTCGGCTGGGCGATTACCTGAGCCAGCGTTACCCGCAAAAACACGCGGTGCAGAGCGACAAGGCGTTGTACACCTATGCCCTGGACCTCAAGCAGGAATACCTGCGTAATGCGCCGGCCATCGACAAGGTGCTGTTCGACAACCGCCTGGACCTGACTCACCGTGCCCTTGGCCTGCACACCACAATCTCCAGAGTGCAAGGCGCAAAACTCAAGTCCAAGAAGGAAATCCGCATCGCTTCGCTGTTCAAGGAAGCGCCTTGCGAATTCCTGAAAATGATCGTGGTGCATGAGCTGGCGCACTTCAAGGAGTCGGACCACAACAAGGCCTTCTACAAACTGTGCGAGCACATGCTGCCGGGTTACCACCAGGTGGAATTTGATGTGCGGGTGTACCTGACGTGGCGGGATCTGTAGGCGCTGCCGCAGGCTGCGATCTTTTAAGGAGCAATGGATGGGCGTGAGCAAGACCAAGAGCAGCTTCTACCGCCGGTTGTACGTGGCGTACCTGATCGACAGCGGGCTGGCCAGCAGTGTCCCGGCGCTGACCGAGGTCACCGGCATGCCCCGGCGCACGGCACAGGACACCATCGCGGCGTTGGCGGATCTGGATATTGTCTGTGAATTCGAGCAGGAAGAGGGCGCGCGCAACCATGCGGGGCGCTATCGGATTCGCGAGTGGGGTGCGATCGATCGCGGGTGGATCGAGCGTAATCTGCGGCAGATCAAGGCAGTGCTGGAGTATCCCTGAGATTTGCGTTGCCTGAGCTGACGCCATCGTCGGAACGCCGCCCGGAGCAAGCTCGCTCCCACATTAGATCAGCAGCGAACACAGATTTTGTGTGCGATAGAGATCAAATGTGGGAGCGAGCTTGCTCGCGATAGGGCCTTCAGGAGCGACGCATGCCAATGTGCGGAATGCCATCCTCGACAAACTCCTCGCCCGTCACGACAAACCCGTACCGCCCGTAATACCCCTGCAAATGCGTCTGGGCCGAAAGGTAGATCGGCGTTTGCGGCCAGCGCTCTTCAATCTGCTCCAACGCCTGGTCCATCAACGCATGTCCAAGCCCGGCGCCTCGTGCGTGTGGAGCAATGACCACCCGACCGATCACTACGTCCCCGCCTTGCAGTTCCGGGTCGAGCAGCCGCAGATAGGCCACCAGTTGATTGCCGTCCCAGGCCATCAAGTGACAAGTGTCACCTTCCAGGTCCTGGCCATCCACGTCTTGATAAGCGCATTGCTGCTCGACGACGAACACCTCGGCGCGCAACTGCAAAATGGCGTACAGCTGCTCCTTGCCCAGGTCGCTGTGGTGTTTGCAGATCCAATCGACTGTCATGTTTTGATTCCCTGAAAACGTCGTTCCGATACTAAGCGCAGTCACGCCAGAAGTCTTTATGGCGGAAGAATCTGTGACATAGGCCAAAATGCCATCATTCATTTCTCGCGCGGATGTCTTCTTTGTGTAATCTGGATCGAAGCGCTGTGCTGTGGCTTCGATGAGCTGATGTTTCATAACCGGGTCTTGTCAGTACAAGGCCTTGGGGATTTGGCTGAAAACACGTAGGGCAATCCGCCCGCTAAGGATTTCTGGCATGCCGCGATTGCATCGAGCTTTTGCTTTGATTGGATTGCTGTTGCTGGTTCAGGGAGCAGCGGCAGAAAAACTGCGGTTGGTCGCTGATGCCTGGCCCCCTTTTACCGATTCCACGCTCCTCAACGGTGGTTTGGCCACGGATATTGTCAGTACCGCGCTCGCCAGGGCCGGCTATGCCAGTGAGTTTGAACAGGTGCCCTGGGCGCGGGCCTTGATGGGGGTGGGCGAGGGCCGCTACGACGTGCTGGTCAACGCCTGGTACAACGACGAGCGTACAAAATTCGGCCAGTTTTCCGGCGAATACCTGCTCAATCGCGTACGGTTTCTCAAGCGTAAAGACGCGCCCATCGAGTTCAACGACCTGCAGCAATTGCACACGTATCCGATTGCCATCGTGCGCGGTTACGCCTATTCGCCCGCGTTCGACAACGACGACTCATTGCAGAAAATTCCGGTGCACAGCTTCGCCATGGCTGTGCGCATGGTCGCGGCCGACCGAGTCAAACTGACACTGGAAGATGAGTACGTCGCCCGCTACTACCTGTCCCGTGAGTCATCCAAGGTTCGAAACGCCGTGGAATTCCTGCCCAGGGCATTGAGCGAGAACAGCCTGCACATTCTGGTCAGCCTGAAGAATCCACAGCATGAGCAGATCGTCGCCAGTTTCGACCGGGAGATTGCGGCGATGAAGGTGGACGGGAGTTATGACAATTTGATGAAACAGCATGGGATGTGAGTGGGTTGAGCCAGTTTCTGTGTTGTTGCCGATGGCCTCATCGCGAGCAAGCTCGCTCCCACAGTAGATCTTCAGTCGACACAAATTTTGTGAACACCAGAGCCCCCTGTGGGAGCGAGCTTGCTCGCGATGGGGCCAGCCCGGACACCACAGATCTCAATCCTCACTGGTGTCCTTGATCAGATGCGCCGCCAACGTCCGCAACGGCCCGAGCTGACGACAAATCAGCGCCAGTTGCGTCTGCACCAACCGCTGCCCCTCATCGATTTCATCGGGCATCTGTTCCAGTCCATAGGCCAATGCTTCTTCCTCATCGCTTTGAATCGCAATTGAGGATTTGCTCGCCAGCCCATGGGCGATTTCGTCGATGCTCGCCGCCAGTTTCACCCCGGCTCCGTCGATCAAATGTTCATGCACACCCGCTGGCAGTTGGGTTTCCCGGTGTGCGCCCAGGCCTGACAGGTAGCTGAGTAGCGTGTGCGACAGCACCAGGAAGCGGAATCCGACATCTGCTTCCTTACGGAAATGCCCAGGCTCCATCAGCATATTGGCCAGTGTGGTCGACAGCGCTGCGTCGGCGTTGTGCGCGTTGCGGCGGGCCAGGCGGTAAGCCAGGTCGTCGCTTTTGCCCGCCGCGTATTGCTGCATGATCTGGCGCAAGTAAATGCTGTTGCAGGCCAGGGTGTTGGCCAGCACTTTGTTCAGGCGTCGGCCCTGCCAGTCCGGCAGGAACAGGAACACCGCGAGCCCGGCGATCAGGCTGCCGAGCAAGGTATCGAACAGCCGTGGCAGGAACAGCCCGTATCCGTCACCCACCTGGTTGAAGCAGAACAGCACCATCAGGGTGATCGCCGCCGTCGCCAGGGTGTAGCGGGTGGTGCGGTTGGTAAAGAACACCACTCCGGCGGCGATGGCGAAACACGACTGGATCAGCGGGTTCGGGAACAGGTCGAACAACGCCCAGGCCAGGGTCAGGCCGATGGCAGTGCCGATGATCCGTTGACCGAGTTTGCGGCGGGTGGCGCCGTAGTTCGGTTGGCAGACGAACAGCGTGGTGAGGATGATCCAGTAGCCTTGGGACGGGTGAATCAAATGCACCATGGCGTAGCCAATGCTCAAGGCCAGGGGCAATCGCAGGGCATGGCGGAACAGCAGCGAGGTCGGTGTCAGCTGCGTGCGCAAGCGCAGCCACACGTCCTTGAGGCTGCGCGGCGAACGGTCGAGCAAGCTGCTGTCGGTGGCGTCGGCCAGGGCGTCGGGGTTGCTGGCATCGCTGAGCAAGCGGTCGAGAGTGCCAAGGTTGGCCGCCAGTGCCCGCAGTGAACGCAGCAAACCACGCCAGGCCGGGTTGCTCTGGATGCGCAGGTGTTCCAGGGAGGCATCCAGGTCGCTCAGGGCCTCGGCGAAACTGGCGTCGTAGGTGAACGGCTGGCGCATCTGGATCGATTCGGCCAGAGCCCGACAGGCTTTGCCTTGCTGGCGCAACAGGCGCTGACAGCGGAACATTACGTCGCTGTGGAAAAAGGCATCGGCCAGGGCGTTGTATGGATAGTGCGATGAGCTGGCGCGTTCGTGAATGTCTTGGGCGAGGAAGTACAGTTTCAGGTAGCGGCTGACTTTCGACCCCGGGCGACCGTTGCCGACCCGGTGCAGGATGATCTCCTTGGCGGCGTTCAATGCCGCCACTACCCGGCCGTTCTGCTGGGCCAGCTCCAGGCGCCGCGCCTCCACGTCCATCTGCCGGATGGGCTCGAACAGCGAGGATTTGAGCTTCAGGTAAAAGCCCAGTTCGCGAAACAGGCGCGCCAGGCTCTGCTGCACCGGTTGATTGGAAAACAGCGCCTGCCACAACACCGAGAGCAGGCCATACCAGGCGGCACCGGCCACCAGCAGCACCGGCTCGTGCCAGACATCGATGACCGCGCCGCCGCGTTGGTCCACGCCGATCATGGTGTAGACCGACAGAATCAGTGTTGCCGAGGCAATCGCGCCATAGCGCTCGCCCAGGGCGCCGAGCATGGTCAGGCAGAACGCGGCCAGGGCGAAGGCGATGATAAACAGCGAGGGGTAGGGGAAGAGCAGCTCGACGGACAGGGCGGCAACCGCGAAACACACCAGCGTCACCGCCAGCGCGTTGAGACGGCCCTGCCAGCTGTCGTCGGTCTCGGCCAGGGCACTGGCGATAATCCCCAGGAACAACGGGATCAGCAGGCCCATTTCATCCTGATACCAACACAGCGCCATGGTGCCGGTCAGGGCAATGAATACCCGCACGCTATAGCTGAATTTATCCAGCGCCCAGAGGCGACGCAGAGACTGGCGGAACGAAGTCGATGACATGAAATGCGAAGGCCTTCCGAGGCAATGACGCTAAATTGAGCCACTAATGACGCCGACGCAATGGCGTCGATCACATCAGACAGCAAAATCTGTTCCTTTGAGCATTGTGATCTGGGTTGATCACAAATTTTGTGGCTGGCCGAGAAACCTGTGGGAGCGAGCTTGCTCGCGATGAGGTCGCAACATTCAACAGAGATGTTGACTGATAGGCCGCCATCGCGAGCAAGCTCGCTCCCACAGGGGGTGTGTTGATTTTTGAATCAGACGTACTGCGCAGCGGCGTAACCGGATGCCCAGGCCCACTGGAAATTGAACCCGCCCAGATGCCCGGTCACGTCCAGCACTTCACCGATGAAGTACAGCCCCGGGCTTTTCAGCGATTCCATGGTCTTGGACGACACTTCGTTGGTGTTGACGCCACCCAGGGTCACCTCGGCGGTGCGATAGCCTTCGGTGCCCGCCGGCACGACTTTCCAGCTCGCCAGTTTTTCCGCGATATCGGCCAGTTCAGCGTGGGTGTACTGCTTCATCGGTTTGGACACGAACCAGTTGTCCGCCAGCAGGTTGGCCATCTTCTTGGTGAAGATTTCCCCGAGCAGGGTTTTCAGCTCGCTATTGGGGCGTTCGGCCTGTTGCTGTTGCAGCCAGTCCGGTACGTCGTGATCCGGCAACAGGTTGATCTCGACGGTATCGCCGGATTCCCAGAACGACGAAATCTGCAAAATCGCCGGGCCGCTGAGGCCGCGGTGGGTGAACAGGATGTTCTCGCGAAAGCTCTGGTCATTGCAGCTCACCAGGCAATCCACCGACGTGCCAGACAACTCGGTGCACAAGGCCTTGAGCTGATCGGTGATAGTGAATGGCACCAGACCGGCGCGGGTTGGCAGCAGTTCGTGGCCAAACTGTTTGGCCACCTGGTAACCGAAGCCGGTGGCGCCCAGGGTCGGGATCGACAGGCCACCGGTGGCGATCACCAGGGATTCGCACGTTATCTGGTCGAGCGTCGTGTCCAGCAAATAGCCCTTTTCGAGCTTCTCGATGGTCTGGATCGACGTGTCCAGGTGCAGGCTGACGCCGACCTGGTCGCACTCATTCAGGAGCATTTCCAGGATGTCGCTGGATTTGTTATCGCAGAACAACTGGCCGAGTTTTTTCTCGTGGTACGGCACGCCATGCTTGGCGACCATGCCGATGAAATCCCACTGGGTGTAGCGGGCCAGGGCGGATTTGCAGAAGTGCGCGTTCTGCGAGAGAAAATTGCCAGGTTCTGTGTACATGTTGGTGAAATTGCAGCGGCCACCGCCCGACATCAGGATTTTCTTGCCGGCCTTGTTGGCATGGTCCAGCAGCAACACCTTCCGCCCGCGCCCGGCGGCGGTCAGCGCACACATCAACCCTGCGGCGCCAGCGCCAATGATCACGACTTCGGTAGAGCGCAAAACGGTGTCCTCTCAGTGTTTCACCACAAAACTAACTGTGGGAGCGAGCCTGCTTGCGAAAGCGGTGTGTCAGTCAACCATCGGCTAACAGACAGAATGCATTCGCGAGCAGGCTCGCTCCCACAGGGGGATCTTCTTTGGTTGGAAGATCGCTTACAAAATACGCACGCGCAACGAACGGCCCTTGATCTTGCCGTCGTTCAGGCGCTGCAAGGCCTGCTTGGCGACGCCGCGCTCCACGGCCACATAGGCCTGGAAGTCGAAAATCGCGATCTTGCCGACCTGGGCACCGGGGATGCCGGCGTCACCGGTCAGTGCGCCGAGAATGTCGCCCGGACGAACCTTGTCCTTACGGCCGGCAGCGATGCACAGCGTGCTCATCTGCGGCAGCAGCGGGCCACCGCCTTTGGAGGTGAGGTTGTCGACCTGATCCCAGGTCAGCGGCGTCTGCTGCAATTGCTCAATGGCTTGTGCGCGCTGTGCTTCGGACGGCGCGACAAGGCTGATCGCGAGGCCTTTCTCACCGGCACGACCGGTACGGCCGACACGGTGGATGTGGATTTCCGAATCACGGGCCAGTTCGACGTTGATCACCATGTCCAGGGAATCGATGTCGAGGCCACGGGCCGCGACGTCGGTGGCAACCAGCACCGAAGTACTGCGGTTGGCGAACATCGCCAGCACCTGGTCGCGGTCACGCTGTTCCAGATCGCCGTGCAGGCCGACGGCGGAAATGCCTTTGGCGGTCAGGTGGTCGACGGTTTCCTGAACCTGCTGCTTGGTGTAGCAGAAGGCCACGCAGGAGGCCGGGCGGAAGTGGCCAAGCACCTTGGTCACCGCACTCATGCGGTCGTCCGGGGAAATCTCGTAGAAGCGCTGCTCGATCTGCGTGTCGTCGTGGAACGCTTCGGCCTTCACTTGCTGCGGGTTACGCATGAACTTCGAGGCCAACTGCTTGATGCCTACCGGGTAGGTGGCGGAGAACAGCAGGGTCTGGCGACGCTCCGGGGCCTGCATGATGATTTCTTCGATGGAATCGTAGAAGCCCATGTCGAGCATGCGGTCGGCTTCGTCGAGGATCAGGGTGTTGAGGCCGTGGAGTACCAGCGAGCCCTTGCGCAGGTGCTGCTGAATACGGCCCGGGGTGCCGACGATGATGTGCGCGCCATGTTCCAGCGAAGCGATCTGCGGGCCGAGGGACACGCCGCCGCACAGGGTCAGGACCTTGATGTTGTCTTCGGCACGGGCCAGGCGACGGATTTCCTTGGCGACCTGGTCAGCCAGCTCGCGGGTAGGGCACAGGATCAGCGCCTGGCAACCGAAGTAGCGCGGGTTGATCGGGTTCAGCAGGCCGATGCCGAACGCGGCGGTCTTGCCGCTGCCGGTCTTGGCCTGGGCGATCAGGTCCATCCCCTTGAGGATCACCGGCAAGCTTTGCGCCTGAATCGGCGTCATCTGGGCATAACCGAGGGAGTCGAGGTTAGCCAGCATGGCGGCGGACAGCGGCAAAGTATTAAATTCGGTGGCGATGGTGGTCACGGGACTGGCCTGCAAAACAAAATGTCGCGCAGTGTACCAGCCCGGTGGCCATTCGCCCTAAGGTTCGATGTGCTGTTCCGGACGTTTGACACGCCGTCCGTCTTGCTTCGAGAGCTGGGAGAAGATGGTTGCGGCGAGCATGGCCATGATTCCCACCGTCACAAACGTCAGTTGAAACGCGCCCAGAACTGTCTGCACGCCGTCGTTTCCGATCTCGGCAGTAAACCCGCCGAGTAACGCACCCGCACACGCAACCCCCAGGCTCAGGGACAGTTGCGCGACCACCGACAGCAGGCTGTTGCCGCTGCTGGCGCTGGCGTCGTCGAGGTCGATCAGGGTCACGGTGTTCATCGCGGTGAACTGCAAGGAGTTGATCGCCCCGAGGATCGCCAGCAGGCACAGCAGCAGCCAGTACGGCGTCTGCTCGCTGACCAGGCCCATGCTCGCCAGCATGATCCCCAGCGCCAGGGTGTTGCCGGTGAGCACGATGCGATAACCCCAACGCTCGATCAGCGGCCGCGCGACCCACTTGGCGATCATCGCCGCCGCCGCCAGCGGCAGCATGCTCATCCCGGCCTGGGACGGCGAATAGCCCAGCGCCACTTGCAACAGCAATGGCACCAGAAAGGGCAGGGCGCCGCTGCCGAGGCGGGCGAATAGGTTGCCGAGAATGCCCACGGCAAAGGTCCGGGTCTTGAACAGCGACGGCGCGAACAGCGGGTTCTCGATATGCCCGGCACGCAGCCAATACGCCGCCAGGCAAGCCATGCCGCCAAACAGCAGCAACATTACCCGCAAATGCGGCAGGTGTAGCTCGCCCAGGCCTTCCATGGCGATGGTGATCAGAATCATCGCCGCGCCGAACAGCACGAATCCCAGGCTATCGAAACGGGTGCGCTCGGTACCGCGAAGGTCGGGGATGAATTTCCACACGGCGTAGCAACCGACGACGCCGACGGGCAGGTTAATCAGGAAGATCCAGTGCCAGGTCAGGTATTGCACCATCCAGCCGCCCATGGTCGGACCGATCAAAGGGCCGAGCAACCCGGGAATGGTGATGAAACCCATGATCCGCACCAGTTCCGAACGCGGGTAGGCGCGCAACACCACCAGCCGCCCGACCGGCAGCATCAACGCGCCACCCAGGCCCTGAATCACCCGGGCACCGATCAGCATGCTCAAGCTGCTCGACAGCGCGCAGAGCAGCGAACCGAAGCTGAACAACAGTATCGCGCTGAAGAAGATCTTTCGGGTGCCGAAGCGATCGGCAATCCAGCCCGAAGCCGGGATCAGCAACGCGACCGTGAGCATGTAGGCGATGATCACGCCCTGCATGCGCAATGGGTCTTCGGCCAAGTCGCGGGCCATGGCTGGCAGGGCAGTGTTGAGAATCGTCCCGTCGAGGGACTGCATGAAGAAGGCGATGGCGACGACCCACGGCACCCAACGGGCGGTGACAGCGTCGAGAGGCGGGCGGTTGGGCATGGGACCTCTTGGCAGGGTTTCATCGACATTGAGCTGGCTTGCCAGCGAAGCTTTTGGCGGCCTTGACGGCCCCTTCGCTGGCAAGCCAGCTCCTACAGGGTGTTGTGTTTACAGGGTCAGGGTCAATCGGCTGACCAGCGCCCCCGGCAACAACGCCGAAGCCGTCGCCCGCTGGCTGTAGGTACTGGCCGACAGCAACAACTCCCGCTCCTCGGTCAACGCTTCCAGTTGCGAACCGAGCAGGCTGAAAGCGCTGTCATCAAAACGCATGGTGCTGACCGGTGCCTGGATCTCGCCGTTCTCGACCCAGAACGTGGCAAAGCGGGTCATGCCGGTCAGGCGTGCGGCTGGTTGATCCGAGAAGTTCAGGTACCACAGGTTGCTGATGTACAGCCCCGTGCCCAATTGCTTGAGGATGTCCGCGTCAGGCAATACCCCGGCTTTCATGTTCAGTGCGCTCGGTGATTCACCGCCGCTGGCGCCATTGGCAGTCAAACCGTATTCGGCGGCGCTGCGCGAGCCGACCAGTTGCGCCCCGGCCTTGCCGTCGATGATCAACGCCAGGTCGCTGCGTGGATAACCCTCATCGGAAAACGCCGGGCTCAGCGAACCGCTGACTTTTTCATCCAGCGAGACCAGCGAGCTGAACGCGCTGTCGCCACCGTAGAGCTTTTGCAGCGGACTGCTTTTGCTGGCAATCGACTGTGCCGAGAAACCACCCCAGCACAGCATGCCCATGATTTCTTCCAGCGCCGCCGGTGCCAGGTAGGCGCGGTACTGGCCGGGCGCCAAGGTGCGCAGCGGCCGACCCAGAAACTCAAGCTGTTCGCGGGCTTGCTGGAAGCGTTTGGCAAAGCCTTCGCTGCTCCAGTCGTGTCCGGCGTAGCTGGCTTTCACAGCCTGGCCATTCTCGTGGAACAGGCTGAAGTCGAAATTGAAACTGTTGGCCTGATGCCAGCCGAAGGCGCCCGAAGAACTGGCAAAGCCACGACTGATAGGCCCTGCAGCATAGAACCCGACCAGATCCAGGCCTTCGGCGGCCTGGGTGATTTGCGCGACGACCTGCTCGGTGTCCGGCAGCGGGTGCGACTGCACGTTGCTGCTCTGCCAGCCATTGTGGTTGAGCAGCAAGAACGGGTCCGCTGGCAGCAGTGGCAGAGTTTCACGCAACTGTTGCAGACCTTCGCTCAGGCGCTGCGCATCCACCTGTGGATCGCCGGCCAGGGTGATGTGCAGGTCGGCATGGCGGCCTTCGTTGATCAGCTTCAGGCCGATACTTGCCTGTTGCACCTGACCGGCCTGACGCACCTTGGCGTGGTTGAAACGGACGAAGGCCGACGACTCGGCGGCGTAGCTGAGGGTGAACTGCTCGGGCTCGAGAAGCGCCTCACGCAAACTGTTGACCAGCGCCTTGAACGACGTGGACTGGCTGATTGAAGGATTCATCAGGCGTCTCCTCCGAATACATCGACATTGCTGAATACGCAGGCCGGTGATGCGTGGCCGACGCGGATCACCTGGTTCGGTTCGCCCTTGCCGCAGTTCGGTGTGCCGAGGACCTTGAAGGTACTGGCATCGCCGACAGCGCTGAGGCTCTTCCAGAACTGCGCGGAGATGCCTCGGTAATTGGGGTTCTTGACCACGCCCTTGAGTTCGCCGTTTTCGATAATTTGGCCCCATTCGCAGCCGAACTGGAATTTGTTGCGCGCATCGTCGATCGACCATGAACGGTTGGTCGACATCAGCACGCCGTGTTCGATACCGCCGATCAGATGCTCGATGGACTGATCGCCAGGCTCGATGTTGAGGTTGGCCATGCGGTCGATGGGCGGGCGGTTCCAGCCGCAGGCACGGCTGTTGGCGACGCCGTCCATGCCGGCACGGAATTGCGACAACGCACCACCCAGCGGCCGCAGCAACAGGCCTTCACGGATCAGGAACTGTTTGCTGGCGGGCGTGCCGTCGTCGTCATGGCCGTAGCTGGCGAGTTCCTCGGGGATGTCCGGGTCGAAGGTCACGTTGAGCAGGCGGGAACCGTATTGCAGGCGGCCGAAGTCGCTGGCTTTGACGAAACTGGTGCCGGCGTAGTTGCGCTCGTCGCCGAGGATGCGGTCCAGCTCCAGCGGATGGCCGATGGACTCGTGGATTTGCAGCATCATCTGGTCGGGCATCAGCAGCAGGTCGCGCTTGCCTTGCGGGGTGTTCGGCGCCAGGAGCAATTGCAGGGCCTGATCGGCCACCTGGGCACCGGCACCGATCAGGCCGCAGCGGCTGATGACGTCCGCCGCGCCTTGCTGGCCGAAATTCTCGCGGCCAAGGCTGCGGGTCTGGCTGTCGTTGCCGTCGTAGGCCGTGACGTCCAGGCCAGGGTAGACAAAGCGTTGGGCCTGGCGCAGTTCGGCACCGGCGCTGTTGAGGTAAATCTGCTCGACGTGGGTGATGCCGAGGCTGACCTGCCAGTTCACCAGGCGCTCGTCCTTGGGCACGGCGGCCGACTCGGTGCCGAGCAACTGGTAGCAGTCGCTCAGGGACGGAAAGGCCTGGTCGAGGTTGGGCGAAAAGTAATCGGCGTGGTCGCTGGAAACAGCCTGCTCGCGCAGGTCCAGCAAGGCGTGGGGCTTGAGTCGACGGGCCTGGAGTTCGGCGCGTTCGAGGGCGGCCTGCAGGCCCTGTTGCGACAGATCGTTGGTGGCCGCATAGGCCTCGACGCCATTGACCCACACGGTCAGCATCGCCCCTTCGTCACGGCTCAGGCTCGGCGGTTCGGCGACGTTCTTGCGCACCGACAGGTACTGCCCGGATTCGCGCACATAACGCAGGGAAAAGAATTCAGCACCCGTGCGCAAGGCAGCGAAGCGCTGCTTGAGCTGGGGATGGAAATCGAACATTCGTGAACCTCCTGGGTATGGAGTGGCGGTGGAGCGGTGCTGCGAGGGGAGGGGTGAAACGATTGCGTGGCGCTAGATTAGGCCTGCGAAGGGGGGCGGATCAAGGGCGGAGCAGTGGCGCAAAAGATTAGGAAGTGCAGAGGGCGCGTGACGAATTGGCTGATGATTGAGTTCGCGAACAGCCATTGCAGCTTGCTCGCGAACAATTCCACTGTCAGGCAAAGTACTGCATTCAGCCGTTCAGATAAACGAAAGCTGCAACATAAATGGATAGGCTTGCAAAAAAAGCAGGCAGAATTTTTCTTGTTTTGGCCACCGCGATGAAGGTGCCGACTAGCAAGAACAGCTTCAGTGCATCCAGCGTTTCAAATTGCTGTATCAGTGTCAGCGCATCCTTCTTGTTGAATGCAGTGTCGTAAATGATGACTCCCAACATTGCTTGTGCGCTGTAGCTGATAAACCGATAAAAGGAACCTTGGGTTTGCGTAAGTGCGGTGCTGTTTTTGAAGGCAAAGGGAAGGGCACGAAATGCAAAAGCGGTAAGGGCGGAAAATGCAATAAGAAGCCAGATTGTCATGGAGCTACGCCACCTCGTTTTTTGTAATTGTTTTCAATTAGCACGATCAATCCGCCGATTATAAAAGGCGTGCAGAGCAAGCTGTAATCCTTGAATAGATAGACCAGTAATGGTGCGCCGACAAAGCCTAGCCAGTAACTCGATACTTCCGAATAATGAGGCCAGTGCTTGCCGGCCAAAGCGGTAAATTGCAGCGGTAGCAGAAGTGTCATCGCTGCATAGATGACCGGTGAGGTGAGTTCTGCACCGGCGATGAAGCCGATATAGGTGCAGATAATCGATACGCCAAATATTGGAAGACCAAGGCCGATCATGTAAGTGAAGGGGTGGTCGGCTTTACGCTTGAATCGAGTGACGCACCCTGTGAATATCGAGGGTGTGATCAGAATCAAGGAAACCATGGTTTTCGTGGTGGAAGTGTTTCTTATATAGGGGGCAAGTGTTGCGGAAAGCAGTACGAAGCGCGCGTTGAGCGCCACGATGATGGGGAGCAATATCCATCCGTCGTTATAGCTTTGTATTAGCAGAAACTGCAGTGGAGTGGAGAATATCAACAGGGTCGTTGCAAGCGCTTGGCTTAATGATAACGATTGCGTCGCGCTTAAAATTCCTATGGATAAGTACAGGAAAATGAACGCGACGCCAAACGTGATTGCGTCGCGTGCACCTTCAATAAAAACGTTGGCAGCCGAAGATCGAGTGGATGTATCTGGAGTCACCATCAATGGGCCACCCGCGTATAGGTTGTTTCATCCAGTGGGAAGTAGTGCTTTCTAGGGCCCTTGCTTCGGAACAGTAATCGAGGCGTTGTGTTGAATGTCGAGTTGTGCGCTTGTTCGCGAGCCTCGTTGGTATCGATGTTCAGCATCGGGCGGGCATGCAGTATCTTGTGGTTGGCTACGATCAGGAACGTACCGGTTTCAGCTGTTGAAACATGGTGTTTTGCGCTTGGCAGGCCAGCGCGGATTTTGTCCAGGACGTGCTGGCCGCCATTTTTTGCGCGCATCCGCTCACCGTTCTCCGAATCAATGCGGAAATCCAGCGAAAAATGAAAACCGTAGAGTTCGGAAAACTCAACTACGTGACGAACCCGTTCCTTTAAGCCGCTGACGTTTTTGCCGGAAATGAACGTTGCTTGCATCGTCAATAATTCGCGCATCTCCTCGTCGTTTAAATCGCAAAGTAGATCGCTTGGGAAATAATAGGCGGTGGGGGTTTTCGTGACGTCACGGCAAACGGTCAGGGCCAGGAAATCGACATTCAGGTTTTCATATAAGTCATCGGAGTGCGGTGTGATATCGCCATGGCCATTGCCCCATTCCCGATATTTCTCAGCAGAGGGCTTTAGATACAGTGCTTTGTGTTCTTCGTATTCGTATTTAATGTCAGTGAGATGAAACAGGTCCGACAAAGCCTCGTGCACCGTTAAAGCGAGTTTTGGCGAGTCAAGGCTGAATACACTTTTGATGCAGACGGCCGCGCATCCATTTGCCAGCCCTACTTTGTCAAAGTAGAAAGTGTCTTCGGTACGCAGGTAAGTTAGAAAAAGGTTAACCAGTTGTGTTTTTAAGACGTGCGTATCGTGGTGGCTGTTTTTTTTCCACCATGACTCAACGACGCCAGCCAAATAGCTGAAGTCCAGGGTGATTGTTTTTTCTTTGGATATTCTGTCTCGAAAGTAACTTAGGTCCTTGGCTAGGTCGATGTCAGGCATGTCCTTGATCTCCATTGAAACTGCTCGCGTCCGGCTGAAACGGGGCGCGGATAGTAATGGAGGTTTTTAAGTTCGTGTGAATACATGTGTAACGAGTTTTGTTGAGAGCTTGTAATTGTTTTTAGTTACTTGGTGTGAAGATTGTTGTTTGTTGTAAGCAGCTTGTGTTAGCCGAAAAAAACCGCCAACCCGGAAAGGTTGACGGTTTTGTTTGAAGCAAGTGCGTGAACTGTTACGCAGCAGTCTGGCTCACTTCCCGCACCGGTTTGCCCTTCACCGGCGCTTCACCCGCCACATAGTAAGTGGCAGTGCTGCGCGGCAACGGTTTGCGGCCACGGATCTTGTCGGCGATTTTCTCGGCCATCATGATCGTGGGTGCGTTGAGGTTGCCGGTGGTGATGATCGGCATAATCGAGGCATCGACCACACGCAGGCCTTGCATGCCATGCACGCGACCTTCGCTATCGACCACGGCCATCTCGTCGGTGCCCATCTTGCACGAGCAGGACGGGTGGAACGCGGTTTCGGCGTGCTCGCGGATGAACTTGTCCAGCTGCTCGTCGCTTTGCACGTCGATGCCCGGGCTGATCTCGCGGCCACGGAAGGCGTCCAGCGCAGGCTGCTGCATGATTTCACGGGTCAGGCGGATGCCGTCGCGGAATTCCTGCCAGTCCTGCTCGGTGGCCATGTAGTTGAACAGGATGCTCGGGTACTGGCGCGGGTCCTTGGACTTGGCCTGGATGCGACCACGGCTTGGCGAACGCATGGAGCCCATGTGCGCCTGGAAACCGTGCTCTTTCACACCGTTGCTGCCGTTGTAGTTAATCGCCACCGGCAGGAAGTGGTACTGGATGTTCGGCCATTCGAATTCCGGACGGGTGCGAATGAAACCGCCGGCTTCGAACTGGTTGCTGGCGCCGATGCCGGTGCCGTTGAACAGCCATTCGGCACCGATGGCCGGCTGGTTGTGCAAGAGCAGCGACGGGTACAGCGAGACCGGTTGAGTGCAAGCGTATTGCAGGTACAGCTCAAGGTGATCCTGCAGGTTTTCACCGACGCCCGGCAGGTCGTGGACCACCGGAATGTCGAGCTTGTTCAGCAACTCGGCCGGACCGACGCCGGAGCGTTGCAGGATCTGCGGCGAAGCGATGGCGCCGGAGCACAGCAGCACTTCCTTGCGTGCCTTGACTTCAACACGCTCTTCAGCGGCGCCGACCAGGTAACGCACGCCGACCGCACGCTTGCCTTCGAACAGTATCTTGTCGGTCAGGGCATGAGTGACGATGGTCAGGGTCGAACGCTTCTTGGCGACGTCCAGGTAACCGCGGGCGGTGGAGGCACGACGACCCTTGGGCGTTACGGTGCGGTCCATCGGGCCGAAGCCTTCCTGCTGGTAGCCGTTCAAGTCTTCGGTACGCGGGTAACCGGCCTGCACGCCGGCTTCAACCATGGCGTGGAACAGCGGGTTGTTGCCGGCTTTAGGCGTGGTCACGCTGACCGGGCCGTCGCCACCGTGGTAGTCGTTCGGGCCGATGTCACGGGTTTCCGCTTTACGGAAATACGGCAGGCAGTCCAGGTACGACCAGTCTTCCAGGCCTGGCAGTTTCGCCCAGCCGTCGTAGTCCATGGCATTGCCGCGGATGTAGCACATGCCGTTGATCAGCGAGGAACCGCCCAGGCCCTTGCCGCGACCGCATTCCATCCGGCGGCCGTCCATGTGTGGCTCAGGATCGGTTTCGTAGGCCCAGTTGTAGCGACGGCCTTGCAGCGGGAACGCCAGGGCGGCCGGCATTTGCGTGCGGAAGTCCAAGCGGTAGTCCGGGCCGCCCGCTTCGAGCAGCAGGACGGTGACGCCGGCGTCTTCGGTCAGACGGGTCGCCAGGGTGTTACCGGCCGAGCCGGCACCAATGATGATGTAATCGAATTCTTGGGACATTGAATGCACCCTCTTTGAAGTTGGTCAGGTCGCGCCTTGGCGAGCGCTGCGCACTCGATTCGCTGGCAAGCCAGCTCCTACAGGTCATGCGCTGCCCTTTGTAGGAACGGGCTTGCCCGCGAAGAGGCCCTCGCAGGCAATACAAGACTCGGAGTTAGAACACCGAGACGTAATCGCCCAGCTCGACCTGTACCGATTTGATGCGGGTGAAGTTGTTCAGCGAGCTGATGCCGTTCTCACGGCCGACACCCGACTGCTTGTAGCCGCCGACCGGCATCTTCGCGTCGGACTCGCCCCAGGCGTTGATCCAGCAGATACCGGCTTCCAGTTGATGAATCACGCGGTGCGCGCGGTTCAGGTCGCGGGTGACGATACCGGCGGCCAGGCCGAAGTCGGTGTCGTTGGCGCGACGGATCACTTCTTCTTCGGTTTCGTAGGTGAGGATCGCCATCACCGGGCCAAAGATTTCTTCACGCACGATGGTCATGTCGTCGGTGCAGTCGGTGAACACGGTCGGGGCCACGAATGCACCTTTGGCGAATTCGCCGTCGGTCAGGCGTTCGCCGCCGCACAGGACGCGGGCGCCTTCTTCCTTGCCCTTGGCGATGTAACCCAGCACGCTTTCCATGTGGGCGAAGCTGACCAGCGGGCCGAAGTTGGTGTTCTCGTCTTGCGGGTTGCCGACGCGGATGCGTGCAACGCGTTCAACGATCTTGGCTTCGAAAGCGGCTTTCAGATGGGCCGGTACGAACACGCGAGTGCCGTTGGTGCAGACCTGGCCGGAGCTGTAGAAGTTGGCCATCATCGCGGTGTCGGCAGCGCGATCGAGGTCGGCGTCGTCGCAGATGATCAGCGGGGATTTGCCGCCCAGTTCCATGGTCACGTCCTTGAGCGACGAAGCCGAAGCACTGGCCATGACTTTCTTGCCGGTGTCGGTGCCGCCGGTGAACGAGACTTTCTCGATGCGCGGGTGCTCGGTCAGCCAGGTGCCGACTTCGCGGCCGCTGCCGGTCAGGACGTTGAACACGCCAGCCGGCACGCCGGCTTCGGTGTAGATCTCGGCCAGTTTCAGGGTGGTCAGCGAGGTAACTTCACTTGGCTTGAAGATCATCGCGTTACCGGCCGCCAGGGCAGGTGCGGATTTCCACAGAGCGATCTGGATCGGGTAGTTCCACGCGCCGATACCGGCCACGATGCCCAGCGGCTCGCGACGGGTGTAGACGAACGAAGTGGTGCGCAGCGGGATCTGCTCGCCTTCGATGGCCGGTACCAGGCCTGCGTAGTACTCCAGCACGTCAGCACCGGTGACGATGTCGACGTAGCGGGTTTCGGAGTAGGCCTTGCCGGTGTCCAGGGTTTCCAGGGCAGCCAGTTCGTCGTTGCGCTCGCGCAGGATTTCCACGGCACGACGCAGGATGCGCGAACGCTCCATCGCGGTCATTGCAGCCCAGATTTTCTGGCCCTTTTCGGCACTGACCACCGCGCGCTCGACGTCTTCCTTGGTCGCACGTTGTACTGTTGCGAGGACTTCACCGTTAGCCGGGTTGATGGCTTCGAAAGTGGCGTCGCTGCTGGCGTCACTGTAAGCGCCATCGATGTAGAGTTTTTGCAGTTCGAAACGGGCCATAGAGTCCTCGCAAGAGCATTAAGTGGTTGGCACGGTCCGGTGGTTGAGCGTTTATGTGTGCTCTAACTCACCCGCTTGGCCAGTTGTGTATCCATGTATTCGTAAGCGATCCGTTGCGCCTGCTCAGTGTCGAAAGCATCTCCCGACAGCGCGCCGCGCAACCACAAACCGTCGATCAACGCTGCCAGGCCCCGGGCGGCACTGCGCGCATCATTGAGCGGCAGCACACGGCGGAACTGGCAGCACAGGTTGGAATACAGACGGTGATCGTTGATCCGCTGCAACCTGTGCAAAGACGGCTGGTGCATGCTGGTGGCCCAGAAGGCCAGCCAGGTTTTCATTGCCGGGCCATTGACCTGGCTGGCGTCGAAGTTGCCTTCGATGATCACCTGCAGATGCGCCCGGGGGCTGTCATCTTTCAGCGCCTGTCGGCGCGCGGTGACGCTCTCGCTCAGGACCGTCATCAGGTGCCCCATGGTGGCGGCGATCAGGCCATTCTTGTCCTGAAAGTAGTGACTGATGATGCCGTTCGAGACACCGGCCAAACGGGCGATCAGCGCAATGCTGGCGTCCCCCATTCCGACCCGATCGACGGCCTGCAAAGTGGCTTCGATCAATTGCTGGCGGCGGATGGGTTGCATACCGACCTTGGGCATCTTGCACATCTCCTTAGGCCTTCCGGTGGACGCAGGACGGCTACCGGGTTGAAGGCCAGTCTATTTTGTTTTGATTGAACGTTCAATCAACAAAGAATAAGATCTGCGACAAATCGTCGCTGCCTACAGATTTTTCCTACATGTAGCGACGGAAAAAACGACTTCCGAAACTGCTCGAAACCTACGCGCTGCGGCGCTCCAGGGGTTTCGGGCTTTTTTCGGGCTGTCTTTATATCACCCGCCGGTCGGCTGCCCACTAACCGATTGGTCGGGTAACCCGTTTGTCTTGCGTTCTTCTCTCGCACTGCCCGGAGCATCTGTGCCATGAGTTCTGCCTCGCTAATAAAGACCCCACCCGAGAAGGTGACGGTCAACGGTTGGGTGTTCTACACCTCTACCGCGTTGATTCTGTTGTTGACCGCCATTCTGATCATCGCCCCGCAAGAGGCCGGCAGAATGCTCGGCATTGCCCAGGCCTGGTTGTCCCGCAGCTTCGGCTGGTACTACATGGTGGTGATCGCTGCTTATCTGGTTTTTGTGGTCGGCCTGGCGTTTTCGACCTACGGCAAACTCAAGCTCGGCAGCAAGGACGACACCCCGGACTTCAGCTACGGCGCCTGGGCGGGGATGCTGTTTTCGTCGGGTATCGGCATCTCGTTGCTGTACTTCGGTGCTTCCGAGCCGCTCGACCACTACTTCAACCCACCGGAAGGCGTGGCCGGCAGCAACCTTGCCGCCCGTCAGGCCGTGCAGCTGACATTCCTGCACTGGGGCCTGCACGGCTGGGCGATTTACGCACTGGTCGGTCTGGCCGTTGCCTACTTTGCTTACCGTCATAACCAGCCGTTGGCGTTGCGTTCGGCGCTGTATCCGCTGGTGGGCGAGCGTTGGGTCAAGGGCGCGGCCGGGCATGCGGTGGACGGTTTTGGCATGTTCGTGACCCTGCTGGGTCTGGTGACCAACCTGGGGATTGGTTCGCTGCAAGTGTCGTCGGGGCTGGAAAACCTGTTCGGTATGGAGCACAGCAACACCAACCTGTTGATCGTGATCATTGTGATGAGCACCGTGGCGACCATCGCTGCCGTGTCGGGTGTGGAAAACGGCATCCGCCGTCTGTCCAACCTCAACATCGTGCTGTTCAGCGGCCTGCTGATTTTCGTCCTGTTGTTTGGCCCGACCCTGCACCTGCTCAACGGCTTCGTGCAGAACGTCGGTGATTACCTGAACGGCGTGGTGCTGAAGACTTTCGACCTCTATGTGTACGAAGGCGACAGTGAGAAATCCGACCGCTGGCTGGGCCTGTGGACCCTGTTCTACTGGGCCTGGTGGATTTCCTGGGCGCCATTCGTGGGCATGTTCATCGCGCGTATTTCCCGTGGCCGCACGGTGCGCGAGCTGGTCGCCGGCGTGCTGCTGATTCCGCTGGGCTTCACTCTGGCGTGGCTGTCGATCTTCGGCAACTCGGCCCTGGACCTGGTGATGAACCACGGGGCGGTAGAACTCGGGAAGACGGCGCTGGAACAGCCGTCCATGGCGATCTACCAGTTGCTTGAGCATTACCCGGCGTCGAAAGTAGTGATCGGTGTGTCGATCTTTGTCGGTTTTGTGCTGTTCCTGACCCCGGCGGATTCCGGCGCGGTGATGATGGCCAACCTGTCCTGCAAGGGCGGCACCGTCGATGAAGACGCACCGCACTGGCTGCGGATCTTCTGGTCGGCGGTGATCACCCTGGTGACCATCGGCCTGCTGTTCGCCGGCAACTTCGAAGCCATGCAAACCATGGTGGTGCTGGCTGGCCTGCCGTTCTCGGTGGTGCTGGTATTCTTCATGTTCGGCTTGCACAAGGCCATGCGCCAGGACGTGCAGATCGAACAGGAACAAGCCGAGTTGGCAGCACGCGGTCGCCGTGGTTTCAGCGAGCGTTTGACCCAACTGGACCTGCAACCGAGCCAGTCGGTCGTTCAACGCTTCATGGACAAGCATGTGAGCCCGGCATTGCAGGACGCATCGACGCAAATGCGTGCTCAAGGTCTGGAAGTCCAGACACTTCTGGGCAAGTCCAAGCGTTGCATGGGCCTGCGGATCGAGATGGAAGAGGGCAACCCGTTTGTCTACGAAGTGAGCCTGGACGGTTACCTGGCCACGCCGACCGAATCGGCTCAGTCCGATGAGGCGCGTCAGCGTTACTACCGTGCCGAGGTGTACCTGCACAACGGCAGCCAGGACTACGACTTGATGGGCTTCACCCAGGATCAGATCACCCGTGACGTGCTCGATCAGTTTGAAAGCCATCGGCAGCTCCTTGGCCGCGTCTATAGCTGAGTGAACGAAACCTGTTGCACCGCATAGCTTTTGTAGGAGCTGGCTTGCCAGCGAAGGATCCACCGCGGTGTGTCTGACGCACCGCCTTCGCCGGCAAGCCGGCTCCTACAGAGATGGCGTCGATACAAATAACCTGCTCAAACGAAAACGCCGCGATCTCTCGCGGCGTTTTCGTTTCTGTTGCCTTACCCCAGGTTCTTGCCGAGCAGCGCGTGATACAGCTCGCTGTCGCCGAGAATCCCCACCACCTTGTTGTTGTTGTCGTGCAGCACCAGTTTGTTGCCGGTCTGATAACGAATCTGCAGCGCATCGCGCATGCCGATGTTCGAGTCCACCAGGGTTGGTCGACGACCCAGGCCTTCAACGGCTTGACCCGGTACCCAGTTCTGCAAGTCCAGGGCAGACCCGTTCTGGCGAGCGCCCTTGATGGTGTTGCCCTCGGCCAGGTCCAGCCACGAATCGCCGCCCGGATCGAGGCATACCGAACCGTTGATGCGTTTGCAGTTGTCCAGGGTGCGCATCAGGCTGCGACCGCACAGTACGTTCAGCGGGTTGGTGTGGGCCACGAAGGTCCGCACATAGTCGTCCGCAGGGTTGAGGACGATTTCTTCCGGCTTGCTGTACTGGATGATCCGGCCGTCTTTCATGATCGCGATACGGCTGCCGAGTTTCAGCGCTTCATCGAGGTCGTGGCTCACGAAGACGATGGTCTTGTGCAGTTTGCGTTGCAGTTCCAGCAGTTCGTCTTGCAGGCCCTGGCGGATCAGCGGGTCGAGTGCCGAGAACGGTTCGTCCATCAGCAGAATGTCAGCGTCCATCGCCAGGGCACGGGCCAGGCCCACGCGTTGCTGCATACCACCGGACAGCTCATCGGGTTTCTTGTTGCGCCACTGGGCCAGGCCCACCAGCTCAAGCTTTTCGTCCACCAGTTTGCGTCGTTCTTTCTCGGGACGACCCTGCATTTCCAGGCCGAAGCTGATGTTTTCGCGAACGGTCAACCAGGGCATCAGGGCGAACTTCTGGAACACCATCGCAATGCGCTTGGTGCGCATCATTTTCAGTTCGGCGGGGCTGCAGGACGCGATGTCGATCTGCTTGCCTTCGTGCTCGACGAACAACTTGCCGCGGCTGACAGTGTTGAGGCCGTTGATGCAGCGCAACAGGCTGGACTTGCCGGAGCCGGACAGGCCCATCAGTACGCAGATTTCACCTTTTTCGATATCCAGGCTGGCTTTTTCAACGCCGACAATCTGCCCGGTCTTTTTCAGGATCTCGTTACGGGTCATGCCCTGATCCAGCAGCTTGAGCGCCTCGCGTGGATCCTTGGAGAAGATAACGTCAACGTTATCGAAGCGAATAATGCTCATGCGTCACCCCCTACTTTGGCGTCGGGTTGTTTGCAGATACGGTCGAGCATGATCGCCAGCAGTACGATCGCCAGGCCTGCTTCGAAGCCCAGGGCGATATCAGCAGTGTTCAGTGCGTTGACCACCGGTTTGCCCAGGCCATCGGCGCCCACCAGTGCGGCGATCACCACCATCGAAAGGGACAGCATGATGCACTGGGTGATGCCTGCCGCAATGCTTGGCATGGCGTGGGGCAGTTCGATCCGCGAGAGCAGCTGACGGCGCGAGCAGCCAAAGGCCTTGCCGGCGTCCATCAACTCTTCCGGTACATCGCGGATACCCAGGTAAGTCAGGCGGATGGGCGCGGCAATCGCGAACACCACCGTGGAGATCAGGCCCGGGACCACACCCAGCCCGAAGAGGGTGAGGGTAGGAATGAGGTACACGAAAGTCGGTACGGTCTGCATCAGATCGAGTACCGGACGCATTAAAGTATAGAACATCGGCTTGTGCGCGGCGACGATGCCCAGCGGCACGCCGATGACCACGCAGACCAGGGTGGCGAACATCACCTGGGCGAGGGTTTCCATGGTTTCCTGCCAGTACCCCAGATTGAGGATCAGCAGAAAGGAGGCAACGACAAACGCGGTCAGACCCCATTTACGTTGAATGAAATGTGCCAGTAGTGCGATTAGGCCGATCAGTGCCAGCGGGTTGAACCAGGTCAGCGCAAAGGTCACGCCGTGGATCATCGTTTCCAGAGACACGGCGATTGCGTCGAAGGTGCTGGCGCCGTGTTGCGTCAACCATTCAACAAAGCCCGCGATGTACTGGCCTAGGGGTATTTTCTGATCAATCAGCATGGTAGTGAACGTCCGCATGCAAGGTAATTAACAGCCCGGACGGTGTGGGCCGTCCGGCATAAGCGATGCTCCCTAATTCAAGGCGTCAGTTTGGCTTTCACGGCCTCCAGGCCAGGTTTACCGTCAATGGTGGTCACGCCAGCGAGCCAGGTATCGAGCACCTGTGGATTCTTTTTCAGCCAGGCCTTGGCGGCCGCGTCAGGCTTCATCTTGTCGTCCAGGATGTTGCCCATCAGTTCACTTTCCATGTCGACGGTGAACTCCAGGTTCTTCAGCAACAGGCCGACGTTGCTGCACTCCTGCGCATAACCCTTGCGGGTGTTGGTCGCCACGGTGGCGGCACCGAAGTCCGGGCCGAAGAAGTCATCACCACCGGTCAGGTATTGAATCTTGAAGCGCTTGTTCATCGGGTGCGGCGCCCAGCCGAGGAACACCACGGCGGTGTCGCGTTTCTGCGCGCGGTCGACCTGCGACAGCATGCCGGCTTCGCTGGACTCGACGACCTTGAAGCCGGCGTCCTTGAGGCCGAAGGCGTTCTTGTCGATCATCGACTGGATCAGGCGGTTGCCGTCGTTGCCAGGCTCGATGCCGTAGATCTTGCCATCGAGTTCCTTCTTGAATTTGGCGATATCGGCGAAGTCATGCAGCCCCTTGTCGTACAGCGCTTGAGGGACGGCGAGGGTGTACTTGGCGCCCTTGAGGTTGGTACGCACGGTTTCCACGGTGCCGGCATCGCGGTAAGCCTTGATGTCGTTTTCCATGGTCGGCATCCAGTTGCCCAGGAACACGTCCATGTTCTTGCCGTCAGCCAGCGACTTGTAGGTCACGGGCACGGAAATCATGGTGGTCTTGGTCTTGTAGCCAAGGGCATTGAGCACGACGCTGGTGGTCGCGGTAGTCGCGGTGATATCGGTCCAGCCGACATCGGAGAAGTTTACGGTGCTGCACTGCGCCGGTTCTGCAGCTTGCGCCAGAACCGGCAGACTAAGCATGGCGGCCAACAACAACGACGGGGAACCTTTCATGGATGGACTCCTTGGTGTTTTTTTTGGCAGTGTTCCGACTGGACCACCGCACTTATAGGTTGCGGTTGGGTGGCGTTCTGGAGACAGCTCTACCACGTCGCCTTGCAATCGAGTCGATATGATCATGTACCAGTGAAAATCTGACGCCTACAGGGTGCGTCGTATCCAGTACAGGGATGGTCGCATCCAGTGTCGGTGACGTCGTTTACAGATTTTTTCCGCCCGATTTTCCCCTCTGAACCGCAAAAAAGCGGCGAAAACACGGCGTAAAAGACACGCGGCGCTGCTGGGCATGAGTGCGTCGGTTAGAGACGTCGAACAACTGGATAAAAGCTTGATGATGCGCTCATCTCGGCGGATTGCAGCTTGAGCGTAGCAGCTCCGTCACCGTGCGCTTTTGCGTACGCAGTGGGCCCATCCAGGAGTTCGGCAGTAATGGCTATCAGTGTTTTCGACCTGTTCAAAATCGGCATCGGCCCTTCCAGTTCACATACCGTGGGGCCCATGCGGGCGGCGGCTTTGTTTGTGCAGGGCCTGCGCGAGCGCGGGTTGCTTGAGCAGGTGCGGCGTGTCGAAGTCCAGCTGTTCGGCTCTTTGTCGGCCACCGGTATCGGCCACGGCAGCGACAATGCCGTGATCATGGGCCTGATGGGCGAGTGGCCGGATGCGATCGATCCGTCGCAAATCGGCATCCGCATCGCCACCCTGCGCGAGAGCGATACGCTGCTGCTCGACAGTCGCTTGCCGGTGCCCTTCATCTGGTCCCGGGACATGCGCCTGATCGACGAGAACCTGCCATTCCATCCCAACGCCATGACCTTGATAGTCGAGGGTGAAGACGGCGAGTTGCATCGCGACACCTACTATTCGGTTGGCGGCGGTTTTGTCGTCGATGAGGCTCAGGCCTCCAGCGGTGTCGTCGACCTCGACCGCACTGTGTTGCCTTATGACTTTTCCAGTGCGGCCGAGCTGCTGGAGCTGTGCAAAAAGCACAAGCTGCGCGTGGCTGAGTTAATGATGGCTAACGAGAGGGTGTGGCGCAGCGAGGACGAAATCCGCAGCGGCCTGATGAAGCTCTGGCGCGCCATGCAAGATTGCGTCGAACAAGGCCTGAAGCACGAAGGCATCCTGCCCGGCGGGCTGAACGTGCGCCGTCGTGCGGCCAAGCTGCACCGTAGCCTGCAGGAACTGAACAAACCCAACGTGATCGGCTCGACCTTGAGCGCCATGGAGTGGGTCAACCTGTTCGCCCTGGCGGTCAACGAAGAAAACGCCGCTGGCGGGCGCATGGTCACGGCACCGACCAACGGCGCGGCGGGGATCATTCCGGCGGTACTGCACTACTTCATGAAGTTCAGCGAAGCAGTGACCGACGCCAATGTCGTGGATTACTTCCTCAGTGCGGCGGCAGTGGGAATCCTGTGCAAGAAGAACGCCTCGATCTCCGGTGCCGAAGTCGGCTGCCAGGGCGAAGTCGGTTCGGCCTGCGCCATGGCGGCGGCCGGGCTGGCGGAAATTCTTGGCGCCACACCAGAGCAACTGTGCAACGCGGCGGAGATCGGTCTGGAGCACAACCTCGGCCTGACCTGCGACCCGGTGGGTGGGCTGGTCCAGGTGCCGTGCATCGAGCGCAACGCGATTGCTGCGGTGAAGGCGATCAATGCGGCGCAAATGGCATTGCGCGGTGATGGCCAGCACTTTATTTCGCTGGACCGGGTGATCCGCACCATGCGCGATACCGGTGCCGACATGCATGACAAATATAAGGAGACATCGCGGGGTGGGTTGGCGGTGAGTGCGGTGGAGTGCTGAGACCGAGTCGTCTTCATCGCGAGCAAGCTCGCTCCCACAGGTTTTGCGTCGGTCACAAAAATTGTGTTCACCCTGATCCCTGTGGGAGCGAGCTTGCTCGCGATAGCGCCAGACCAGTCAAAACTGCGCGCTAAGTGAACACCCGAATTAAAACGCGCCACCTTTTGGCGCGTCGCTCACAGATAAATCGTCTTGCCACTGATCGAGGGCCAACCGGCCTTCGACCGCCCGTCACCCGTGCCTGCGGTGACACTCCTTTCCATCGCGGCGCAACGCCGTTCCCACAAGTGCTACCGAATTGCTCACAGCTTGTGGCCAGGGCGCTTGCCAGCCCTGATGGCCATTTAAATCCCCCTGCCTTGCAAGACATATGCAGACACATTCCGACGTCGTTTTCAGGAGTTATTGAACGCGCATTCAAAAATAGGCATGGCAATTGCTCTGTCATTACAAAGCCCGTCTCCCACGCGAGAACGATGGCCATAAAAAGAGCCTCCGCCTGAGGCCATCACCCGCTTTGTGTGAGGAGATACCGCGATGACGACGTTCAACTCCGGGGCCCAACCCCAGAACCGTGCGCCTCAATCCATCGGCTTTCTGCTGCTGGACAATTTCACGCTGATTTCCCTGGCGTCCGCAGTGGAACCCCTGCGCATGGCCAACCAGTTGTCCGGTCGCGAGCTGTATCGCTGGACCACCCTCACCGTCGATGGCGGTCAGGTCTGGGCGAGTGACGGCTTGCAGATCACCCCCGACGCCTCCATGCACAAAGCCCCGCCAATGGACACCGTGATTGTTTGCGGTGGCATTGGCATTCAACGCACGGTGACCCGCGAACACGTGTCGTGGCTGCAAAGCCAGGCCCGCCAGTCCCGCCGCCTCGGCGCGGTGTGCACCGGCAGCTGGGCCCTGGCCTGCGCCGGCTTGCTCGACGGTTTCGATTGCAGCGTGCACTGGGAATGCCTGGCCGCGATGCAGGAAGCTTTCCCACGGGTAGCCATGAGCACCCGTCTGTTCACCCTCGACCGTAACCGTTTCACCAGCTCGGGCGGCACCGCGCCGCTGGACATGATGCTGCACCTGATCAGCCGCGATCACGGGCGTGAACTGTCGGCGGCCATTTCGGAAATGTTCGTCTACGAGCGCATCCGCAACGAGCAGGATCACCAGCGTGTGCCGCTCAAGCACATGCTCGGCACCAACCAGCCGAAGTTGCAGGAAATCGTGGCGCTGATGGAAGCCAACCTCGAAGAGCCGATCGACCTCGACGAACTGGCGGTGTACGTCGCCGTTTCGCGACGTCAGCTGGAGCGGCTATTCCAAAAGTACCTGCACTGCTCACCGTCGCGCTATTACCTCAAGCTGCGCCTGATCCGCGCCCGGCAATTGCTCAAGCAAACGCCGATGTCGATCATCGAAGTGGCGTCGGTCTGTGGTTTCGTGTCCACGCCGCACTTCTCCAAGTGCTACCGCGAATACTTCGGCATTCCACCGCGTGACGAGCGCGTAGGGTCCAACACTACCCAGCAAGTGGCGATGATGCCGCTGCCGCAAGCGTTGGTGCTATCGCCGTTGTCCGGGCCGTTGTCGGCGCTGAGCCAGGCGCGTAATGAGTCGACGTTTGCCAGTGTAAGGCTCTAGACCGTAGCGCCTTCATCGCGAGCAAGCTCGCTCCCACAGGTTCTGTGTCAGAACATCAATTTTGTTCTCGACACAAAACCTGTGGGAGCGAGCTTGCTCGCGATTGGATCTGTCAGCCGCGATGGCTTTGCTGGTACTCCGACAACGCCGGCAGCAATTGTTTGTCGATGGCCTGGCGCACTGCCGGCAGGATCGTCGCGCTGCTGGTGTACATCTCCTTGACCATCTTGCGAAGCTCATACGCCCGAGTATCGTCCAGGCCCCTTACCACGCACTCGCAAGCCTGCTCGGCGGTGGCTCCATTGGGTACGTTGAATCCCAACGACTTGAGCTGGCCCAACAGGTCTTCCTGGTCTATCAAATCGGCGTGCATCATGACGCAATCCTTCTTCAGGGAACGGTGTCGTGGTTCGATTCTGGTGGGGGGGCCGGGTGTCGGCAAGGGCGAATTGTCGCAATGGCTCAATTGGTTATGAACATGTCGTTTTCGGCTAACCTGGCTCGCGGGGTAGTGGGCACACTGGACTCAGCTCGCTTCACGAAGGTTTGGTCACCCTCGCACGGCAGCTCCTCAACAGTACCCTCTGCCTCGATCCTGTCACGGCTTGATCGGGGCTTTTTTTGTCTGTGATTCAGGGAAATATGAGGTGTCTGTACGGGCGCCATCGCGAGCAAGCTCGCTCCCACAGTTAACCGAGTTCTCCCAGAGGAATGCGATCGAATGTGGGAGCGAGCTTGCTCGCGATGAACGATGACTCGGTTTAGCGTTGCAACACGAGGATGCGCGACAACAACTCATCCCGGTCGACATAGCAGCCTTGGAAATGCCGCGCCCCGGTGGCCGGGTCGAAGGCGTTGCGGGCATGCAGGGTGCGGCGGTTGTCGAAGCACCACAGCTCGCCGGGATTGAGCCGCTGCATCAACCTGAATCGAGGCTCGCGGGTCATCGTGATAAAGCGCCGGTAGGCGCGATAGAGCCTGGGCATCTGTTCCACCGACGCATCGAACGGTCCGCGCAGAAAGTTCGCCATGCGGATTTCCGATACCTGCCCCAACACATCCACGGCAATGATCGGCGCCAGGCAGCGGTAGTCGCTGTGACGGTCCTTGTTGCGAAACTCCACGGGGATTTCACACAGGCTTCTGAAGGATTCGGGGTCTTCCCGGCGCAAGGCGCCGGCGATGGCAAAACCATCGACAAAAATGCTCTCGCCACCCTCGGCGTCATTGACCAGGCAATGCAGGAACTGCAGCCCCGGTTGCAACTCACGGGTTGGCAAATCGCTGTGCAGCGGCAGGTTGAAGGCGGTGTAGGCATTGCTGTCGGCGTCGGCCTTGGATTGCACGTTGAACAGCACGCCGAAATTGCTCTCGCGGATGAAGGAAATCCGTTGGGCGATCAGTTTCAGTGAGCCGGGCTCGGTGGGCACGCCACGGACCTGGGTCAATCCGACGTCCCGTACCGCCAACAACCATTGCAACAAGGCGTCGGAGTTGTTCATCAGCGCTTGATACTCGAACACCGGCAACTGCAAATCGCTGTACCAGAGCCTGGCTTTCGGCTTGCGCTGCTGACGCTCCGCGCGGGATTCATCGTCATAGGCGTGGGCACGCAGCCAGCCGGGGTCGAAGCGGCTGCCGTGGCCGTCCTGCCAATCCACCGCCAGGCAGCCATCGCTGTCTATACGGGCGTTATCGGGCATCAGGTCTTGAGCCACATCGACGATTTCCAGCACTTGCTCGCGGGTCACTGTGTAGACGCATTGCGGGCACGGGCAGTTGTCCCGCAGCCATTGATGGTGGAAAGGGCTGACACGGTTATCGGCCCACTTCACCAGAACATGGTCCGCCAGAGTCTGCACGCCAGTCAGCGCGCTGATCAACGGATAGGTACGAAAGTCGGCAAATGCAGCGGCGGTGTTCATGGCGATCTCCTTGTTATTTTTTTGGGGGTAATGCGATCACTCGGCCAATGTACTCGGGTGTTGGCAGGTCCACCTGTTCGGCGACGATGGCTTGCAGCCGGCTCAAGGACTGTTCACTGAACGGGGCCGAACGCGGCCCGGCGAGATCCACGTGCAGCAGCATCTGTTCGTTGCCTGCCAGTTCCTGGGCGTCACCGACCAGATGCAGGCTGTGATAGAGGTGCACGCGCTTGCTGTCGTGGGCAATGATTTGAGTGTGCACTTCGACTTGGGCGTCGAGCTTCACTTCGTGCAGGTAGTTGAGGTGCAGTTCGAGGGTGAACAGCGAGTTGCCGCTGGCTTCGCGGCTGCTGCTGTCCAGGCCCAGGCGATCCATCAGCGCGTCGGTGGCGTAGCTGAAAATCAGCAGGTAGAAGGCGTCGCGAAGGTGGCCGTTGTAGTCGACCCAGTCGGGGATGATGGTGGTTTGGTAGGTGGTGAGGGTGGGCATGTCATCAAATCCTGAGGTCATGAATACCTGTAGGAGCCGGCTTGCCGGCGAAGGCGATGTCAGACCGCAAAGAAAGTGCGGTGGATGTACGGGCGTCTTCGCTGGCAAGCCAGCTCCTACAGGGGTAGCAGTGTTTAGTCGGCGAACGCCATCCCATGCTTGGCTTTGGTGGTCTTCACCGCCTCCAGCACGGCCAGCAGGCAGTCATCACGATAGCGCTCCAGCGCCGAAATGCTGTGTTTGCCCAGTTGATCGCTGGTGCCATCGACCACGTCGTCGATCAGCTTGTCGGTCAGCTCCGGTGCCGGCAGGTAGGTCCACGGCAATTGCAACGCCGGGCCAAACTGGGCCATGAAGTGACGCATGCCGGCATCGCCACCGGCCAGGGTGTAAGTCAGGAACGTGCCCATGAACGACCAGCGCAAACCGGCGCCGAAGCGGATGGCATCGTCGATTTCACCGGTAGTCGCCACACCGTCGTTGACCAGGTGCAGGGCCTCACGCCACAGCGCCTCGAGCAGACGGTCGGCGATGAAGCCCGGCACTTCCTTGCGCACGTGCAGCGGGCGCATCCCCAGGGATTCATAGACCTTCATCGCGGCTTGCACTGCTTCAGGGGCAGTGTTTTTGCCGCCGACCACTTCCACCAACGGCAGCAGGTAAACCGGGTTGAACGGGTGACCGACCACGCAGCGCTCCGGGTGCGTGGCGCTCTCGTAGAACTCACTCGGTAACAGGCCAGAGGTGCTGGAACCGATCAATGCATTGGGCTTGGCTGCCGCGCTGATTTTGCTGTGCAGGTCCAGTTTCAGCTCCAGTCGCTCCGGGGCGCTTTCCTGGATGAAATCGGCATCGCGCACGCACTCTTCGATGGTCGCGACAAAGCGCAGGCGATCCTGCGATGCACCCGGCGCCAGGCCTTGTTTCTCCAGCGCGCCCCAGGCATTGGCGACGCGTTTGCGCAAGGCGGCTTCAGCGCCGGGGGCCGGGTCCCAGGCCACTACATCCAGACCATGGGCGAGGGCACGGGACACCCAACCGCTACCGATGACACCGCTGCCTAACGCTGCGAAGGTTTTGATTTCGGTGATAAAGCTCATGGTGATTTCCTGAAGAGTTCGGTGGTCCTTGTAGGAGCGAGCTTGCTCGCGATGGTATTCCAGGCGCTGAGTGGCGTCGGCTGTACCTTTTTCGCGAGCAAGCTCGCTCCTACAGGGGAAAAGTGTGTGGGGTTAACCGCGCTTGGTCAGGCCCATTTTTGCCCGGCCTTCCGCCGGGGTCAGGACGCGGGCACCGAGGCGGCTGAGGATTTCGCCGGCGCGCTCGACCAGTTGGCCGTTGGTCGCCAACACGCCCTTGTCCAGCCACAGGTTGTCTTCCAGCCCGACCCGTACGTTGCCGCCGAGTAACACCGCTTGCGCCGCCATCGGCATCTGCATGCGACCGATACCGAAGCCGGCCCAGACCGCGTCGGCCGGCAGGTTGTCGACCATGGCCTTCATGGTGGTGGTGTCCGCCGGCGCGCCCCAAGGGATGCCCAGGCATAGCTGAAACAACGGGTTGTCGAGCAGGCCTTCCTTGATCATCTGCTTGGCGAACCACAGATGACCGGTGTCGAAGATTTCCAGCTCGGCTTTAACGCCCAGCTCCTGGATGCGTTTGGCGCCAGCGCGCAGTTGCGCCGGGGTGGAGACATAAATGGTGTCACCGTCGCCGAAGTTCAGGGTGCCGCAATCGAGGGTGCAGATTTCCGGCAGCAGCTCTTCGACGTGGGCCAGGCGGGTCAGCGGGCCGACCAGATCGGTGTTCGGGCCGAATTCCATCGGGTTCTCGCCGCCGCCGATTTCCAGGTCGCCGCCCATGCCGGCAGTGAGGTTGACGATGATGTCCACGTCCGCCTCGCGGATGCGCTCCATCACTTCGCGGTACAGCGCCACGTCACGGCTGAACTTGCCGGTTTGCGGGTCGCGCACATGGCAGTGAACCACGGTGGCGCCGGCCTTGGCGGCTTCCACGGCGGCAGCGGCGATTTGTTTCGGGGTGACCGGCACGTGTGGGCTCTTGCCGGTCGTGTCGCCAGCACCGGTGAGTGCGCAGGTGATGATGACGTCGTGGTTCATGAGGCGGTTCCTTACAGGCGAGTTTTTGGTTTTGGCCAGGCGTGGTGGTCCCGTTCGCAGCCCGTCGGGGCTGCGAGTCGGTGGTTCTATCGGGTTTATTTACTGGTCAGTTGCAGGTTTTCAGCGGCCGGTTTGCCATCGAAGGTGGTGACACCTTCAAGCCAGCGTTTTTTGTCCTGCGGGTGATCCTTGAGCCATTGCTTGGCCGACTCGAAAGCGTCCTTGTGATCCAGCAGCGGCTGCATCATCCGGCTCTCGTCTTCGGCGGTGAAGGTCAGGTTGCTCAGCAGGCGACCGATGTTCGGGCATTGTTCGGCGTATGTCGGCGCGGTGACGGTCCACACGGTGGCCTTGCCTTCGTCCGGCCCAAGGGCGTTTTCACTGCCGGTGAGGTAGGTCATTTTCACGTTGACGTTCATCGGGTGCGGCGCCCAGCCGAAGAACACCACGGCTTCGTTGCGACGTACGGCGCGATCCACGGCGGCGAGCATGCCGGCTTCGCTGGACTCGACCAGCTGGAACTTGCCGAGGCCGAACTGGTTCTTGGAAATCATCGCCTTGATCTGGGTGTTGGCGCCCGAGCCAGGCTCGATCCCGTAGATCTTGCCGCCCAGTTCTTTTTCGAACTTGGCGATGTCAGCGAAGGTTTTCAGGCCCTTGTCCGCGAGGTAGGTCGGCACGGCGAGGGTCGCGCGGGCGTCCTGCAGGCTTGGGGCTTCAAGCACCTTGACCTGTTTGGCGTCGATGAACGGGGTGATGGTCTGGGTCATCAGCGGGTTCCAGTAGCCGAGGAACAGGTCCAGACGCTGGTCGCGGATCCCGGCGAAGATGATTTGCTGGGAGGCGCTGGTTTGTTTGGTGTTGTAGCCGAGGCCATCGAGCAATACCTGGGTCATGGCACTGGTGGCGATCACGTCGGTCCAGTTCACTACACCCATGCGCACGTTCTGACACGCGGCGGGTTCGGCGGCCATGACACTGGCGCTCAGTAAAGCGGTACCACTGAGTGCTAGAACACAGCTGCTGATCAGTCGTTTCATTCTCAGGTTCCTCGGCAGTTCGTTTATTGTGAGTTCCGGTGTCTGATGCGCCGGTGATGCCAAGTTACGCAGCTAAGCGGCCGTGAAAGCGCACTGCGGCGACCAGCTCTTGCACTGCAGCGACCTGTGCTCTTGAATGCCGCTTGCAAGTGGCGTATCAACTTCCTCACGCTCCCCGCCGTCTCGCTACTTGCCAATCGAGTGCGTCCCATGTCCCAGGATTTCTATTTCTTGTTGATGCCGGGCTTCTCGGCCATCGGATTTATCTCGGCCATCGAGCCGTTGCGGGTCGCCAATCGCTTTCGCGGCGAGCTCTATCGCTGGCATGTGCTGAGCGCGGATGGCGGGGCGGTGCTGGCGAGCAACGGCATGTCGGTCAACGCCGATGCGGCGCTGGAGCCGCTGAAGAAAGGCGCGACACTGTTGGTGGTCGCCGGTTTCGAACCCTTGAAGTTCACCACCCCGGCGCTGGAACACTGGCTGCGCCGCCTGGACAACGAAGGCGTGACCCTCGGCGCCATCGACACCGGCAGCTTCATCCTCGCCGAAGCCGGCCTGCTCGACGGCCATCGCCTGACCCTGCACTGGGAAGCTATCGACGCGTTCAAGGAGTCTTATCCACAGCTCAGCGTCACCCAGGAACTGTTCGAGATCGACCGTCGGCGCATCACCTCCGCTGGTGGCACGGCTTCCATCGATTTGATGCTGGATCTGATCGCCCAGGCCCACGGTCCCGGCCTGGCGATCCAGGTCAGCGAACAATTCGTGCTCGGCCGTATCCGCCCGCGCAAAGACCACCAGCGCATGAAAGTCGCCACGCGCTACGGCATCAGCAACAAGAAGCTGGTGCATGTGATTGGCGAGATGGAGCAGCACAGCGAACCGCCGCTGAGCACGCTGGAACTGGCGGAATCGATCAAGGTGACACGACGGCAGCTGGAGCGCCTTTTTCGGTTGCACCTGAACGACACGCCGAGCAATTTCTACTTGCGGTTACGGTTGGAAAAAGCCCGGCAGTTGCTCCGTCAGACCGACATGAGTGTGCTGGAAGTGAGCATTGCCTGCGGGTTTGAATCGCCGTCGTATTTCACCCGCAGTTATCGGGCGAAATATGAGCGGTGCCCGCGGGAGGATCGCCGGACCGCCAAAGCCTGACCCAACACAAAACCAATGTGGGAGCGGGCTTGCTCGCGAAGAAGCCCGTCAGTTCAACATTGATGTTGACTGACACACCGCCTTCGCGAGCAAGCCCGCTCCCACATGTTTGATCGGTTACTTTTTCACCAACGCCGAGCAAGCTGCCTTGTACGCCTCATGCTGATACTTGTTCAGCGTCCCCGGCAGTTCGAAGCTGTGCTTCTTGGCCTGGGCATTGATGGTCTGCGGCGACAGCAGGGCTACCTCGCAATTTTCCAGCAACTGGAAAACCCCCTCGATCTTGAACGTGGTCGGCCCGCCAGCGAACTCGCCTTTCTTGCTGCGCTTCTTGATCGCGATGCGGTCGATGGAGTTCTCACGGACAAACGAGGCGACCTGAGCGGCGAACACTTTGACGTTGGCGGCATCATCGTCATCGTCCAGGGCAATTTTCTTGGTGGCGAGCGCGACATGGCCCAGCGCCTGACCGTCCAGGGTGGCCACGGCGATGATCGCTTCGCTGCCTTTGATTTCGATGCCGCAGACTTTCATGTTCAATCTCATTAGTGACAGAGGGTGTGCAGCTTACAGTTCAAGCTGGCTGGGTAACGGATTACTCCTGCCCGATCGACTCCAAAAACTCCGACCGCTCGTCGCTCATCCGTGCGATGCAATCGTTCTGGGCAATGGTGAACGCCTTGCTGCCACTGGTAGTCGGGAAGGCTTCGACGGCGCAGTCTGCGTCGCGGGTCTTCAGCCATTGCTGTTGGGCGGCTTTGATCTTGGCGGTGATGTCGGCCAGTTGCGACGGGTTTTTGCCGTACTGCGCCTGCATGCGGTCGTTCAGGCCCTGGAGGTTTTCCTTGAGCAGGTCTTCGGCGGTGGTTTTGCTGAAGGCCGAGCACTCGAGGGTCTGGACGTCGTTTTCGACTTTGTCGCACGGGTTGTCGTCGGACACCTCGGCTGCGTGTACGCCGGTCGCAATCAGTGCCAAAGCCAGAAGGATGGATTTCATTCAGGTCGCCGCTCTATTCCAGTGATGCGGCGAATTCTGGCCCAAGCCGAGGGCCTTGAACAGGTCGGTGATAGTGCCTGGCGGCGACCCTTTGTCGCGGATTGACGCTTTCGGCAATTCCCCTGTCGTTTTTGCACCCGGCTGCTTAGGCACCGAGGCATATGCTGGCTCCAAAGCGCCGGCAGACGATTCGGCGCATGAATCGCTAACAAGGGGACAGCCTGATGAGCCCAGCCGAATTGCACGCCGACAGCATCGTTATCGACGGGCTGATTATTGCCAAGTGGAACCGTGAACTGTTCGAAGACATGCGCAAGGGCGGTTTGACCGCGGCCAACTGTACAGTGTCGGTGTGGGAGGGCTTTCAGGCCACCGTCAACAACATCGCTGCGAGCCAGAAGCTGATCCGCGAGAACAGCGACCTGGTGATTCCGGTGCGCACCACCGACGATATCCGCAAGGCCAAGGAACAGGGCAAGACCGGCATCCTCTTTGGCTTCCAGAATGCTCACGCGTTTGAAGACCAGATCGGCTACGTCGAGGTCTTCAAGCAGCTCGGCGTCGGTATTGTGCAGATGTGCTACAACACCCAGAACCTGGTCGGTACCGGTTGCTACGAGCGTGACGGCGGCCTGTCGGGCTTCGGTCGTGAAATCGTCGCCGAGATGAACCGGGTCGGCGTAATGTGTGACCTGTCTCACGTTGGCTCCAAGACTTCCGAAGAAGTCATCCTCGAATCGAAAAAGCCGGTCTGCTACTCCCACTGCCTGCCGTCGGGGCTCAAGGAGCACCCGCGCAACAAGTCCGATGAAGAACTGAAGTTCATTGCCGACCACGGCGGTTTCGTCGGGGTGACCATGTTCGCGCCGTTCCTGGCCAAGGGCATCGATTCGACCATCGACGACTATGCCGAAGCGATCGAATACACCATGAACCTGGTTGGCGAAGACGCCATCGGCATCGGCACCGACTTCACCCAGGGGCATGGCCAGGACTTTTTCGAATACCTGACCCACGACAAGGGCTACGCCCGCCGCCTGACCAGCTTCGGCAAGATCATCAACCCGCTGGGCATTCGCACCGTGGGCGAGTTCCCGAACCTGACCGAGACCCTGCTCAAGCGCGGCCACTCCGAGCGCGTGGTGCGCAAGATCATGGGTGAGAACTGGGTGAATGTTCTCAAGGACGTTTGGGGCGAATAAGCCGCCGCATCTCTGAATCCTTTCCCGCTGCCATCCGTGCAGCGGGCAACACAACGAATTTTCTGGAGTCAAGTTTTCATGGCCAAAATCGCCCCGCAATTGCCAATCGAAGTCGACAGCGAAACCGGTGTCTGGACCTCCGACGCCCTGCCGATGCTGTATGTGCCACGGCATTTCTTCGTCAACAACCACATGGGCATCGAGGAAGTGCTGGGCGCTGACGCTTATGCCGAAATCCTCTACAAGGCCGGCTACAAGTCCGCTTGGCACTGGTGTGAAAAAGAAGCCGAATGCCACGGCCTGAAAGGCGTCGCGGTGTTCGAACACTACATGAAGCGCCTGTCGCAGCGCGGCTGGGGTCTGTTCAAGACCCAGGACATCGACCTCGACAAAGGCACCGCCAGCGTCAAGCTCGAACACTCGGCGTTCGTTTACGTGTACGGCAAGGTCGGGCGCAAGGTCGACTACATGTTCACTGGCTGGTTTGCAGGGGCGATGGACCAGATCCTGGCCGCTCGCGGCAGCAAGATCCGCACCGTGGCCGAGCAAGTCTACGGTGGCTCCGAAGAGGGCCACGAAGACGGTTTGTTCACCGTCAAGCCGTTGTAAGTCGAGGAACCCGCCATGGCTTTCGAAGCAATGTTCCAGCCAATTCAAATTGGCAAACTGACCATCCGCAACCGCGTGCTCAGCACCGCGCACGCCGAGGTTTATGCCACCGACGGCGGCATGACCACCGACCGGTACGTCAAGTATTACGAAGAGAAAGCCAAGGGCGGGATCGGCCTGGCGATTTGTGGCGGCTCGTCTGTCGTGGCGATCGACAGCCCGCAGGAGTGGTGGAGCTCGGTGAACCTGTCCACCGACCGCATCATTCCGCACTTCCAGAATCTGGCCGATGCCATGCACAAGCACGGCGCCAAGATCATGATCCAGATTACCCACATGGGTCGTCGCTCGCGTTGGGACGGCTTTAACTGGCCAACGTTGATGTCGCCGTCGGGCGTGCGTGAGCCGGTGCACCGTGCCACTTGCAAGACCATCGAGCCGGAAGAAATCTGGCGGGTGATCGGCAACTATGCGCAGGCTGCGCGTCGTGCCAAGGCCGGTGGCCTGGACGGCGTGGAATTGTCGGCCGTGCACCAGCACATGATCGACCAGTTCTGGAGCCCGCGCGTCAACAAGCGTACCGACGAATGGGGCGGTACCTTCGAAGGCCGCATGAAATTCGGCCTGGAAGTCTTGAAAGCCGTGCGCGCCGAGGTCGGTGACGACTTCTGCGTGGGCATGCGCATCTGCGGTGATGAGTTCCACCCGGACGGTCTGTCCCACGAAGACATGAAGCAGATCGCCAAGTATTACGACGACACCGGCATGCTCGATTTCATCGGCGTCGTCGGCTCGGGTTGCGACACTCACAACACCCTGGCCAACGTGATTCCGAACATGAGTTACCCGCCCGAGCCGTTCCTGCACCTGGCGGCCGGGATCAAGGAAGTGGTCAAGGTTCCGGTGCTGCACGCGCAGAACATCAAGGACCCGAACCAGGCCACGCGCATTCTGGAGGGCGGCTACGTCGACATGGTCGGCATGACCCGCGCGCACATCGCCGATCCGCACCTGATCGCCAAGATCAAGATGGGCCAGATCGACCAGATCAAGCAGTGCGTCGGCGCCAACTACTGCATCGACCGTCAATACCAGGGCCTGGATGTGTTGTGCATCCAGAACGCCGCAACTTCCCGTGAATACATGGGCGTGCCACACATCATCGAGAAAACCACCGGCGTGAAACGCAAAGTGGTGGTCGTTGGTGCCGGCCCTGCGGGGATGGAAGCCGCTCGCGTCGCCGCCGAACGTGGCCACAACGTGACCCTGTTCGAGAAGAAAGAATTCATCGGCGGCCAAATCACCACCGCTTCGAAAGCACCGCAACGGGACCAGATCGCCGGTATCACCCGCTGGTACCAGCTGGAACTGGCTCGGTTGAAAGTCGATCTGCGCCTGGGCACTGCGGCGGATGCGCCGACCATCATGGACCTGCGTCCAGACGTGGTGGTGCTGGCCGTCGGTGGACATCCGTTCATCGAGCAGAACGAACACTGGGGTGCGGCTGAAGGCCTGGTGGTCAGCAGCTGGGATGTGCTCGACGGCAAGGTGGCGCCAGGCAAGAACGTGCTGGTTTACGACACCATTTGCGAGTTCACCGGCATGTCTACCGCGGACTTCATTGCGGACAAGGGCAGCCAGGTCGAAATCGTCACCGACGACATCAAGCCGGGCGTAGCGATTGGCGGCACGTCGTTCCCGACGTACTACCGCAGCATGTACCCGAAAGAAGTGATCATGACCGGCGACATGATGCTGGAGAAGGTCTACCGCGAAGGCGACAAGCTGGTGGCAGTGCTGGAAAACGAATACACCGGTGCCAAAGAGGAGCGGGTGGTGGACCAGGTGGTCATCGAAAACGGTGTGCGCCCGGACGAGGAAATCTACTACGCCTTGAAGGAAGGCTCGCGCAACAAAGGCCAGATCGACGTCGAAGCCTTGTTCGCGATCAAGCCGCAACCTTGCCTGGAGCAGAGCGGCGACGGCTACCTGCTGTTCCGCATCGGTGACTGCGTGGCACAGCGCAACGTGCATGCCGCGATCTACGACGCGCTGCGGTTGTGCAAGGATTTCTAAGAGCTTGTGGATAACCCTTGTAGGAGCGAGCTTGCTCGCGATGGACGTGAACGATGACGCGGGGAGTCTGATTTAACGCGACGTTCTCAGGTTTTTCGCGAGCAAGCTCGCTCCTACAAGGAATCGGGCAAGGCATCCAGGTAGTTTGGCCTGCAAGACCCTGCGGTCTTTGGGAGCTTCACCTATGTTGAACACCCTTCTTCCAATCCTGCTGTTCGCTGCCCTGGGCCTTGGCGTCCTCGGTGCTTTGCGGCGGGTGAATATGTGGCGCCGGGGCCGGGCTTCGAAAGTCGACCTGATCGGCGGCCTGTTCGCCATGCCCAAGCGTTACATGGTCGACTTGCACCATGTGGTAGCGCGGGACAAATACATTGCCAACACCCACGTCGCCACGGCTGGCGGTGCGGTGGCGTCCATCGTGCTGGCGATTCTGGTGCACGGTTTCGGCCTGCATAACCGTTTCCTCGGCTATGCGTTGCTGCTGATGACGGCTGTGATGTTCGTCGGTGCGATCTTTGTTTACCTGCGCCGGCGCAACCCTCCATCGCGCCTGTCGAAAGGCCCGTGGATGCGTCTGCCGAAAAGCCTGCTGGCGTTCTCGGCCTCGTTCTTCCTGTTGACCCTGCCGGTGGCGGGCATCCTCCCGGAAAACTTCGGTGGCTGGCTGTTGGCAGCAGTTCTCGGCGTTGGCGTGCTGTGGGGCGTGTCGGAACTGTTCTTCGGCATGACCTGGGGCGGGCCGATGAAGCACGCCTTCGCCGGTGCCTTGCACCTGGCCTGGCACCGTCGCGCCGAGCGCTTTGGCGGTGGTCGTTCCACGGGTTTGAAACCGCTGGATCTGAACGACCCGAGCGCGCCACTGGGCGTGGAAAAACCCAAGGATTTCACCTGGAACCAATTGCTCGGCTTCGACGCCTGCGTGCAGTGCGGTAAATGCGAAGCCGCGTGCCCGGCGTTCGCCGCCGGCCAGCCATTGAACCCGAAAAAACTGATTCAGGACATGGTCGTCGGCCTGGCCGGCGGCACCGATGCCAAGTTCGCCGGCAGTCCGTATCCGGGCAAGGCCATCGGTGAGCACGCGGGCAATCCGCATCAACCGATCGTCAACGGTCTGGTGGACGCCGAAACCCTGTGGTCGTGCACCACCTGCCGTGCCTGTGTCGAGGAATGCCCGATGATGATCGAGCACGTCGATGCCATCGTCGACATGCGTCGCCATCTGACCCTGGAAAAAGGCGCAACCCCGAACAAGGGTGCCGAAGTCCTGGAAAACCTGATCGCCACTGACAACCCGGGCGGTTTCGCGCCGGGCGGGCGGATGAACTGGGCGGCGGATTTGAACCTCAATCTGCTCAGCGAAAAGAAATCCACCGACGTGCTGTTCTGGGTCGGCGACGGCGCCTTCGACATGCGCAACCAGCGCACCCTGCGCGCGTTCGTCAAAGTGCTCAAGGCGGCGAAAATCGACTTCGCCGTGCTCGGCCTCGAAGAACGCGACAGCGGTGACGTGGCCCGGCGCCTGGGCGACGAAGCGACCTTCCAGCTGTTGGCCAAGCGCAACATCCAGACACTGGCCAAATACAGTTTCAACCGCATCGTTACCTGCGATCCGCACAGCTTCCACGTGCTGAAAAATGAGTACGGCGCTTTCGATGGCAACTACCTGGTGCAGCACCACAGCACCTACATGGCGGAAATCATCGATGCTGGCGCGCTCAATCTCGGTCAGCACAAAGGCGACAGCGTGACCTATCACGACCCGTGCTACCTCGGCCGCTACAACGGTGAGTACGAGGCGCCGCGTCAGGTGTTGCGCGCCCTCGGGATCGAAGTGAAAGAGATGCAACGTTCAGGCTTCCGTTCGCGCTGCTGCGGCGGCGGTGGCGGTGCGCCGATCACCGACATTCCCGGCAAGCAACGTATTCCTGACATGCGCATGGAAGACATCCGCGAAACCGGCGCCGAACTGGTGGCCGTGGGTTGCCCACAATGCACGGCGATGCTCGAAGGCGTGGTCGAACCCCGTCCGCTGATCAAGGACATTGCCGAGCTGGTGGCCGACGCGCTGCTGGAAGACGACGCGGCAAAGCCGGCCGCGCCGGCCAAACGTGAACCTGCGGAGGTGCACTGATGAGCGACATTATCCGCCGCGACCCGCGGGCCGAATGGATCGCCCGCAACCGCCTGCATCCGCTACACGCGGCCATGCAACCGGCGCAACACAGCTGGATGGGGCCGAATGGCGTCATCCGCAAGAATCCCCACGGCATTGGCTTTATCGGTCCCAACGGCATCAAGCGTATCGACCGTAGCGGCGCCCAGCAGGGTGGGGCGACTAAACGTTCTGCCGCTGTTGAAGTGCAGTTGCCATTGCATCAGGTGGCCGCGCCGGCGTTTTACATCAGCGTGGTGCCGGACATGGTCGGTGGTCGCTTGAGCAGTCACGACCGCGACCTGCTGGGCCTGGCCCATCAACTGGCCGGCAAGGACGGTGCGGTGCTGGCCGTGGTGTTCGGCGAGCACAAGGAAAACGCTTTCGCCACGGCGGGTGTCGACCGCCTGCTGGTGCTGGACGGTGAAGAATTCAGCGGTTATGCGCCAGAGCAACGGGTCCAGGGCCTGCGGGCTGTGGATAACCAGTTCAGCCCGCGTCACTGGTTGCTGCCGGACAGTCGCACCGGTGGCGGTGAACTGGGTCGGCGCTTTGCCGCCGCCCTGGGCGAACGCCCGGCCACGCGGGTCTGGCAGGTCAAGGATCAGGAATGCATCGGCCGTGCCGGTGCCGGTTTGCAAGACCTGGCGCGGCCTCTTGCGCGGTTGATTCTGGCGGCTGTCGAATGCGCCGAACCGGTCAGCGAAACCCGTCACGAAGCCTTGCCGGTGGAGTTATCCACAACCGTCGCCCGCAGTCTCTCGCGCATCGAGGACTTGGGTGCGGTGGCGGTGGACCCGGCGGCGATTCCGATGGCCGAAGCGGAGTTCATCTTCTCTGGCGGCAACGGGGTCAAGGACTGGGGACTTTTCCACAGGACCGCCGAAGCCCTCGGCGCGACCGAAGGCGCCTCGCGGGTGGCGGTGGACGACGGCTTCATGGCCCGCGACCGTCAGGTCGGCGCGTCCGGCACCTGGGTCACTGCACGGGTCTATGTGGCAGTGGGGATTTCCGGGGCGATCCAGCACCTGCAAGGCATCGGTGCCTGCGACAAGGTGGTGGCGATCAACCTCGACCCTGGCTGCGACATGATCAAGCGTGCCGACCTCTCGGTGATCGGTGAGAGCGCGGAGATTCTTCAAGCCTTGATCGAGGCGGTAGAGGCTTATCGCAACGACGCCAAGCGCGATGCGGCTTAAGGGAAGGAAAGGGTTATGAGCACGAAAATCATCAGCCTGGTGTCCATCGGCGCCCACCCGACGTCCGGTCGGCCGCGTCGCGCGGAACAGGATGCGCGGGCGGTAGAACTGGGCCTGCAACTGGCTGGGGATAACCTGCAAGTGCTGCATGCCGGCGACATCGCCGAGCCAGCATTGCGTGCTTACCTGGGCATGGGGCTGGAGCAACTGCATGTATTGGAGCAACCGCAAGGCGCCGATGCGCTACCGGCGCTGACCGAGTATCTGCGCGATGCCGGTGCTCAGGTGGTGTTGACCGGCAGCCAGGCGGAAACCGGCGAAGGCTCGGGCATGTTGCCGTTCCTGCTCGCCGAAAGCCTGGGCTGGCCGCTGGTGGTGGGGCTGGCGCAGGTCGAGTTCATCGACGGCGGTTCGGCGCTGGTGCTGCAGGCCTTGCCGCGCGGTCAACGTCGGCGGCTGAAGGTGCGCCTGCCGTTTCTGGCAACGGTGGATAACGCCGCGCCCAAGCCTCGCCAGAGCGCTTACGGCCCGGCCCGACGCGGCGTGCTGCAAGCACAGGACGTAGAGGTCATTGACGATGAGCTGCTCGCGGTCGCCACCCTGCAACCGGCCAAACCACGGCCCAAGCGCTTGAAGGTGATCAAGGCCAAGAGCGGCGCCGACCGCATGAAAGCCGCGACGGCCAAGGCCAGTGGTGGAGGCGGACAAGTGCTCAAAGGCGTTACGGCGCAAGCCGGGGCTGAGGCCATCCTCAAATTGCTGATTGAGGAAGGTGTGGTCCGCTAACGTTTTTTGTAGGCGCTGCCACAGGCTGCTCCTTCATGTGGACTGGATAAAATCTGGCAGAGAAAAAACAATGGCAGTTGAATTTCGTTCGGCAGTGCGTGCAGACGCGCGCGCGATTGCGCGTCTGTTCCAGATTTCCTCAGAGGGCGCTTCGGATTACATCTGGAGTCAGTTAGCCGAGCCCGGTCAGGACTTGCTGGATGTAGGTGCCATTCGATACGCCCGGGACGACGTGGATTTCTCCTACCAGAACTGCCTGATTGCCGAGGCCGATGGTCAGGTCATTGGCATGATGCACAGCTACGTGATGCGCCACGATCCACTGGCGGTGCCGACGACCGACCCGGTACTGGCGCCTTACGCCGACATGGAGGTACCCGATACCCTGTACATCTCCAGCCTGGCCCTGCATGAAGGCTGGCGCAACCGGGGGTTGGGCGTGCAGTTTCTCGCCCATGCCCAAGAACGCGCCGACCAACTGGGGCTCAATGGCCTGAGCCTGATCGACTACGCCGCCAACACTGGCGCCCGGCGTTTTTACGAACGGCACGGTTTCGGGATCATCAAGACCTGCCAGGTCACCCCTCATCCCATGATCCGCGTCACCGGTGACGCCTATCTAATGCACAGGCCTTGAGCTTGCTCGAGGGGTCGACTGACGACGGTTATCCACAGCGCCACGAACCCTCGTTCTCGTCCCTCGCCGACGAGGCGGTGAGCTACAGTTTTCAATGCGCTGATCAAGAGTGAGGTACACTTTTGGGCGCTTTCAGATATTCAGCGCTGACTCATAAACCCCGGTTTTTATGACTGGCCTGAATATGATGACTTTCGCTCTTCTGGCGCTCCTTGCATTAGCCATGTGGTTATTCACAGGCTTGATCGCTGCAGCACGTTTTATGGCGAAAAGGGCTTGGCCGGGTCGCTGAAAGTCGGCACCCGCGAGCTCAGGAGCGTCCTGGTCTTTGCCAGTGACCGGGACAATATGTCCCGTCGATATTGCTCGGATGGCGCGCCTTCAAAGACTTTGAATTGAACCTGGACCTGGATTCAGGTCGCTCATGCCTCAATAAAGCTTGAACAACTTCGGTGTTTACCCACAATCCCTGTTGGTGGTTCTGTGGATAACATGTTCGCCCCTCGCTACACCCCTTATAAATAAAGCCCTGCAAGCCGTTGCTCAAAAAGCAACCAGCCTTGCTCGTGGTTTTTCCAAGCTTTTTCAAGGGGATAAGTGCTGCTGGAGATGCAGACTTGCCCCCAATCTCTGTTGGCGCTTCTGTGGATAAGATGTTTGCTATCGGCTGTAGGCCTTATAAACAGGGGCTTTCATGAGCGTGATCAAAAAGTGATCAATTGATGATTGTGAGCCGTAGAATTCCACGCAAACACCGGTTTCTTGCGGGTCATAGCGGTTTTCCACAGCGACTTCGAAGTTAACCCCAAAGTCTGTTGGCGCTTCTGTGGATAAGGTGTTTGCGATCCTCTGAAAGCTGCGCAGTCCGTGCCTTCTAGGCTTCTGATCAAAAAATGACCAGCTTGCCATTAGAAGCATGCTTCTGGATAAGTCACGGTTTTTCTTTGGTTTTTGTGGAGGAATTTTACAATCTTTCCACAGTTGTCCCCAATAGCTGTGGGTGGAGATGTGGATAACTTGTTTGCGGAAGGCTGGGAGGTGCGGCGGGCATAGGCCTGAACGAGATAGGTCATATTTCGTACAGTTCTAATGAGGAGAGGAATTACCGTGAGGAGTGTGTTGATGCTGAGGGCGCCATCGCGAGCAGGCTCGCTCCCACAAGGGATCTTCAGTGCACATAGATCCAGTGTGGGAGCGAGCCTGCTCGCGATGCTTTTGTTTTTAGCCTTGGACCGGAACCCCTTTGAGGTACGGCGCAGGCTCGGCCCCAAGGTTGTTCAGCAACCGCTCGCTGTACCAGTCCACGAAGTTCACCACGCCGAACTCATAGGTCTTGGAGTACGGGCCAGGCTGGTACGCGGTGGAGTTGATGCCGCGCTGGTTCTCTTCGGCCAGGCGACGGTCCTGGTCGTTGGTGGCATCCCAGACCTGGCGCATGCGCTCCACGTCGTAGTCCACGCCTTCGACCGCGTCCTTGTGCACGATCCACTTGGTGGTGACCATGGTTTCCTGGGCGCTGATCGGCCACACGGTGAACACGATGATGTGGTCGCCCATGCAGTGGTTCCAGGAGTGCGGCAGGTGCAGGATGCGCATCGAGCCCAGGTCCGGGTTCTTGATGCGGCCCATCAACTTGGCGCAGCCCTGTTTGCCGTCCAGGGTCATCGACACGGTGCCCTTGAGCAGCGGCATGCGCACGATGCGGTTACGCAGGCCGAAACTGGCGTGGGCGTAAGGGATCTTCTCGGCTTCCCAGGCAGCGGCCGAAGCCGCGACGTGGTCCTTGAAGGCCTGATCCGCGCGCGGGTCGGTGACGTCGTCCCATTCCAGCAGGGTTTTCAACAGTTCCGGGTGCGACGCGTTGCAGTGGTAGCACTCGCGGTTGTTTTCCAGCACCAGTTTCCAGTTGGCTTTTTCGAACAAGGTGGTCTGGATCGCCACCTTGGTGTTCTCCATGTCGTACGGTTCCATGTAATGGTTCAGCGTCGACAGGAAGTCATCGATGGCCGGCGGGTTTTCCGACAGACTGATGAAGATGTAACCGCCGGCGGTCTTCACGTTCACCGGCTTGAGGCCGTACTGGTTCATGTCGAAGTCGGCGCCCATTTCGGTGCCGGCGAACAGCAGGCGGCCGTCGAGTTCGTAGGTCCACTGGTGGTAGTGGCAGACCAGCTTGGCGACCTTGCCCTTGTCACTGGTGCACAGGCGTGAGCCACGGTGGCGGCAGACGTTATGGAACGCGTGCACCACGCCCTCGGCGCCACGGATCACGATGATCGGGTTCTTGCCGATCTGCAGGGTCAGGTAGTTGCCCTTGGTAGGGATTTCGCAGGTCATGCCGGCGATCAACCACTCTTTCTGAAAGATTTCCTGCATGTCGATATCAAACAGGCGATCGTCGGAGTAAAACGGCTGCGGCAGCGAGAAAGTGCGCTCGCGCTCTTGCAGCATCTGCGCGGTGGCCTTGCGTGCGGGTTCCAGCGGATCGCCCAGGCTCAGGGTAGTGGTGACGTCCATCATTTAATCCTCAAGGCCATTCTGTGTGGCCGGCGAATAGTGGCTACGGTTGTGCGACGCAAGACAAAAAACAGCAGTTATCTGTTGAGGCGAGTGTGGGGCCGGCGCTGCCCGGAACCTTATCCATGGGCGACATGGTGCAATCTGTTCCCGACGCGCAGGCCCCGGTCGTTGGGGGCTGGTCGCGATAAGCATGTCAATGTCGCAGATAGGTAAATGGGTGATTCGCGCTATACGCAGAATCGCCAATATGAAGGCCGACAGTCGGCCGTGGAGATCAGCATGTCCAACAGCTTCCTGAACCCGGTAACCACCCAGACCTGGGCCAATGGCCGACACATTGTCCGTTGCGTCAAAGTCATCCAGGAAACCTGGGATGTGCGCACCTTTTGCTTCATGGCCGACCAGCCGATTCTGTTCTTTTTCAAGCCCGGGCAATTCGTCACCCTGGAGCTGGAAATCGACGGCGTGCCGATCATGCGCTCCTACACCATTTCCAGTTCGCCGTCGGTGCCGTACAGCTTTTCGGTGACCATCAAGCGCGTGCCGGGGGGCAAGGTGTCCAACTGGCTGCACGACACTCTGCATGAAGGCCAGGAGCTGGCGGTGCACGGGCCGGTCGGACTGTTCAATGCCATGGACTTCCCTGCGCCGAAAGTACTCTACCTCAGCGGTGGCGTCGGCATCACGCCCTGCATGTCCATGGCGCGCTGGTTCTACGACACCAACGGCAACGTCGACATGACGTTTATCCACAGCGCCCGCTCGCCCAAGGACATCATTTACCACCGCGAACTGGAACACATGGCGTCGCGGATCGAGAACTTCAGCTTGCACCTGATCTGCGAGAAACATGGCATGGGTGAGCCATGGGCCGGTTATCGCGGTTACCTGAACCACAGAATGCTTGAATTGATGGCGCCGGATTTCCTTGAGCGCGAAGTGTTCTGCTGCGGTCCGACACCGTATATGAACGCGGTCAAGCGCTTGCTGGAAGGCGCTGGCTTCGACATGTCGCGCTACCACGAGGAGTCCTTCGGCGCCACTCCGCCAGAAGCCCGCGCCGACGCTGTGGAACACGCTGAACAAGCGGCTGAAGCTGCGGAAGTGGACGAGGCGGATCTGCACCAGGTGGAGTTCATAACGTCCGGCAAGAGCATTCGCGTGGCTCCGGGCGAGACCGTGCATGCGGCGGCGGCCAAGGTCGGCCTGATGATCCCGAAAGCGTGCGGCATGGGCATCTGCGGCACCTGCAAGGTGCTGAAGCTGGGCGGCGAAGTGGAAATGGAACACAACGGCGGGATCACCGAGGAAGACGAAGCCGAAGGGTACATTTTGTCGTGCTGCAGTGTGCCGAAGGGTGACGTGCGTATCGAGTATTGATTCGGGTAGGAATATATCTCTGAAAGCAGTGGTGTTCCCTTGTGGGAGCGAGCCTGCTCGCGAAGAGGGGGTGTCAGTCAACATCAATGTTACTGACACACCGCCATCGCGAGCAGGCTCGCTCCCACAGGTATTTAGTCAATAAACAGATCCGTCATCAACTTGTCGCTGCTGTCGGGCGCGAACCGATAGTGCTCGAACTCCGTTACACCGCTTTCCCGCAGAATCTCCTCATCAATCAGCAAACGCCCGGTCAAGCTGCGGTTTGCGCTGCTCAGAATCACATGGGCGGCATCCGCCATGATCGCAGGCGTGCGCGCATGCTTGAACGATTCCCTCGACCCCAGCTGAAACTCGATGGCAGCGGTGGCAATCATCGTCTGTGGCCACAGCGAGTTGATGCTGATGCCGTAATTCCTGAATTCCTCACTCATGCCCAAGGTCAGCATGCTCATGCCGTATTTGGTCACGGTGTACGGGCTGTACTGGGCAAACCACTTGGTGGCCAGGTTCAGGGGCGGGGACAGGTTGAGAATGTGGCCGCCGGACTTCTTCAGATAGGGCAGGGCGGCCTGGCTGCACAGCAAGACGGCGCGGGTGTTGATCTGATGCATCAGGTCAAAGCGCTTGAGTTCAAGGTGCTGGACCCCGGTCAGCTTGATCGCCCCGGCGTTGTTGATCAGTGCATCGATACTGCCGAAGTGTTCGTTGGCCTGGGCCAGCGCCTCACGAACGACATCCTCTTCTCGCACATCCACCTGCAAGGCCAGAGCCTTGCCGCCTGCGGCTTCCACTTCCCGGGCCACGCTGAAAATCGTGCCCGGCAGCTTGGCGTGGGGTTCGGCACTTTTGGCAGCGATCACAATGTTGGCCCCATCGCGTGCGGCCCGCAGCGCAATCTCGCGGCCGATGCCGCGGCTGGCACCGGTGATGAACAGGGTTTTGCCTTGCAATGACATGCTGACGCTCCTGATTGTTGTTATGTGAGCGGATCGGCTCGACAAACAATGTAGACGATGTCTTCAGGTGCGGACTGTCAGGGGATGCGGATGGCTTTTGTAGGAGTGAGCCTGCTCGCGATAGCGGTCTTTCATCCAACAGATCTGGTGAATGATCGGGCCTCATCGCGAGCAGGCTCGCTCCTACAGGGGGCTGGGTTAACCAAAGTTTTAGTGAGACATCACTTCACGGATGTCCTTCGCCAATTCACGCACCCGCTCTTGCTCGGTGTCCCACGAGCACATGAAGCGTGCGCCGCCGTTGCCGATGAAGGTGTAGAAGCGCCAGCCCTTGGCGGTCAGTGCGGCGATGGCCGGCTCCGACAGTTGCAGGAACACGCCGTTGGCCTGTACCGGGAACATCAGCTCCACGCCGGGAATGTCGCTGACCAGTTCGGCCAGCAATTGTGCGCAGTGGTTGGCGTGGTTGGCGTATTTGAGCCAGGCGTCGTTTTCCAGGATGCCGACCCACGGCGCCGACAGGAAGCGCATTTTCGACGCCAGTTGCCCGGCCTGTTTGCAGCGGTAATCGAAGTCTTCGGCGAGTTTGTGGTTGAAGAACAGAATCGCCTCGCCCACCGCCATGCCGTTTTTCGTACCGCCGAAGCACAACACGTCGACGCCGGCCTTCCAGGTCAGGTCGGCCGGGGTACAGCCGAGGAATGCGCAGGCGTTGGAGAAGCGCGCGCCGTCCATGTGCAGGTTCAGGCCCAGTTCCTTGCAGGTGGCGCTGATGGCGCGGATTTCGTCCGGGGTATAGACGCTGCCGACTTCGGTGGCCTGGGTCAGGGTCACCACACGAGGTTTCGGGTAGTGGATATCCTGGCGCTTGAGCGCGACCTCGCGGATCGACTCCGGGGTCAATTTGCCGTTTTCGGTGCGGGCGATCAGCAGTTTGGAGCCGTTGGAGAAGAATTCCGGGGCGCCACATTCGTCGGTTTCGACGTGGGCGGTTTCCGAGCAGATCACGCTGTGGTAACTCTGGCACAGCGACGACAGCGCCAGCGAGTTGGCGGCGGTGCCGTTGAAGGCGAAAAACACTTCGCAGTCGGTTGCAAACAGTTTGCGGAAATCGTCGGACGCGCGGGCGGTCCACTCGTCGTCGCCGTATGCGCGCTGGTGGCCGTGGTTGGCCTGTTCCATGGCCGCCCAGGCTTCAGGGCAGATACCGGAATAGTTGTCGCTGGCGAATTGTTGGCTCTTGTCGGTCATGGCCTGCTTCCGTGGTCGAGATGCCTATGGTGAAGCGTCCCGTGGTCAATGAGGGTGCGCACCGTACCCAAGATCGTCAGGTGGAGCGCACAGGATGTCGCTGTCGGGAAAATACACGGTCGAAGGGCAATTATGCACGTGACTATGTACAAGAGCATGCACAAGGCCATGCACTTAAAGCAGCGCGACGGGGCACTGGATTTGCTCAAGTGGCTGGCGCTTTTGAGCATGGTGCTCGATCACCTGCGATATGTCGGTTATTCCGCCGATTTGCTGTATGTGCCGGGGCGCCTGGCGTTTCCATGGTTCTGCCTGGCGATGGCGGCCAATCTGGCGCGCGTACGGACTGCGACGACCGGTGGCCAGTGGCGCTATCTGGGGTGGTTGCTGCTGTTTAGCGCGGTGAGCGAAATTCCTTACCGAATGTTCATTCCCGATCCCGACACCTTGAATGTGCTGCCCACCCTTGCCCTGGGCTTGCTGGTGGTTCGTGGATGGCAGCAACCGGCGCTTGCATCGAGACTGCTGGCTGTCGGTGCGGTACTGCTGGCAGTGTTTTTCTCCCAGCGCTTGATGTTCGGTTTCTATGGTGTTCTGTTGCCGCTGGCGATGCTGCTGGTACTGCAACGGCCCTGGTATTTCGCACTGTTGCCGGGGATGGTGTGCCTGGCGGCCAATCAATGGCAGGTGCTGTATTACTCTGTTCGATTGGGCAATCACGTGGCGATGGCGGCAGTCGCCACTTGTCTGATTGCGCCATGGCTCGGGCTGTTCTTGTTGCGACATGCCGGGGGCGTAAAACCACCGCCGATGCGGCGCTGGGCGTATGCGCTGTATCCCGTGCATTTCCTGCTGTTGCTCGCAGTACGACAGGCCATCGCATGACCTTGTGGGAGCGAGCTTGCTCGCGATGGCGGCGCCACATCCGGCAATGATGGTGGCTGATCCACCGCTATCGCGAGCAAGCTCGCTCCCACAGGGGATCTGCGCTGGATCGACGGTCGTGTTTGGCCTGCCATTACTTCCCATGTCGTAAACGCACCTTTGCGTGGCGCCCGTAGGCATTTGACGACTCCAAGCCAGTCATACCATCGCTATCAAAGGGCACTGCCGAAAAGCCAGTGCCTCACCGAGACGAATGGCGCACCGCCGCCGCTGGGAGAGACGCGATGTTCAGCAAGCAAGACCAGATCCAGGGTTACGACGATGCACTGCTGGCGGCGATGAATGCCGAGGAGCAACGTCAGGAAGATCACATCGAGCTGATCGCGTCGGAGAACTACACCAGCAAGCGCGTGATGCAAGCGCAAGGCAGCGGCTTGACCAACAAATACGCCGAAGGTTATCCGGGCAAGCGCTACTACGGTGGCTGCGAGCACGTCGACAAAGTTGAGGCGCTGGCCATCGAACGCGCCAAGCAGCTGTTCGGCGCCGATTACGCCAACGTCCAGCCACACTCCGGTTCCTCGGCCAACAGCGCCGTGTACCTGGCCCTGCTGCAAGCCGGCGACACCATCCTCGGCATGAGCCTGGCCCACGGCGGTCACCTGACCCACGGTGCCAAAGTGTCGTCCTCGGGCAAGCTGTACAACGCCGTGCAGTACGGCATCGACACCAAAACCGGCCTGATCGATTACGACGAAGTCGAGCGCCTGGCCGTCGAGTGCAAGCCGAAGATGATCGTTGCCGGCTTCTCGGCCTACTCCAAGACCCTCGACTTCCCGCGCTTCCGTCAGATCGCCGACAAGGTCGGTGCGCTGCTGTTCGTCGACATGGCCCACGTGGCCGGTCTGGTCGCTGCCGGTCTGTACCCGAACCCGCTGCCTTACGCCGATGTGGTCACCACCACTACCCACAAGACCCTGCGCGGTCCGCGTGGCGGCTTGATCCTGGCCAAGTCCAACGAAGAAATCGAGAAGAAGCTCAACGCGGCAGTTTTCCCGGGTGCCCAGGGCGGCCCGCTGATGCACGTGATCGCCGGCAAGGCGGTGTGCTTCAAGGAAGCGCTGGAGCCTGGCTTCAAGGTTTACCAGCAACAAGTGATCGACAACGCCCAGGCGATGGCCGGCGTATTTATCAAACGCGGCTACGATGTAGTGTCCGGCGGCACCGACAACCACCTGTTTCTGGTCAGCCTGATCCGTCAGGGCCTCACCGGCAAAGAGGCGGATGCAGCACTCGGTCGCGCCCATATCACCGTGAACAAGAACGCTGTCCCGAACGATCCGCAGTCGCCGTTCGTGACCTCCGGCCTGCGCATCGGCACCCCGGCGGTGACCACTCGCGGCTTCAAGGTGACCCAGTGCGTCACGCTGGCAGGCTGGATCTGCGACATCCTCGACAACCTCGGCGATGCCGATGTAGAGGCCAATGTCGCGCAGCAAGTGGCAGCCCTGTGCGCGGACTTCCCGGTTTATCGCTGAGTGCGGTTTTGGAGTAAATGACTATGCAACGCTACTCGGGCTTCGGCCTCTTCAAACACTCTCTCAGCCATCATGAAAACTGGCAGAAAATGTGGCGCACGCCGACCCCTAAAAAGGTCTACGACGTGGTCATCGTCGGTGGTGGCGGGCATGGTCTGGCGACCGCCTACTACCTGGCCAAGGAACACGGTATCACCAACGTGGCCGTGGTCGAGAAAGGCTGGCTGGGCGGCGGTAACACCGCGCGCAACACCACCATCGTTCGCTCAAACTACCTGTGGGACGAGTCGGCGCACCTGTACGAACACGCGATGAAACTGTGGGAAGGCCTGTCCCAGGACCTGAACTACAACGTGATGTTCTCCCAGCGTGGCGTCTACAACCTGTGCCACACCCTGCAGGACATTCGTGATTCCGAGCGTCGGGTCAGCGCCAACCGCCTCAATGGCGTGGACGGTGAACTGCTCGATGCCAAACAGGTTGCCGACGAGATTCCGTACCTCGACTGCTCCAAGAACACTCGCTACCCGGTGATGGGCGCAACCGTCCAGCGTCGCGGCGGCGTGGCCCGTCACGATGCCGTGGCCTGGGGCTTTGCCCGTGCCGCAGACGCCCTCGGCGTGGACCTGATCCAGCAGACCGAAGTGATCGGTTTCCGCAAGGAAAACGGCGTGTGCATCGGCGTTGAAACCAACAAGGGCTTCATCGGCGCCAAGCGCGTCGGTGTGGTCACCGCCGGTAACTCCGGGCACATGGCCAAACTCGCCGGTTTCCGTCTGCCGATCGAATCGCACCCGCTGCAAGCGCTTGTGTCCGAGCCGATCAAGCCGATTATCGACAGCGTGATCATGTCCAACGCCGTACACGGTTACATCAGCCAGTCCGACAAGGGCGACCTGGTGATCGGGGCCGGTATCGACGGTTACAACGGCTACGGTCAGCGCGGTTCCTACCCGGTGATCGAACACACCGTCCAGGCCATCGTCGAGATGTTCCCGGTGTTGTCCCGCGTGCGCATGAACCGTCAGTGGGGCGGCATCGTCGACACCACGCCGGATGCGTGCCCGATCATTTCGAAAACACCGGTACCCAACATGTTCTTCAACTGCGGTTGGGGTACCGGTGGCTTCAAGGCCACACCTGGCTCGGGCAACGTATTTGCCGCCAGCCTGGCCAAGGGTGAAATGCACCCATTGGCTGCACCTTTCTCCATCGACCGTTTCCACAACGGTGCGTTGATCGACGAACACGGCGCTGCAGCAGTCGCCCACTAACAGGAGAAATCCCTATGTTGCATATCTTCTGTCCTCACTGTGGCGAACTGCGCTCCGAAGAGGAATTCCATGCATCCGGCCAGGCGCACATCCCGCGTCCACTGGATCCGAGCACCTGCACCGACGAGGAGTGGGGCGACTACATGTTCTTCCGCGACAACCCGCGCGGTCTGCACCACGAGCTGTGGGATCACGTTGCCGGTTGCCGTCAGTACTTCAACGTCACCCGCGACACCGTGACCTACGAGATTCTCGAAACCTACAAGATCGGCACCAAGCCACAATTCACCGACAAGACCGATAGCCCGAAAGCGGCCAGCACGGCTCTGGGAGAGAAGGTATGAGCCAGATCAATCGCCTGTCCAACGGCGGACGGATCGACCGCAACAAAGTCTTGACCTTCACCTTCAACGGCCAGAACTACAAAGGCTTCGAAGGCGATTCCCTGGCCGCTGCACTGCTGGCCAACGGCGTCGACATCATCGGTCGCAGCTTCAAGTATTCCCGTCCGCGCGGCATCTTCGCCGCCGGTGCCGAAGAGCCGAACGCGGTGCTGCAGATCGGCGCCACCGAAGCCACGCAGATCCCGAACGTGCGCGCCACGCAACAGGCGCTGTATCAGGGCCTGGTCGCCACCAGCACCAACGGCTGGCCGAGCGTGAACAACGACATGATGGGGATTCTCGGCAAGGTCGGCGGCAAGCTGATGCCACCGGGCTTCTACTACAAAACCTTCATGTACCCGCAATCGTTCTGGATGACTTACGAGAAGTACATCCGCAAGGCCGCCGGCCTGGGTCGCTCGCCGACCGAGAACGATCCGGACACCTACGACTACATGAACCAGCACTGCGACGTGCTGATCGTCGGTGCCGGCCCTGCCGGTCTGGCGGCTGCCCTGGCGGCTGCGCGCAGCGGTGCCCGGGTGATCCTCGCCGATGAGCAGGAAGAGTTCGGCGGCAGCCTGCTCGATTCCCGCGAAAGCCTCGACGGCAAGCCTGCGACCGAGTGGGTCGCCAGCGTCATCGACGAACTGAAGAACACCCCGGACGTGCTGCTGTTGCCGCGCGCCACCGTCAATGGCTACCACGACCATAACTTCCTGACCATTCACGAGCGCCTCACCGATCACCTCGGCGACCGCGCACCGATCGGCCAGGTGCGTCAGCGCATTCACCGGGTCCGTGCCAAGCGTGTAGTGCTGGCGACCGGCGCTCACGAGCGTCCACTGGTCTACGGCAACAACGACGTGCCAGGCAACATGCTCGCCGGCGCCATCTCGACCTACGTGCGCCGTTACGGTGTGGCACCGGGCAAGAAGCTGGTGCTGTCGACCAACAACGACCACGCCTACCGCGTTGCCCTGGATTGGCTCGATGCCAGCCTGCAAGTGGTGGCCATCGCCGACGCCCGCAGCAACCCGCGTGGTGCGCTGGTGGAAGAAGCACGTGCCAAAGGTATCCGCATTCTCACCGGCAGCGCCGTGATCGAGGCCCGTGGCAGCAAGCGCGTGACCGCTGCCCGTGTGGCCGCCATCGATGTCAAAGCCCACACCGTGACCAGCCCAGGCGAATGGCTCGACTGCGACGTGGTGGCGAGCTCCGGTGGTTACAGCCCGGTGGTTCACCTGGCTTCGCACCTGGGTGGCAAGCCGATCTGGCGCGAAGACATCCTCGGTTTCGTACCGGGCGAAGCACCGCAGAAGCGCGTGTGTGTCGGTGGCATCAACGGCGTCTACGGCCTTGGCGATTCTCTGGCCGACGGTTTTGAAGGGGGCGCCCGCGCCGCCGCTGAAGCCGGGTTCCAGACCGTCGAAGGCGTACTGCCCAAAGCCCTGAGCCGTCTCGAAGAGCCGACCCTGGCGCTGTTCCAGGTGCCGCATGAAAAGAACACCGCACGGGCGCCGAAGCAATTCGTCGACCTGCAAAACGACGTCACCGCTGCCGCCATCGAACTGGCGACCCGTGAAGGCTTCGAGTCGGTCGAGCACGTCAAGCGCTACACCGCGCTGGGCTTCGGTACCGATCAGGGCAAGCTCGGCAACGTCAATGGCCTGGCCATCGCTGCCCGCTCGCTGAACGTGACCATCCCGCAGATGGGCACCACCATGTTCCGTCCGAACTACACGCCGGTGACCTTTGGCGCCGTGGCCGGTCGTCACTGTGGGCACATCTTCGAGCCGGTGCGCTACACCGCACTGCATCAATGGCACCTGAAGAGCGGCGCCGAGTTCGAAGACGTCGGCCAGTGGAAACGTCCGTGGTACTTCCCGAAATCCGGTGAAGACCTGCACGCGGCAGTCAAGCGTGAGTGCAAAGCCGTGCGCGACAGCGTCGGTCTGCTCGACGCTTCGACCCTGGGCAAGATCGACATCCAGGGCCCGGATACGCGCGAGTTCCTCAACCGCGTCTACACCAACGCCTGGACCAAGCTCGATGTGGGCAAGGCGCGCTACGGCCTGATGTGCAAAGAAGACGGCATGGTGTTCGACGACGGCGTGACGGCTTGCCTGGCCGACAACCATTTCGTCATGACCACCACCACCGGCGGCGCAGCTCGTGTGCTGCAGTGGCTGGAGCTGTACCACCAGACCGAATGGCCGGACATGAAGGTGTACTTCACCTCCGTGACCGACCACTGGGCAACCATGACCTTGTCCGGGCCGAACAGCCGCAAGCTGCTCAGCGAAGTCACCGACATCGACCTGAGCAACGAAGCCTTCCCGTTCATGACCTGGAAAGAAGGTCTGGTCGGTGGTGTGCCGGCGCGGGTATTCCGGATTTCGTTTACCGGTGAGCTGTCGTACGAAGTCAACGTGCAGGCCGACTACGCGATGGGCGTGCTGGAAAAAATCGTCGACGCCGGCAAGAAGTACAACCTGACGCCGTACGGCACGGAAACCATGCACGTGCTGCGGGCCGAGAAGGGCTTCATCATCGTCGGTCAGGACACTGACAGCTCGATGACTCCGGACGACCTGAACATGGGCTGGTGTGTCGGTCGCACCAAACCGTTCTCGTGGATCGGCTGGCGTGGCATGAACCGTGAAGACTGCGTGCGTGATCAGCGCAAGCAGCTGGTTGGCCTCAAGCCGATCGATCCGAACAAATGGCTGCCGGAAGGCGCGCAACTGGTGTTCAACACCAAGCAGGCGATCCCGATGACCATGGTGGGTCACGTGACCTCCAGTTACCTGCACAACTCCCTGGGCTATTCGTTCGCCATGGGCGTGGTCAAGGGTGGCCTGAACCGCATGGGCGAGCGTGTATTCGCACCGCTGGCCGACGGCAGCGTGATCGAGGCGGAAATCGTTCCTTCGGTGTTCTTCGATCCGAAGGGCGAACGCCAGAACGTGTAAAGGCTTCGGGTCCTGTGGAGTGTGAGCTGCCGCCATCGCGAGCAAGCTCGCTCCCACAGGAGATCGCGTAACCCCTGTAGGAGCGAGCCTGCTCGCGATGGCGATAGAACAGCCAGCACAAGGGTCGGAACCAACAGAATTCAGAACAGGTGCTTTATGACCGCAGCCAATGTTTACCAACAACGCCCAACCTCCGGGGCCAAGGCCGAGTCGTCGCTGCATCACGCCGACCTCGCCAGCCTGGTGGGCAAGGGTCGCAAGAACGCCGGTGTGACCGTGCGTGAGAAGAAACTCCTCGGCCACCTGACCATCCGTGGCAATGGCCACGACGCCGCATTCGCTGCTGGCGTGCATAAGGCCCTCGGTATCGAGTTGCCGGGTGCGCTGAGCGTCATCGTCAAAGGCGAAACCAGCCTGCAATGGATGGGGCCGGATGAATGGCTGCTGATCGTGCCGAGCGGTGAAGAACTTGCCGCCGAGCAAAAACTGCGCAAAGCGCTGGGCGATCTGCACATTGCAATCGTCAACGTCAGCGGCGGCCAGCAACTCCTCGAACTGAGCGGCCCGAACGTGCGCCAGGTGCTGATGAAGTCCACCAGCTACGACGTGCACCCGAACAACTTCCCGGTGGGCAAAGCTGTCGGCACGGTGTTCGCCAAGTCGCAACTGATGATCCGTCACACCGCTGAAGACACTTGGGAACTGTTGATTCGTCGCAGCTTCTCGGATTACTGGTGGCTGTGGTTGCAGGATGCTTCTGCCGAGTTCGGGCTGAGCGTCCAGGCTTGATCACCGCCGTCACTGTAGGAGCGAGCCTGCTCGCGATGGACTTCAAGGCAACGCGTTGAATCAGAAAGTACGCGTCATCGTTGGCCTCCATCGCGAGCAGGGCTCGCTCCTACAGTTGGCATCCACCGATTTCTCAGGAGTCACCGCACCATGAGCCGCGCCCCAGACACATGGATTCTGACCGCCGACTGCCCAAGCGTGCTCGGCACGGTGGATGTGGTGACCCGCTTTCTGTTCGAGCAGGGCTGCTACGTCACCGAGCACCATTCCTTCGATGACCGGCTCTCGGGCCGTTTCTTCATTCGTGTGGAATTCCGCCAACCCGACGGCTTCGACGAGCAGTCGTTCCGCGCGGGCCTGGCCGAGCGGGGTGATGCCTTTGGCATGATCTTCGAACTGACCGCGCCGAACTACCGACCGAAAGTGGTGATCATGGTCTCCAAGGCCGATCACTGCCTCAACGACTTGCTCTATCGCCAACGCATCGGCCAGTTATCGATGGACGTCGCTGCCGTGGTCTCCAACCACCCGGACCTCAAGCCGCTGGCCGACTGGCACCAGATTCCGTACTACCACTTCCCGCTGGATCCGAACGACAAGCCGTCCCAAGAGCGTCAGGTGTGGCAGGTCATCGAAGAGTCCGGTGCGGAGCTGGTGATCCTTGCGCGCTACATGCAAGTACTGTCGCCGGAGCTGTGCCGCAAACTCGATGGCAAGGCGATCAACATCCATCACTCCCTGCTGCCCGGGTTCAAGGGCGCGAAGCCTTATCACCAGGCCTACAACAAGGGCGTGAAACTGGTGGGCGCCACGGCGCATTACATCAACAACGACCTCGATGAAGGCCCGATCATTGCCCAGGGCGTGGAGGCAGTGGACCACAGCCATTACCCGGAAGACCTGATTGCCAAGGGGCGGGATATCGAAGGGCTGACGTTGGCCCGGGCCGTTGGGTATCACATCGAGAGAAGAGTGTTTTTGAACGCCAATCGTACGGTCGTTCTTTAGATCGCTTTCGCTGGCAGGTCGGAACGCCGCATCGCCGCTCCTACAGCTGATCGCGTTTCCCCTGTAGGAGCTGGCTTGCCAGCGAAGAGGTCTTAACAGACAACACAAGACACATAGGCAATAACCCGAGCACTTAACGCGCTGCCTGCCTGGGTAACGCGGTTTCATAAAAACAACATCGAGGTGAAAGCATGTCTGGTAATCGTGGAGTGGTGTATCTCGGCGCTGGCAAGGTCGAAGTGCAGAGTATTGACTATCCGAAAATGCAGGACCCGCGCGGCAGGAAGATTGAACACGCTGTCATCCTGCGTGTGGTGTCCACCAACATCTGTGGTTCCGACCAGCACATGGTGCGCGGGCGTACCACGGCGCAAACCGGCCTGGTACTGGGCCACGAGATCACTGGTGAAGTGATCGAGAAGGGCAGCGACGTCGAAAACCTGCAGATCGGCGACCTGGTGTCCGTTCCGTTCAACGTGGCTTGCGGGCGCTGCCGCTCCTGCAAAGAGATGCATACCGGCGTGTGCCTGAGCGTCAACCCGGCGCGTCCGGGCGGTGCTTATGGCTATGTCGACATGGGCGACTGGACCGGTGGCCAGGCCGAATACGCCATGGTGCCGTACGCCGATTTCAACCTGCTGAAACTGCCGGATCGCGACCGGGCCATGGAAAAAATCCGCGACCTGACCTGCCTTTCCGACATCCTGCCGACCGGCTATCACGGTGCCGTGACCGCTGGCGTTGGCCCGGGCAGCACCGTGTACATCGCTGGTGCCGGTCCGGTTGGCCTGGCTGCAGCCGCTTCGGCCCGTCTGTTGGGTGCGGCAGTGGTGATCGTCGGCGACGTCAACACCGTTCGCCTGGCTCACGCCAAGGCCCAGGGCTTCGAAATCGCCGACCTGTCCCTGGAAACGCCGCTGCACGAACAGATCGCCGCACTGCTCGGTGAACCAGAAGTGGATTGCGCCGTCGACGCCGTAGGTTTCGAAGCCCGCGGCCACGGCCATGCCGGCGTGAAACACGAAGCCCCGGCCACTGTGCTCAACTCGCTGATGGGCGTGGTGCGTGTGGCAGGCAAGATCGGCATCCCCGGCCTCTACGTGACCGAAGATCCGGGTGCTGTCGACGCTGCCGCGAAAATGGGCAGCCTGAGCATCCGCTTCGGTCTGGGCTGGGCCAAGTCCCACAGCTTCCATACCGGCCAGACCCCGGTAATGAAGTACAACCGCCAACTGATGCAGGCGATCATGTGGGACCGTATCAACATCGCCGAAGTGGTGGGCGTTCAGGTGATCAGCCTGGATCAGGCTCCGCAGGGTTACGGCGAGTTCGATGCCGGCGTGCCGAAGAAGTTTGTGATCGATCCGCACAAGATGTTCAGCGCGGCGTAAAGAGCTAATGAAAAAGGGCGACTGTGGTCGCCCTTTTTTTTGTGTTCAATGGCCTGTTGGTGGAGTGGTCAGGAATTTGTAGTTGAATTCACATTCTTTTTCGGTCCGTGAATCGCAATACTCAACGTACTTGATTTTATTGAAGGTTTCGGCCTTTCCTGCAGTTGGTTGGGGCTTCCATTTTGTGCCGTTGACAGGGGCCCATCCTCTGAACGAGTACAACGTCATCCTGGCAAACGCATACCATTCGTCACCCTCGTAATCGCACGAAACTACGTCCGTATTACCTTCGGAACTGACATCGCGGTAGACCGCTCCGGTGAACACGAAGGTTTTCAGGTCCCCCTCCTCGGCAAAGGGGTTTTCGCCGACCCAGACGCGGCCGTTCGGCCCAGGGGCGGAGTAGCTGTAGCCTTGCTCCTCTTTCTTTTGTTCGATACTGACGGCCGATGGACACACAGTCACTGCCGCCAGGGCGTTTGATGTTACTACTGACAGTAGTACGGCGCTTGCTGCGAGTGTTTTACGTATCATGATGTACTCCTTTGCACGGATTGGAGTCGTCATGTTGGGGAAAGGGAACAGCGGTAGGTACTCTCAGTATTGATAGGTTGCGTTGACGCTTTATTCATCGCGTGGCATCCAGGGATCCACGTTTTTTATGCATGCCCTGTGTAAAAACGGATGCGCGGCAAGGAACATGATTGAGGATGCCTGGTCAAACCGGCAGTTTTACCGCCGGTTTTCGGATGGTTTCATGGCACAAGAGGATGTCTGGATGAATATTTCACGCGGCATTGCATTGGCTTCGCTGTTGGCACTGTCCGCCAGCCCGGCCTTTGCGCAGTTCAGCCTGAACGACGCGGCCAATGCGATTTCGGGCATGAATGGCGGTGACGCGACCGCGACTGCCGCACCAACACCGCAGACAGCCGACCTGCTGAGCACGCTCACTCAATTGAACATCACCCCACAGCAAGCCATCGGCGGTGCCGGGGCGATGCTGGGGCTGGCGAAGAATCAGTTAAGTTCGACCGACTACTCGGAACTGGCCAAAAGCGTGCCGGGCATCAACATGCTCTCGGGTGGCGGCGAGTTGGGTGCGCTGGCCGGTCTGCTCGGCTCCAGCGGCAAAGCGGCAGGGCTGGACAATGCCCTGGGTAACGTCAAGGACGCCAACGACCTGAACAACGCCTTCAGCGCTCTGGGCATGGACAGCGGCATGATCGGCCAGTTTGCCCCGGTGCTCCTGCAGTACTTCGGTCAGCAGGGCGTCGGCGGTACGCTGCTGAGTAGCCTGGGCAGCATCTGGGGCGCTGGCGCGGGAAGCTGATTCAACGGCGCTCGGCGTGCAAGGCGTCGATGCGCTGATCCTTCTCGATCCAGAGCTGGTTGACCCAGTTCTGGGTTTTTTCACGAAACAGCGGATCGTTTTCGTAGTCGCCCTGCCACAGCGCCGGGTCGAGTTCGCGGGTTCGGATATCGATGATGACCCTCGGCACATCGCCGCTGATCAAGTCCCAGAACCCCGGAATCTTCTGCTGCGGGTAAACCACCGTCACATCGAGAATCGCATCCAGCTGTTCGCCCATCGCCGCCAGTACAAACGCCACGCCGCCAGCCTTGGGCTTGAGCAGGTGGTTGAACGGTGATTGCTGCTGAGCGCGTTTGGCCGACGTGAACCGCGTGCCTTCCAGATAATTGACCACGGTTACCGGTTGGCGCTTGAACAGCTCGCAGGCCTGTTTGGTGATCTCCAGATCCTTGCCCGCCAGTTCCGGGTGTTTGGCCAGGAATGCCTTGCTGTAGCGCTTCATGAACGGGTAATCCAGCGCCCACCACGCCAGGCCCAGGAAGGGCACCCAGATCAGTTCTTTCTTGAGGAAGAATTTGAAGAACGGTGTGCGCCGGTTCAGCGTCTGGATCAGCGCCGGGATGTCGACCCAGGATTGATGGTTGCTGATCACCAGGTACGAGGTATCACGGCGCAGATCGTCGCCGCCGCGGATGTCCCATTGGGTGGGGATGCACAGGCGGAAAATCAGCTTGTCGATCCCGGACCAGGTCTCGGCGATCCACATCACCACCCATGAGGCGTAATCGCGAAAACGGCCGGGCAGGACCAGCTTGAGCAGGGCAAACACCAGCAGTGGTCCGATCAGGACCAGGGTGTTGAGCACAAGCAGCAGGGTCACGAAACAGCCGGTGAGCAGGCGGCGCATAAGTCACTCGTGGAGGCGGTTGGGCGCGCCATGATAAGCAGCTTCGGGCGGCAGGCCAAACCGGTGCTGACGAATGTTTCACTTTCGGGTCGTTAACCTTGTGGGAACGATCAAGCGAACGACGGTCTAAAATCCGACCGCACACTCTCATGGAAACCCATTACGTGAAATCCCTCCTTGCAGTGTTCTCCCTCATCGCCCTGCCGGTCATGGCCGCCGAGCCGACCCTGTACGGGCGCTATGAATACATTGCCCTGCCGGAAATCGGCGGGCAGGTCCTCAAGGCCAAAATGGACACCGGTGCCCTGACCGCGTCGCTGTCGGCGAAGGACATCGAAACCTTCAAGCGTGACGGTGAGGACTGGGTGCGCTTCCGTCTCGGCACCAAGAATGCGAGCAACCAGGTCTACGAACACAAGGTCGCGCGCGTCAGCAAGATAAAAACCCGTTCCGAAGAGGAGGAAGATGACAGCGAAGTAGTCGCGCCCACGAAGCGTCCAGTGGTCGATCTGGAGCTGTGCCTGGGTAACGTCAAGCGCACCGTGGAGGTCAACCTGACTGACCGCAGCAGCTTTAACTACCCGTTGCTGATTGGCGCCAAGGCGTTGCGTGAGTTCGGGGCGGCGGTGAATCCGGCTCGGCGTTTTACGGCCGACAAACCGGATTGCTGATTTTTTGAAGGCTTAAACCTTCGGCATCGTCGCAATCATCGAAGGCCGCTGGCTCACCTCGAAATACCACGCCGCCAGTTGCGGATTCGCCGTGCGCCAATCCAGATCCGGATGGCGCAAGTCCAGGTAACCCAGTGCACAGGCCACGCTGATTGCCGCGACGTCGAAGTGGCAGGTCAGCTCGGCAATCGCATCTTTCTCCAGCAATGCCAGGGCGCGGCGGATTTTTTCGCGCTGGCCGTCGAGCCATTCGTCCCAGTGTTTTTCCGGGGCGCGCAGGGCGACTTCGTAGCGCACCAGCACGGCCGCGTCCATGATGCCGTCGGCAAGTGACGCGAGGGTCAGGCGCCGCCAGCGGGCCGAGCCTTCGCGGGGGATCAGCGGGTTGCCGACGTGCTGCTGATCGAGGTAGTCGAGGATGACCCGGCTGTCATGGATGACATTGCCATCGGCCAGACGCAGCGCCGGGATTTTGCTCAGCGGGTTGTCGTCGATCAGGGTCAGGTCCGGGTTGACCGGGGTGAGCACGCTGGTCTGCAATGCCACGCGGTCCTGTTGACCGGTTTCGTGCAGCAGCACCATGACTTTGCGAACGAAGGGAGAGAGCGGGTTGTGGTACAGGGTCATGCTCGGGGCGGACATGGTAGCGTCTCGATCGGTGGCAGTGACGGGCAGCATAGCGTGTTGGCCTGGTAGCTCAAATGACGATCTCCTGTGGGAGCGAGCTTGCTCGCGATGGCGGTGTGTCAGATACGACAATGGTGACTGACATGGCCCCATCGCGAGCAAGCTCGCTCCCACAGGTTTTGCATTTCAGCTGGCAGGTTGCAGTGTCTGCCCCGCTTCAGAAGCTGGAGCCACCTGCGGCTTGATCTCACGGGCAACCGTCCAGACGATGAACGCGGCAACGATGTCGAAAATCGCCAGCACCACGAACAGCGGGCTGTAACCGATTTTGGTCACCATCACGCCAAACACCAGGGTGAACGCGGCTGCGCCCAGGTAGCCGAACATGCCGCCCATGCCGGTGGCGGTGGCCACTTCGTTTTTGCCGAAGGAGTCGGAGGTAATCGCATACAGCGCACCGGACAGGGTCTGGTGAGCGAAGCCGCCGATGCACAGCAGCGCAATCGCGGTGTATGGGCTGGCCACCAGGCCGATGCAGGCCGGGCCGATCATGCACGAGGCACCGAACAACAGGACCATCTTGCGCGAAGTGAACAACGACACGTTGCAGTACTTGTGGAAGAACGGGCTCAGGTAACCGCCGAGCACGCAGCCAAGGTCAGCGGCCAGGAACGGTAGCCAGGCAAACATCGCGATCTCTTTGATGTTCATGTGCCGTTCGGTCATCAGGTACAGCGGAATCCACGCGTTGAAGGTCTGCCACGCCGGTTCCGAGAGCATGCGCGCGCTGGCGATGGCGTAGAAGTTGCGGTTGCCGATGATCTTTTTCCAGCTGCCTTTTTTCGTCGCCGGGTCTTTGAAGTGCTCTTCCTGACCGCTGAGGATGTAGTCGCGTTCTTCGTCGCTCAGGCGTTTTTGATCCCGTGGGTGCTTGTAGAGGATCATCCACAGGAAAGTCCAGGCCACGCCCAGGCCGCCGACGATCAGGAACGCCAGTTCCCAGCCGCTGTGCAGAATCGCCCAGACCACCAGCGGCGGCGCCAGTACGGCACCAATCGACGAACCAATGTTGAACCAGCCGATGGCCACCGAGCGTTCTTTGGCCGGGAACCATTCTGTGGAAGTCTTGACCGCCGCCGGCAAACCCGCCGCTTCGGTCAGGCCAAGCAGGCCGCGGACAAAGGCCAGGCCCTGCCAACCGGTCGCCAGGGCAGCCAGCGCGCAGGCAATCGACCAGGCGAAGGCAAAAATGGCAAAGCCCATTTTGGTGCCGATGGCATCGATGATGTAGCCGGCCACCGGCTGCATCAGCGCATAGCACACCTGCCACGCGACCACGATGTGCGAGTACTGCTCGGTGGAGATGTTCATTTCACTCATCAGGGTCGGAGCGGCCACTGACAGGGTATTGCGAGCCAGGTAGTTGACCATCAGGCCGGCCGTCACCAGGCCGACCATCCACCAGCGGATACCTTTGACTTTCATCACGTCACCATCATTTTTTGGATTTATTTTTGGTGCTGCAGTTGTTGTAGGTTGTCGTACAACATGCACCTTTATAGGAGCGCAAGGGTAAAACTGTCAACAGATATGTCAGCGGATTTGCGGGGGGAGGCGACGGGTGGGGGATGGCGTCGTCGTATGACTGTTGGGGGTTAAAGGTTTTCGTAATCCCTGTGGGAGCGAGCTTGCTCGCGATGGCGGTGTGTCAGATACAACAATGGTGATTGACACGGCCCCATCGCGAGCAAGCTCGCTCCCACAAGGGATCAGCGGCGTTGCAGGAGGCCGCGCAGGGCAAGAGCGGCGGGGACACCCAGCCCCACCCAGCTCAACGAATCCCAAACACCATCCCCGAGCAACGCGGCAAACAACCCTGTCGCGCTGAGCCCCGCGATGACGGTCGGTACGGCGAAGACTTTCCAGAAGTTCGACTGCCGGGGCTTCATGCCATGCTCTCCGCTTTTTCCAGCACAGGCCTTGCAGCCTTGCGCCGCACCACCCACAGGTAGACCCCGCTGCCGAGCACGATGATGGTCAGCACATCGAGGGTCGCCCAGAGGATCTTCATCGGCATGCCGCCGTAGTCACCGAAGTGCAGCGGTTGCGACATGCCCATGGCGTCCATGTACCACGGTCGTTCGGCTACGGCGGTGACTTGCAGGGTGCTGGCGTCGATCAGTACCGGCGTTAGCAAGTGCGAGGTCAGGTGCGTGCTGCCTTTCATGAACACCGCGTAATGGTGCTCGCTGGAGAATCGGGTGCCGGGGAAGGCGATGAAGTCCGGCTGCATGCCCGGCGCGACATCCTTGGCGATATCGAGCAAGCGGGTGGCCGGCGCCCGTTGTGTCAGCGGCGGTGCATCGCGGTATGGCGCGACCATCGCACTGAGGCTGTCATTGCGCCAGGCGGCAATGATCAGGTCGGCACAGGCACTGATCACGCCGGTCACGCCGACCACCAGGGCCCAGGTCAGAGTCACCACACCGATCAGGTTATGCAGGTCGAGCCAGCGCAGGCGCGTGGATTTGTCCTGGCGCACGGTGGCGAATTTCAAGCGGCGCATGAACGGCAAGTACAACACCGTGCCGGAAACGATCGCCACCACGAACAGAATCCCCATGAACGCCAGCAGCAACTTGCCCGGTAGCCCGGCGAACATGTCCACGTGCAAGCGCAGCATGGTCAGCATGAAACCGCCGTTGGCCGATGGCGTCTCCAGCGCTTCGCCGGTACGGGCATCGAGCATGAAGGTGTGAGACGAGTTCGGCTCGGTGCCAGCGGTCGCGGCCATGATGGTCAGCACCGCGTTGGGCTCATCGTCCTCGAAGCCGAAATACTGCATGACTTCACCGGGGCGATGCTTCTCGGCGGCCTGCACCAACTGCTGCAAATTCAGGTGCGGGGTGTCTGCCGGCATTTCCTTCACGTCAGGCGCATCGCCCAGCAAGTGGTCGATCTCGTGGTGGAAGATCAACGGCAGGCCGGTCAGTGCCAGCAGCAACAGGAACACCGTACAAATCAGGCTGGTCCAGGTATGAACAGCGGACCAACGGCGAATTGTTTTACTTTTCATTTCATAGCCTTCAGAAAAACCAAAACCGCCCACGAAGGACGGCCTGGTCATTGGGCGTGTCAGCTCAAAGCGTTACCACTTGTAGGTTGCACTTGCGACGACACTGCGCTGGTCGCCGTAGTAGCAGTAGTAGCTGTCGCAAGTCGAGATGTAGTCCTTGTCGAACAGGTTGGTCGCATTAACGGCCAGCGAAGCGCCTTTGAGGCTGTTGTCCAGGCGACCGAGGTCGTAGTGAACCACGGCGTCGAACACCGTGTAGGCGCCGGCCTTGCCCAGCCAGGTGTTGGCCTGATCGCCGTAGGTGTTGCCGGTGTAGCGCGCGCCAGCGCCGATGCCGAAGCCATTCAGCACGCCGTTGTGCCAGGTGTAGTCGCCCCACACCGATGCTTGCTGGTTAGGCATCAGTTGTAGGCGATTGCCCTTGTAAATGCCTTCTTGCACTTCGGATTTGGCCAGGGTGTAAGCAGCAGTGACCTTGAGGTTTTCGGTCACGTCGGATACGGCTTCCAGCTCCAGGCCTTTGACTTTCACTTCGCCGGTCTGGCTGGTGACCGTCACGTTGCCCACGTTGTTGGTCACGGAAACGTTTTTCTGGGTCAGGTCATACACAGCCGCGGTCAACAGCGTGTTGCTGCCCGGTGGCTGGTACTTGATCCCCAGTTCCCATTGCTTGCCTTCGGTCGGCTTGAACGACTCGGTCGGCGAGGCAACGGCATTGCTGGTCGGCTGGAACGATTCGGCGTAGGACAGGTAGGGCACGAAGCCCGAGTCGAACACGTAGCTGATCGCCGCGTTGCCGCTGAAGTTCTTGTCGCGTTCGGTGTTGGTGGCATCGCCCTTGTTGAAGAATGTGGTACCGGTGTGGACCCAGTCTTCACGACCGCCGAGGGTCAGGCGCCATTGGCCGAGGGCCATCTGGTCCTGGATGTACAGGCCGGTCTGCTGGGTCTTCTGTTCGTAGTCATAGAAGGCTGTGGAACGCGGCGGACGGGTGATCGGCAAGCCATAGACCGGGTCGTTGACGTTGATGCCAGGCGCGGTGCCGAAGATCGAGAGGTAGTTGGTGGTGTTGCGCTGGTGGTCCAGGCCGATCAGCAAGGTGTGACTGACGTCGCCGGTGACGAAGTCGCCCTGGAAGTTGTTGTCCACGGCGAATTGGGCGATGTCTTCGTCGACGTTGGTGGTGCCACGGCCGGTGTTGCCTTGATCGTCGACGACAAAGCCGAGGTTGGCAAAGTCAGGGTTGTAGCTGTTGACGGTCACGGCCTGGAACGACAGCTCCGACTTGGTGTAGCGCAGGTTCTGCCGGAACTGCCAGACATCGTTCAGGCGGTGTTCGAAGGCATAACCCAGCGCGTAGTAGGTGCGGTCGTAGAAGTCGTAGTTCGGGTCACCCAGGTTCTTGTGGTGGGAGATCTCGCCGAACGGCATGTCGATCTTGGTGCCCTGGATCGGATAGAACTGACTGGTGATACCGGTATCGTCACGGGTGAACTGCGTGAGCAGGGTGAACCTGGTGTCTTCGTCGATGTTCCAGGTCAGGCTTGGCGCAATGTTGTAGCGCTTGTCATCGATGTGGTCGATGGGCGTGCCGCCGTCGCGCAGTACGCCGCTGAGGCTGTACAGGAACTGGCCTTCGTCATCGATCTTGCCGGTGCTGGCGAAGTTGACCTGGCGATGATTGTCGCTGCCGTATTGCAGTTGGACCTCGCTGCTGGCTTCAGCGCTTGGGCGGCGGCTGACCATGTCCAGCAGGCCGCCCGGCGGGGTCTGGCCGTACACCGAGGAGGCCGGGCCGCGCAGCAGCGCCAGGCGGTCGAGGTTCCAGGTTTCCTGTTTCGGGTTGGAGTACACACCTTTTGGCAGTGGCAGGCCGTCGAGGAATTGAGTTGGTTCGAACCCCCGCACGCGCAACCAGTCGGCGCGGGTGTCGCTGCCGAAGCTGCTGGAGGTGATGCCCGGCAAGTAGCGCACGGCATCGTCGAGGGTGTGTGCGTTGCGGTCGTCCATCTGCTCACGAGTGACGACCGAAATCGAACGTGGCGCCTCGACCAGCGCGGTGTCTGTCTTGGTGCCGGCGGCGGTGCGCTTGGCCAGGTAGCCCTGTACCGGGCCCCAGGCGCTTTCAGTGTCTTGCACACCGATCACGCTGGTGGCCGGCAAGTCCATCACGCCCTCGGGCACGGCCACCAGGCTGTAGGTGCCTGCACTGCTCTGTTCCAGTTGCAGCCCGGTGCCACGCAGGGCTTCGCGCAGGGCGCCGGCTGCGTCGAACTGGCCTTTGACTGGCGCCGAGGTCTTGCCTGCGGCCAAGGATGGATTCAACGACAGGGCCAAGCCGGCCTGGCTGGCGATCTGGTTCAGGGTGTTGGCCAGTGGTGCGGTCGGCAGGTTGTAGGCGTGGAGGCTGGACGCCTGTTCAGCGGCGACCAGTTGGCTGCTGACCAACGGGGTGCAAAGGGCAATGGCGACCGCCAGCAAACTGCGACGCAACAGGGAGTCTAGCGAACGGGGCATACAGCGGCTCCTGAATGGAAATATTTCTCAATTGCCTGTGTGCCGAACGAAAATCAAAAAGTGATAGGGCTGGATGAAAATAATTTCGATTCAGAAGTCGATTGCGGCGGGTATTGGGTCAAACCGATTTTTTGCGGGGGAGTCGAACGCCGCCATCGCGAGCAAGCTCGCTCCCACATGTTGAAATGCATTCCAATGTGGGAGCAGCCGGTCGACGCTCGATTGCTCGCGATGACGGTTGATCAGACACAAAGCTTTTCAGGGCTTGGCATCGGCCTTGGCCACGACCTTCACCCACCATTGCGTGTGCCGTTCGATCTGCACCGGCAGGGTCGGCAGCAGGGCATTGAGTGCCAGGTCGGTGTCGCGTAGCGGGAAGCTGCCGGTGATGCGCAGGTCGGCCACCTCCGGTGCAACCCCGACGTAACCGTTTCGATAGCGGCCGATTTCATGCACCAGATCTTCCAGCCGCGTGTTGTCCACCACCAGCATGCCGCGGGTCCAGGCATCCGCACCGAGGTTGACCGCCTGAACCGGGCCCAGGCCGTTGTCGCGGATCAGTACCTGCTGGCCTTCGCGCAGAATCTGTTCGTCCGGGGAGGATTCAGGGTGAACCGCCACCGCCGACTGCAACACACTCAGGCGCGTGCCGTCTTTCTCGCGCTTGACCAGAAACCGCGTACCCAGCGCGCGCATGCTGCCTTCACGGGTTTCGACGATGAACGGCCGGGGATCACCATGGCCGGTTTCCACCAGGATTTCGCCTTCCTGAAGCACGATGCGGCGCTGCTTTTCATCGAAACGCAGATCCAGCGCGCTGTGGGTATTGAGATTGATCAGCGTGCCGTCAGCCAGACGCAGAGTGCGCTGCTCGCCAACGGCGGTGCGCTGGTCGGCCATCCAATAGTCGATCGGCAGGTAACGATCCCCGGCGAACAGGGCCAGGCCGATCACGGCAACGATACTGGCAACACCGCTACTCAGCGTGCGCACTCGCCGACGAATGCCTTCGCGCGATTGCAGCAAGGCAGTGCGGGCCGGGCCGCTGGCCACGCCGAAACGCTGGTCGAGCATGCCCAACTGGCGCCACGCGCGGGCGTGCTCTTCGTGGGCCGCGTGCCACTTGGCGAACTCTTCGCGCTCTACCGGGTTGGCAGAGTCCATGGACAACTGCCAGGCAATCGCCGCGTCCAGCACGTTGGCCGATACCGGTTTGGAACTGAACGGACTCATGTCGGCTCACCATAGAGTGCGATGTAACACTGGCGAATGCCTTGGGCCAAGTACTGGCGCACCCGCGGCACCGACACCCCGAGGCGATCGGCGATGTCTGCATGGCCGAGGCCGTCGAGACGGTTGTAGAGGAACGCCGCCCGGGCCTTGCTGGAAAGCTTGCCGAGTAAACGATCGATGTTTTTCAGGTCTTCGAGGATCATTTGCTGTTCTTGCACCGACGGTTGTTCGGCTTCGGGAACCAGCATCAACTCGGTGAGATAAGCCTGCTCCAGCGCGGCGCGGCGGAAATAATCGAACAGCAGGCCCTTGGCGATCGCCACCAGGAATGCACGGGGCTCGCGCGGAACCTTCAGTTCCTCGCGGCCCAGCAAGCGCACGAACGTGTCCTGGCTCAGGTCTTCGGCCCGCTGCGGGCAGGCGACGTTGCGTCGAAGCCAGGCCAATAGCCAACTGCGGTGGTCGCGATATAACGCACCGATGAGCTCATTTTGAGGGCTTGGGACTGACGACACGCCGCACACCGATTGGGAAATATTAACTAACGAGAACAGTTCGCGATTGTGTCAGAGGCGAGGGAGGTAAGCAATTGGCGTTGGTCGGGTAGGAATTTGGCGATGGCCCCTGTAGGAGCGCACTAACCTGTGGCGAGGGGGCAAGCCCCCTCGCCACAGGTTTGCACAAGGCTTTAGAAGGACGGCGCCTGCTGCCGTCGTTTGCGCTGACTCAAGCGCTGTTGCAGATTCAACGGGCTATGAATTTGCTGCTGCCGCGCGCGGCTGAACAGAATCAGCGCCAGTTCAGCGGTGGCCAGGGCGTCGGCGCTGGCGTGGTGGCGTTCGAAGACTTCGAGCTTGAACCAGTCGATCCAGTCGTCCAGCCCGGCCTCGCGAATGTGCGCTTGTGGGCACAGCAGCGGTGCAATGTCCGCCACGTCCAGAAACGTATGCTGCAACTTGAAGCCCAGATGATCTTTCAGCGCACGGCCGAGCATGTGTTGGTCAAACGGCGCGTGGAAGGCCAGCACCGGACTGTCTGCGATGTACTCCATCAAGTCGAGCAGCGCTTCTGCCGGGTCGCTGCCCGCCGCAATGGCGCTGGGGCCAATGCCGTGGATCAGCACACTGGGGCCGAGTTTCACTTGCGGATACTGCAGGGTGCGTTCGAATTGCTGGCGAAAGTCGATGGCCCCGTCCTCGATCACCACCGCGCCAATGGACAACACGTGGTCCTTGTTCAGGTTCAAGCCGGTGGTTTCCAGATCGAGCACCACCCAGCGTTGCTCGCGCAGGCTGCACTCAGACAGGCCGGCAGCCGTCGGTAATTGGTCCAGACGATGTTGTAGATGAGCCGGGAGGGCGGGACTCGCCGGGCGCAGCCATGAAAACAGGCTCATAACTGATACCGCAAGGCCAGGCTGCTTTGCAGGCGTTGTGCCTGGCGCAGGGACTCACGCAGGATGCGTCGGTCCAGATGATTGAGGCTGTCGGGATCGACCCGGTTTGAGTAAGGAAAATTCTCCCGGGTCTGTAGTTGATGTTGCTGCATGCGGGTTTGCTGGATGAAGTGATACGCCTCTTCGTACGCGGCGCCGTCCAGGGGATCGATGACCTCCTTGGCAACCAACTGGCGAAAACGCTCCAGCGTGTTGTTCGCTTCGATACCGTGGACCAGGGCCAGCAACCGGGCGCCGTCGACAAAGGGTGTCAGGCCCTGGATTTTCAGGTCCAGGGTGGCCTTCTCGCCATTTTTGCGCGCCAGCACGAACTCGCGGAAACGCCCTACGGGCGGGCGATTGCGCAGCGCATTCTCGGCCATCATGCGCTGGAACAAACGGTTGTCGCCGACCTGCTCGAGAATGCCCCGGCGCAACTGCTCACAGCCTTGCTCGCTGCCCCAGACCACGCGCAAATCGAAATAGATGCTCGAACCCAGCAGGTTCTCCGGGGTTGCCTCGCGGATAAACGCCGCAAAGCGTCGCGCCCATTCGGCCCGGGACAGGCACAGCTCGGGGTTGCCGGCCATGATATTGCCCTTGCACAAGGTGAAGCCGCACAGCGCCAGGCTCTGGTTGATCTGCTGGGCGATGGGCAGCAGCTTGCCGCGAATCTCGGCAGCATGGGCCGCGTCCCTGGCTTCAAACAGAATACCGTTGTCCTGATCGGTGTGCAGGGTCTGCTCGCGACGGCCTTCACTGCCGAAACACAGCCAACTGAACGGCACGCCGGGGTCGCCTTTTTCGGCGAGGGTCAGCTCGATCACCCGGCACACGGTGTGGTCGTTGAGCAAGGTGATGATGTGGGTGATCTGCGTCGAAGACGCGCCGTGGGCCAGCATGCGCTCGACCAGTTGACCGATTTCGCCCCGCAGCGCCACCAGGTTTTCCACTTTCTGGGCATTGCGGATAGTGCGCGCCAGGTGTACCAGGTCGACCCTTTGCAGGGAAAACAGGTCGCGCTCGGAAACCACGCCGCACAAGCGTTGGTCCTTGACCAGGCAGACATGGGCGATGTGCCGTTCGGTCATGGCAATCGCCGCGTCGAATGCACTGTGATCCGGCGACAGGAAGAACGGCGCCCGGGTCATGTACCCTTCGATGGCTTCACTGAAATCACTGCTGCCATTGGCCACTGTCTGACGCAGGTCGCGCAGGGTGAAAATCCCCAGTGGCGCCTTGAGTTCATCGACCACCACGATGCTGCCGACCTGTTGTTCGTGCATCAACGTCACGGCTTCGCGCAATGGCGTGTGCGGGGCGCATGTCACCGGGTGGCGCATGGCCAATTCGCCCAGTCGGGTATTGAGTGAATATTGGGTGCCGAGGGTTTCCACGGCTTTTTGCTGCACTTGCTGGTTGACCTGATCCAGCAGGCTGCTGACGCAGCGCAGGGCGAAGTTGCGGAAGGTGTCCGATAGCGAAAACAGGCGGATGAACGCCGGTTTGTTCAGTTGCAGGCAGAAGGTGTCTTCGCCGGCCAGGTGCTCTGTGCGGGTCGCCCGCTCACCCAGTAATGCCGCGAGGGGGAAGCATTCGCCAGTGGTGATCTCGAAGACCGTCTCGGTGCCACCTGTTGCTGTATGCGGACGCTCGCCCACGACCCGGCCTTGCTTGACGATATAGAAGTGCTCGACCGGGCCGTCGGCGGGTTTGATGATGCTCTCGCCGGGGGCGTAAAAACGCAGCTGACATTGCTCGACCAGATACGCCAGGTGAGCGTGTTCCATCTGGTTGAAGGGCGGAAAACGCTGAAGGAATTGCAACGTGCCCTGGATGTTTTGCAACACCGCGGTTTTCCCTGCCTGTGTGAAGGCGTCCGCTTTACTCATAACCATTACCGCAGTCTTTTTTGAATTGTTGTAGTCGGATGACATGGACATGGTCGACCCCTGCGGTCGGGGTGCCCATTGGACGTAAGTCTAGGTCGGCAATCAGGGTGATGGAATGTCGGAAAAACCTTACGCAACTGTGAGAAAAACCTCTCTATCCTGCTATTGGAAAAATATCCGACGGGGTGCACATTGATAGTTCGCTGAGCGATGTCTCACCGCTGTGCCAGGGAATTGTATTGAACATATAGGGAAAGCCATGCCTGACCACGACATTTTGAGTGACGCCGAGCGCGAAGCGCTAAGCGCCGTCATGCTGGAACCTGACCTGCCGCCGCAACGGGTGCTGATTGTCGATGACGATAAAGACGCCCGCGAGCTGCTGTCAGATATCCTCGCGTCGGAGGGTATTCGCTGCAAGACAGCAGCCAGTGGCGAATCGGCACTCAAGATCCTGGTGGCCGAGGCAGAGATCAAAAAGCCCACGATCGGTTTACTGATCACCGACCTGCGAATGGGCCACGTCGACGGTTTGGATCTGATCCGTCAGGTACGTGAATCGGAAAGGGCGGCATTGCCGATCATCATTGTCTCGGGTGACGCCGACGTGAAGGATGCAATCGCCGCGATGCATTTGAGCGTGGTGGATTTTTTGCTCAAGCCGATTGATGTCGGGCATTTGCTTGAGTTGGCCAAGCGTGAACTTGGGATAAAGCCTTAGTTTAAAGGTGTCGGCCCTTGCACAATCTCTGTGAGAGCGCGGGCGGCCCAAAAAGAAAAAGCCCTGATCTTTCGATCAGGGCTTTTTCATGTCCGGCGCAGACGCTCAGTTACAGGCCATTGGCAGCCTTGAACTCGCGACGACGACGGTGCAGGACCGGCTCGGTGTAGCCGTTCGGCTGTTTGGTGCCTTCGACCACGAGTTCGACGGCTGCCTGGAAGGCAATGTTGCTGTCGAAGTTCGGGGCCAGCGGACGGTACAGCGCGTCGCCGGCGTTCTGGCGGTCAACCACTGGCGCCATGCGCTTGAGGCTTTCCATGACCTGGTCTTCGGTGACGATGCCATGGCGCAGCCAGTTGGCGATGTGCTGGCTGGAAATACGCAGCGTTGCACGGTCTTCCATCAGGCCGACGTCGTTGATGTCCGGCACTTTCGAACAGCCGACGCCCTGGTCGATCCAGCGCACCACATAACCGAGAATGCCCTGGCTGTTGTTGTCCAGTTCGTTCTTGATCTGCTCAAAGGTCCACTGCGGGTTTACCGCCAGCGGGATGGTCAGGATGTCGTCTACCGAGGCATGCGCACGTTTGGCCAGCTCGGCCTGACGGGCGAACACGTCAACCTTGTGGTAGTGCAGCGCGTGCAACGCAGCAGCAGTCGGCGACGGTACCCAGGCGGTATTGGCACCGGCCAGCGGGTGGGCGATTTTCTGTTCGAGCATCGCCGCCATCAGGTCAGGCATGGCCCACATGCCTTTACCTATCTGAGCGCGACCTTGCAGGCCGGTGCTCAGACCGATATCGACGTTGGAGTTCTCGTAGGCGCCGATCCATTTTTCCGCCTTCATGTCCGCCTTGCGCACCATCGGGCCGGCTTCCATGGAGGTGTGGATTTCATCGCCCGTGCGGTCGAGGAAACCGGTGTTGATGAACACCACGCGCTCGCTCGCCGCCTTGATGCAGGCCTTGAGGTTGATCGTGGTACGACGCTCCTCGTCCATGATCCCGACTTTGAGGGTATTGCGCGGCAGGCCCAGCACGTCTTCGATGCGACCGAACAGCTCATTGGTGAACGCCGCTTCTTCAGGGCCGTGCATCTTCGGCTTCACGATGTAGATCGAGCCGGTGCGGGTGTTTTTGCGCGAGGTGTTGCCGTTCAGGTTGTGCATCGATGCCAGGCAAGTCACCAGGCCATCGAGAATGCCTTCCGGCACTTCGTTACCGTCTTTGTCGAGGATCGCGTCGATGGTCATCAGGTGACCGACGTTACGCACGAATAGCAACGAACGACCGTGCAGGCTCAGTTCACTGCCATCGACAGCGGTATAGGTGCGGTCGGCGTTCATGGTGCGGGTAAAGGTCTGACCGCCCTTGGCGACGCTTTCCGACAGATCGCCCTTCATCAGGCCGAGCCAGTTGCGGTAGATCACCACCTTGTCATCGGCATCGACAGCGGCAACGGAGTCTTCGCAGTCCATGATGGTGGTCAGCGCGGCCTCCATCAGGATGTCTTTGACACCGGCTGCGTCGGTCTGGCCAATCGGAGTGCTGGCATCGACCTGGATTTCGAAATGCAGGCCGTTGTTTTTCAGCAGGATCGCGCTCGGTGCAGCGGCATCGCCCTGGAAACCGATCAGTTGCGCATCGTTGCGCAGGCCGGTGTTGCTGCCGCCTTTAAGGGCGACCACCAGTTTGCCGTCGACGATCTTGTAGCCGGTGGAGTCGACGTGGGAGCCGGCTGCCAAAGGCGCCGATTCGTCGAGGAAGGCACGGGCGAAGGCGATGACCTTGTCACCGCGTACCTTGTTGTAGCCTTTGCCTTTTTCCGCGCCATCGGCTTCGCTGATGGCGTCAGTGCCGTAGAGTGCATCGTACAGCGAGCCCCAGCGGGCGTTCGAGGCATTGAGCGCGAAGCGGGCGTTCATGACCGGTACCACGAGCTGTGGGCCGGCCATGCGGGCGATTTCGTCATCGACGTTTTGCGTCGTTGCCTGGAAATCGGCCGCTTCTGGCAGCAGATAACCGATGTCTTGCAGGAAGGCTTTATAGGCCACGGCGTCGTGTGGCTGACTGGCACGGGACTGGTGCCAGCCATCGATACGAGCCTGGAAATCATCGCGTTTGGCGAGTAGGGCTTTGTTCTTCGGCGCCAGGTCATGGATGACCTTGTCGGCACCGGCCCAGAACTTATCGGCGGTGAGGCCGGTACCGGGAATGGCTTCGTTGTTCACGAAGTCGAACAGGACTTTGGCGACCTGCAGGTCACCGACTTGAACGTGTTCAGTCATTGCTTGCCTCACTCTGCTCAGCTATTTCGCTTTTCAGCTCTTCAATTTAACAATGAAGCCTTTGGCCATTTAAACCACAAACCCTTCTACCAGTACATGCCCATTACGGGCGGCTGGGCTGGGACCGATCAACGGCTTGGGGCCTTGCTGACAGGGCTTTCAGGGTTGTGGACGTGCCTGCGGCAGACATCGATCCAACGTTATGTAGTGCGCGCTGCGGCATACTACATGATGAATTGCGGTTGTGAAAATCAGACTAATTACGTCGTTCTGCGACCCCATGACGCATTGCGGTCACGGCGCGGAGCGGGATGTTCTCAAAAAATCGGTAGATTGTTCCAGTTAAATATTGAAAGTTGTACACGATTTGTTGTTCGCAGGTTCATCGGTTGCGACCCTATCGCGAGCAAGCTCGCTCCCACAAAGGCCTGCGCGATCCCTGTGGGCGAGCTTGCTCGCGATGACGTCAGACCGGTCAACACCGAGTCAGCCCTTGCCTATACTTGGTTCTCTATAACAAAAGTCATGACCAGAGGGCTGCGCCATGGACCACCTCGTACTCACCGTATTCGCACCGGACAAGCCAGGGCAAGTCGAGCGCATTGCCCAATGCATCGCTGAACACGGCGGTAACTGGCTGGAAAGCCGCATGTCGCGCATGGCGGGACAATTCGCCGGGATTCTTCGAGTGGGTGTGCCGGCCGAGGCCTACGACGAATTGGTCGATGCCCTGCAGGGCTTGTCCGTCCAGGGCATTCGCGTGTTGATCGCCGAAAGTAGCATCGAACAATCCTGCACCTGGAAGCCGATCGCCATGGAGCTGGTGGGCAATGATCGTCCGGGGATCGTGCGGGACATCACACGCTTGTTGAGCGAGCAGGGGGTGAACCTGGAGCGGCTGGTCACCGAAGTGCGCCCGGCACCGATGAGCAGCGAGCCGTTGTTCCATGCCGAAGCGATTCTTGCCGTCCCGCTGACGCTGTCGCTGGACGTGCTGCAATCGCGCCTGGAAACCTTGGCGGACGACCTGATGGTCGAGCTGGTGCTGCGCAGTGAGCCCTGATCGGGTTATCCAAGTTAAACGTGCACCCGCCTGTGGATAACCTGTAGAGACACGCCGCCAACCCACACCGGCCGGGCTTCTTCAGGATCTGATCAAAAAACCAGCAGTTTCAGCCACTTGCGCACAATCGGCGGGGATCACGCTGTGGATAACCTTGGGAAGGAATGATGCAGGCCACGGGAGACGTGGCCTGCAGAGTTTTGTGTGTTTTTTGATCAGCTGCGGCGGCGCAAACTTATCCACGCATCGACGCTGTAAACCGCCAGGCCGGCCCAGATGAACATGAACGCTACCAGGGTGCTGGACGACAGGTGCTCACCAAACAGTAAGACCGCTTGCAGCAGCACCAGGGTTGGCGCCAGATACTGGAGAAAGCCCAGTGTCGTGTAGGGCAAATGCCGGGCAGCGGCGTTGAAACAGACCAGCGGCACCAGCGTGATCGGGCCGGCGGCCACCAGCCACCAGGCCTGGGAGGTGGTCCAGAATTCGGCCTGGGCGCTGCTGGCCGTCGGATTGAGCAGCAACCAGCCGAGGGCGATCGGCACCAGCATCCAGGTTTCCACCACCAGTCCCGGCAGCGCCTTGACCGGTGCCTGCTTGCGAATCAGGCCATAGAAACCGAAGGTCAGTGCCAGCGCCAGCGACACCCATGGCAGGCTGCCCACTTGCCAGACCTGTTGCGCCACACCCGCGGCCGCCAGACCCACGGCAATCCACTGCATGCGTCGCAGCCGCTCACCAAGAATCAGCATGCCCAGCAACACGTTCACCAATGGGTTGATGTAGTAACCGAGGCTGGCCTCCAGCATGCGGCCGTTGTTCACCGACCAGACGTAGGTCAGCCAGTTGGCCGCAATCAGAGTACCGCTCAGGGCCAGGGTTGCCATCCTTCGCGGGTTCTCCCGCAGTTCGCGCCACCAGCCGGGATGCTTCCAGACCATCAGCAACAAGGCGCCGAACAGCGCCGACCACAGTACCCGGTGGATAATGATTTCCACGGCGGGCACGCTGGCGATGGCTTTGAAATAGAGGGGGAAAAGTCCCCAGATGATGTAGGCACTCAGGCCCAGAATGTACCCGCGACGCGGGTTGGCGGCTTGCATGCAGAATCCTTGCTTAGGCAGCTCACAAAGAGGGGGATTGTAAGGAGAATTGTCTACGAATGTCCTGACTGAATAGGTTGGGTATTTGTGAACATCGGTATCTGTAGGAGCGAGCTTGCTCGCGAAGAACGCATGGGCAACGCGTTTAACCAGACAGCACGCGTTATCGTTGACGTCCATCGCGAGCAGGCTCGCTCCTACAGGGGGGGCCGGATGGGTCAGAAGAGTTTTAGTGGCTCTTCCTGGAGCGCGGCCAATTGTTCACGCAACGCCAACACCTGATCACCCCAATAACGCTCGGTGCCGAACCACGGAAAACTGCGGGGGAAGGCCGGATCGTCCCAGCGGCGGGCGAGCCAGGCGCTGTAATGCATCAGGCGCAGGGCGCGCAACGGTTCGATCAAGGCCAGTTCACGGGGGTTGAAGTCGTGGAATTCGTTGTAGCCGTCCATCAGTTCCGACAACTGGCTCAGGCAATCCTGACGATCGCCGGCCAGCATCATCCAGATGTCCTGCACCGCCGGGCCCATGCGACAGTCGTCGAGGTCGACGATATGGAACATCTCGTCGCGGCACATCATGTTGCCGGGGTGGCAGTCACCGTGCATGCGAATGTTCTGGTGCGGCGTGTTGCTGTAGGCATCTTCCACACGCTTGAGCAGGTCACGGGCCACTGACTCGTAGGCCGGCAACAGGCTGCGGGGGATGAAATTGCCGTCGAGCAACGTGGCCAGCGAATCATGGCCGAAATTTTTCACCGCCAGTGCTTCACGGTGCTCGAATGGCCGGGTCGAGCCGACCGCATGCAGGCGCCCGAGCAACTGGCCCAGGCGATACAACTGGTCGAGATTGCCCGGCTCCGGTGCGCGGCCACCACGGCGGGGGAACAGGGTGAAACGGAAACCGTTGTGCTCGTGCAGGGTTTCACCGTTATGGATCAACGGCGCCACGACCGGCACCTCGCAGTCGGCGAGTTCGGCGGTGAACTGGTGCTCTTCCAGAATCGCTTCGTTGCTCCAGCGTTGCGGCCGGTAGAACTTGGCGATCAGTGGCTCGGCGTCTTCGATACCGACCTGATAGACGCGGTTCTCGTAGCTGTTGAGCGCCAGGATGCGCGCGTCGCTGAGAAAGCCGATGCTTTCGACGGCATCGAGCACGAGGTCTGGTGTGAGGGTTTCAAACGGGTGGGCCATGCTGACTCCTGCGCGCAGCAGGCTGCTGCGTCCGGCCAGGCATGGTAGCGCAGACGGGCGCGGATAGGTGGTGACCGTGCTGACGCTTTCGCGGGCAAGCCCGCTCCTACAGGGGTATGCGCGGGTTTCAAGTCGGCGCAATCCTGTGGGAGCGGCGGTGCGACGATTCGACTTGCCCGCGAAGAGGCCGGGTCAGGCGCCGACGATCCCGCCATCTTCCCGCGAAATCGCCATCACCGAAGACCGCGGCTTGCCATTGGGCAGATGCTCGGGGAAGGTCGAACCACCGTTTTCACCCGGGTGCTGGATCCCGACAAACAGGGTTTTCTGATCCGGCGAGAAGCTGATCCCGGTCACTTCACATCCTACCGGGCCAACCATGAAGCGGCGAATCTCGCCAGTGATCGGGTCGGCGCAGAGCATCTGGTTGTTGCCCATGCCGGCAAAGTCTCCGGCGTTGCTCGAATCGCCGTCGGTGAGAATCCACAAGCGTCCGGCCTTGTCGAAGCCCAGGCCGTCCGGGCTGTTGAACATGTTCTGCGGCGTGATGTTCGACGATCCGCCTTTGGGTGTGCCGGCGTGAACCCCCGGATTACCGGCGACGACGAACAGGTCCCAGGCAAAGGTTTTCGAGCCGTGATCGTCACGCTCGGTGCGCCAGCGCAGGATCTGCCCGTAGACGTTCTTCTCGCGCGGGTTCGGTCCGCCCACCGGTTGCCCGTCTTCGCCACGTTTGGCGTTGTTGGTCAGCGTGCAGTAGACCTGGCCGTCCTTGGGGCTGACCACGATCCATTCCGGGCGGTCCATGCGCGTGGCTTTCACCACGCTGGCGGCGAGACGGGCGTGGATCAGCACTTCGGCCTGATCGGCAAAGCCGCTGCTGGCGTCGATACCGTTTTTGCCGTGGGTCAGCTCGATCCATTCACCCTGGCCTTTCGGGTGATCGGCGTTGCCGTCCCCCGTATCGAAACGCGCCACGTACAGGGTGCCGTGATCGAGAATGTCGCGGTTGGCCTTGGGGTTCTTGTGGTCGATCTTGTCGCGGCTGACGAATTTGTAGATGAACTCACCGCGTTCATCGTCGCCCATGTACACCACGGCATGACCGTCGCCGGTTTCGGCCAGGGCGGCGTTTTCGTGTTTGAAGCGACCCAGGGCCGTGCGTTTGACCGGCGTCGATTTCGGATCGAACGGATCGATCTCCACCACCCAGCCGTGACGGTTGAGTTCGTTGGGGTTCTTGGCCATGTCGAAGCGCTCGTCGTGCGGGTGCCAGTTGATCTCTTTGCTGGTGGCCACCACGCCGTAGCGTTTTTGCGCCGGGTCGAATTTCTGCTCGACGTTGCTGCTGCCGAAGCAGTCGGTGAAGTTCTCTTCACAGGTCAGATAGGTGCCCCATGGTGTCTTGCCGTTGGCGCAGTTCTGGAACGTGCCCAGAACGTTCTTGCCGTGGGGATCGGCACTGGTTTTCAGCAGGGCATGCCCGGCGGCCGGGCCGCTCAGGCTGATCGGTGCGTTGCCGTGAATGCGGCGGTTGTAGCGCGAGCCCTGGACGAATTGCCATTGGCCGTTCTTGCGCTGCACTTCAATCACCGACACACCTTCGCAGGCCAGGGCCTTGCGAACTTCTTCCGCCGATTGCGGCATGCCGCCGTGGGCGTAGAGGTAGCGGTAGTTGGTGTATTCGTTGTTGATCGCCATCAGCGCCCGGTCTTTTTCCCCGGGAAACTCGAACAGGCTCATGCCGTCGTTGTTGTCGCCGAATTGGGCTTCCTGATGTTCGGCGCTGCCGTTGCCGCTCGGGTCGAACGCCGGGCCGTCCTTGTGCAAAGGCTGGCCCCAGCTGATCAGCACCGAGGACTTGTAGCCCGGTGGCAGGGTGATGGAGTCAGCGGTGGCGGCGGCAATGCTGTCAAAGCCCAGCAACTGGCTGTTACCGGCGCTGACGCTGGCAGCCATCACGCTGCGGCTCAGCAGGTTGCCGCCGAGGAACATCGCGGCGCCGCACAGGGCACCTGCGCTGATGAAGCCGCGACGACTGAGGCCGACCATGGTTTCGAGGTCGGTGGACTGGTTTTCTTCTAATAGGCTCATTTCAGGCTCCCTGCGGATTTTGCAAACACCTTAATGGTGAGTAATGAACCTTTTGTTGCAGTTTTGCTTATAGCGGTGTGCCCAGCAGAACCCTGGACGGCGAAAACTCGACGCGCACCGGTTTGCCGCAGGTCAACCGCGATGCTTGCAGATGACTCGGTTCGGCCAGGGCGCATAGGGTCAGACCGTTGGGCAGGGTGATGCGCACTTCGCTGGGGCCGTCGTCGGCGTCGAGAATTTTTTCGATGATGCCGCTGAGGCAATTGTTTCCAGGCGTTTCGACAGAGTCTATTTGCAGCACGTCGAGCCAACCGGCCTTGATCAATGCCACGACGTCGGTGCCGATTTGCAGTTCCAGGCGCTCGGTGCTGTCGTGGGTGATTTGCGCGGCGACGATCAAGCCTTTGGCGACTTCGAGGCGAATCAGGTCGTTGCGCCCCTGAGGTTCGATTGCGATCACCTTGCCGTGCAACTGATTGCGCGCGCTGGTGCGCAGCATCAGGCGCCCGAGCAGGTCGAGGTCGCTCGCGTCTTCAGCGGCTTCCAGCACCTGGGCCTGCAAGGCTTGCAGCTTCTGGTACAGGCGCAACACCCGTTCACCTTCGTTGGACAGGCGCGCACCGCCGCCGCCCTTGCCACCGACAATCCGCTCCACCAGCGGTTTCTGCGCCAGGTTGTTCAGCTCATCGATCGCATCCCAGGCGGCCTTGTAGCTCATGCCCGCGCTTTTGGCCGCGCGGGTGATCGAGCCTTGTTCGGCGATGTGCTGCAACAGGGCGATGCGCTGCGGACGGCGGACGATGTGCTGGGACAGCAAGGTGGGCAAAGACATGACAAGTCGCTTTGGGTGGTGACGATGCTGAGGACGTTGGTCGCTTGGGCCGCGCGAGTCAAGTCAGGGTGTTTCGCCGGGTTTTGGCGTGCGGGCCAGGCAATAGACGTCGACCCTCGCCGCACCGGCGTCCATCAGCAGGCGAGCCAGGGCCTGGGCCGTAGCGCCCGTGGTCAGGACGTCGTCGACCAGGGCCAGGTGTTGGTCTTTGACGACGGCGCCGGGCGCCAGGGCGAAAGCGTTGCGCAGGTTCTTTCGGCGCGCTTCGGCGTTCAAGGCCTGTTGGGCATCGGTGTCCTGGGTGCGTAGCAGCAGCCGTTCGTCGCAAGGGATATCGAGACTCGTACCCAGCCACTGAGCCAGCATCGCCGCCTGATTGAACCCGCGCTGGCGCAGGCGTCGGTTGGCCAGTGGTACCGGGATCAGCAAATCGGGTCGCTCCAGGTCGTCTTCGAAGCGATGTTGCAGGTATTGAGCGAGAAGTTCGGCGAGCAGGCGGCCAAACGGCCACTTTGCGTTGTGTTTGAAACGGGTGATCAGGCTGTCTACCGGGAAGCTGTAGGTCCAGGGGGTAATCACTTGTTCGAAGGCCGGTGGCTGCTGCAAGCAATGGCCGCAGGTCAGTCCCGCCGCCGGGAGCGGCAGGGCGCAGGTCTGGCAGTGTTCACCGAGCCAGGGCAACTCGGTTTCGCAGGCCGTGCAGACAGGGGAGATGCCGTCGGCCGTTTCATCGCACAAAAGACATGTCTGTTTGTTTTTTGACCAGATGTAAACCGGTCCTTTGTATCGCGGTTGACAGCGCATCGCTCTTCCTTAAATATGCCGAAACATCTGTGAAGCGACTGTGACACTCCATTACCCAGCCGCCTGCCAAAGCATAATTCAAAGGAAACGCCCATGAGCGCCAGCACCACTGCAACCCTGCGTCATGACTGGACTTTGGCCGAAGTCAAAGCACTCTTCGTTCAGCCATTCAACGACCTGCTGTTCCAGGCGCAGACGGTGCACCGTGCGCATTTCGACGCCAACCGTGTCCAGGTGTCGACTCTGTTGTCGATCAAAACCGGCGCCTGCCCGGAAGATTGCAAATATTGTCCGCAGTCCGGTCACTACAACACCGGCCTGGAAAAAGAAAAGCTGATGGAAGTGCAGAAGGTCCTCGAGGAGGCCGCGCGCGCCAAGGCTATCGGGTCGACCCGTTTCTGCATGGGCGCGGCGTGGAAGCATCCGTCGGCCAAGGACATGCCATACGTGCTGAAGATGGTCGAAGGCGTGAAAGCCCTTGGCCTGGAAACCTGCATGACCCTCGGGCGCCTGGATCAGGAGCAGACCGAAGCGCTGGCCAAGGCCGGCCTCGACTACTACAACCACAACCTCGATACCTCGCCGGAGTTCTACGGCAGCATCATCACCACCCGCACCTACGGCGAGCGCCTGCAAACCCTGGCGTTTGTGCGTGAATCGGGGATGAAGATCTGCTCCGGCGGCATTCTCGGTATGGGCGAGTCGCTGGACGACCGCGCCAACCTGCTGATCCAGCTGGCCAACCTGCCGGAGCACCCGGAGTCGGTGCCGATCAACATGCTGGTGAAAGTCGCCGGCACGCCACTGGAAAATGCCGACGACGTCGACCCGTTCGATTTCATCCGCATGCTCGCCGTCGCGCGCATCCTGATGCCGCAATCCCACGTGCGCCTGTCCGCCGGCCGCGAAGCCATGAACGAACAGATGCAGGCCCTGGCGTTCTTCGCCGGTGCCAACTCGATTTTCTACGGCGAAAAACTGCTGACCACCGCCAACCCGCAGGCCGACAAGGACATGCAACTGTTCTCGCGCCTGGGCATCCTGCCGGAAGCCCGCGAAGAGCACTCCGATGAAGTGCATCAGGCCGCCATCGAGCAGGCGCTGGTGGAGCAGAAGAGCAGCGAGCAGTTCTATAACGCGGCGGTTTGAGTCTTCCACCGACTTCTCTGGTTGGAATGCAAAGCACTGTGGGAGCGAGCTTGCTCGCGATTGCGTCAGGTCCGTCGACATCAGTGTTGAATGTGACGCCGTCATCGCGAGCAAGCTCGCTCCCACAGGGATCGCATTCATTTTGATTCCTGTGATCTGAACGTCGAGGCCTGCATGTCTTTTGATCTCGCCGCACGCCTTGCTGCCCGTCGTGCCGAAAACCTCTACCGCCAGCGCCCGTTGCTCGAAAGCCCGCAGGGGCCGCAAGTGGTGGTCGATGGCCAGCCGTTGCTGGCGTTCTGTAGCAACGACTACCTGGGCCTGGCCAATCATCCGCAAGTGATCGAAGCCTGGCGAGCCGGCGCTTTGAAGTGGGGTGTGGGCGGAGGGGCGTCACATCTGGTCATCGGCCATAGCGCCCCGCACCATGCCCTGGAAGAAGCATTGGCCGACTTGACCGGTCGCCCTCGCGCGCTGCTGTTCACCACCGGTTACATGGCCAACCTCGGCGCGGTCACGGCGCTGGTGGGGCAGGGCGATACGGTGCTCGAAGACCGGCTCAATCATGCGTCGCTGCTCGACGCGGGGCTGCTGTCCGGCGCGCGGTTCAATCGTTATCTGCACAACGACCCGGTGAGCCTGGCCAAGCGCCTGGAAAAAGCCACCGGTAATACGCTGGTGGTCACCGACGGCGTGTTCAGCATGGACGGCGATATCGCCGACTTGCCTGCGCTGGCCCAAGAAGCCAAGGCCAAAGGCGCCTGGCTGATGGTCGACGATGCCCATGGTTTCGGACCGCTGGGTGCCAACGGTGGCGGCATCGTCGAACATTTCGGTTTGAGCCAGGATGACGTTCCGGTGCTGGTCGGCACCCTCGGCAAAGCGTTCGGTACGGCGGGTGCGTTTGTGGCTGGCAGCGAAGAGCTGATCGAAAGCCTGATCCAGTTCGCCCGCCCCTACATCTACACCACCAGTCAGCCACCGGCGCTGGCCTGCGCCACGTTGAAAAGCCTGGAACTGCTGCGCAGCGAACACTGGCGCCGCGAGCATTTGCGGACGCTGATCCGCCAGTTCCGCCACGGTGCCGAACAGATTGGCCTGGAACTCATGGACAGTTCCACGCCGATCCAGCCGATCATGATCGGCGACGCCGGGCGCGCGGTGCATCTTTCGCAAATGCTGCGCGAACGCGGGTTGATGGTGACCGCAATTCGCCCGCCGACCGTACCCGCCGGCAGCGCCCGACTGCGGGTCACGCTGACCGCTGCCCACAGCGAGGCCCAAGTACAGCTATTGTTAAACGCACTGGCCGATTGTTTTCAACAGCTGCAGCCGGAGCCAAGCCATGCGTGATCGTCTGATTCTGCTGCCCGGCTGGGGCCTTGGCGTTTCACCGCTGGAGCCTTTGGCGGCAGCCTTGCGCGGTCTGGATGAGCATCTGCTCGTCGAGATCGAGCCGTTGCCGGAGCTGGAGTCGAGCGATCTTGAAGAGTGGCTCGATGAGCTTGATTCGACCTTGCCGCAGGACGCCTGGCTTGGTGGCTGGTCATTGGGCGGCATGCTCGCCTGCGAGTTGGCGGCCCGGCGTGGCGATCATTGTTGTGGTGTGTTCACCCTGGCCAGCAACGCTTCTTTTGTCGCTCATGAACAATGGTCAAGCGCTATGCCCGGGGAAACCTTCGATGCGTTTCTGGCGGGGTGTGCAGCCGACCCTCGTGCGACATTGAAGCGCTTTTCACTGCTCTGCGCCCAAGGCGCCGAAGACCCGCGCGGATTGTCGCGGTTGTTGCTCGGTGGCGCACCGAACACCGCCGCGCCGGCGCTGCTCAGTGGTTTGCAGGTGCTCACGCAACTGGATACACGGCAGGCATTGCAATCGTTCCGCGGTCCGCAACTGCATCTGTTCGCCGGCCTCGACGGGTTGGTGCCGGTGGAAGCGGCGGGCGAGTTGTTGGCATTGCTGCCGGATGTCGAAATCGGTCTGATTGAACAGGCCGGTCACGCGTTTCTTCTGGAGGATCCCCACGGTGTGGCGGGGGCGATCCAGGCCTTTTTGCATGAGTCCGGCGATGACTGATTTATCCTTTCCCCAACTGCCCGGCGGTTTGCCTGACAAGCGCCAGGTAGCAGCCTCATTCTCCCGCGCGGCGGCAAGCTACGACAGCGTGGCCGAGTTGCAGCGTGATGTCGGCAGTCAATTGCTCGGGCGCTTGCCGCAGGACTTCGTACCGCAGCGTTGGCTGGATCTGGGCTGTGGCACCGGGCATTTCAGTCGCGCCCTGGGTGAGCAGTTTGCGGGCAGTCACGGTGTGGCGCTGGACATTGCCGAAGGCATGCTTGACCACGCCCGACCATTGGGCGGTGCCACGCACTTCGTGGCCGGCGATGCCGAGCGTTTGCCGCTGCAGGATTCGACCTGCGACCTGATCTTTTCCAGCCTGGCGGTGCAGTGGTGCGCGGACTTCGACTCGGTGCTCGGTGAGGCTTTTCGGGTGTTGAAACCGGGCGGCATCTTCGCCTTTGCCAGTCTTTGTGCAGGGACGTTGTTTGAACTGCGCGACAGCTGGCGGCAGGTCGATGGCATGGTGCACGTCAACCGCTTCCGGGAGTTTGGTGTTTATCAGCAGTTGTGCGCAGACAGTGGGTTACGTGTTGTCAGTCTGCAAAACCAGCCGCATGTGCTGCATTACCCGGATGTGCGCAGCCTGACCCATGAGCTCAAGGCGCTGGGCGCGCACAACCTCAATCCCGGTCGACCGGGTGGCTTGACCGGCCGGGCGCGGATTTTGGGTTTGATTGAGGCTTATGAGCGGTTTCGTCAGGCCCAGGGACTGCCGGCGACTTATCAAGTGGTGTACGCCGTATTGGAGAAACCCTTATGAGCGCAGCCTATTTCATCGCCGGCACGGATACCGATGTCGGTAAAACCACGGTCGCTGCCGGGCTGCTGCATGCGGCGCGTTCGGCGGGATTGAGCACGGCGGCGGGCAAGCCGGTCGCTTCCGGTTGCGACGTGACGCCCAAGGGCCTGCGCAACGCCGATGCGCTGGCCTTGCTGGCGGAGTGTTCGCTGCCGCTGACGTATGCACAGGTCAACCCGGTGGCCTTTGAACCTGCGATTGCACCGCACCTGGCGGCGCGAGAGGCGGGCGTGGCGCTGACGGTGCAGTCGTTGCTGGCGCCGATGCGACAGATTCTGAGCATGCAGGCGGACTTCACCCTGATCGAAGGCGCCGGCGGCTGGCGCGTACCGTTGGCGGATCAGGACAATCTGTCGGATCTCGCCATCGCGTTGCAGTTGCCGGTGATCCTGGTGGTCGGCGTGCGCCTGGGGTGTATCAGCCATGCCTTGTTGACCGCCGAAGCGATTGCCCGGGACGGTTTGCAGCTGGCGGGATGGGTGGCCAACATCATCGACCCGAAGACGTCGCGGCTGGAAGAAAACCTGGCCACCCTTGCCGAGCGCATCCCGGCGCCGTGCCTGGGGCGTGTGCCTAAACTCAAGGCCGTTACGGCCGAGGCAGTGGCCGAGCACTTGCAACTGGACCTGTTGGACTGACGTTTTTGCAATGCAGATTTTGCCTATGATGAGGCACTATGCCATTAGTGTTTTTGTCGGGTGTTTTGCCGGCCACTCTGCTTCAATGGCCGCTGTTGATCCTTTGAAAGGACGAGTTTTCCCATGGAAATCTCAGGAAACAGCGCTTTTTATGCAGGTCTGAGCACCCTTCAGGCAGGGCAGAACCGTGTCGATCAAGCCGCCGGGCAGATCGCCAACATGACGATCGAGCGATCGGTCTCCAGCCAGTCCTCCGAGGCGCAGGTCGATCGTCTGCGATCGGTTGATCGCAGCCAGCAATCGGACCTGGCCAGCAACGTGGTCGAAATGGCCCAAGGCAAGATTCAGGCAGAGCTGGGCGTGAAAGTCGCCAAGGCAGCCGATGAAGTGCTTGGAACGTTGATCGATACCTTCGCTTGATTCTTTAAAGAATCCGCACCCCCCCAGCGCCGCGCCTGTTCGCGGCGTTTTTCTGCGTAAGTCTTTCTTGCTCAACTAATCTTTTCAGTGTTGCAGGCTGCTTCGAAAGCGCGTCTGCGCTGTCGTGCGCCTGTGTGTCCATGCCTGCGATGACGAACGGCAAAAGATCGACGCTTGACAAGATTTGGGCGTAAACGTATGTTTCAAACAACTGTTTGATCGCAACAACGAATCAATGCGGTCGTTCATTCCCGGTTACATCAGCAGAGGTTTATCGCTATGCCTGACTACAAGGCCCCCTTGCGTGATATTCGCTTCGTTCGTGACGAACTGCTCGGCTACGAAGCGCACTATCAGAGCCTTCCGGCTTGTGCCGACGCAACTCCGGACATGGTTGACGCCATTCTTGAGGAGGGTGCCAAGTTTTGTGAACAGGTACTGGCTCCGCTGAACCGTGTGGGCGACATCGAGGGTTGTACCTGGAGCGAGTCCGGCGTCAAGACCCCGACTGGCTTCAAGGAAGCCTACAAGCAATTCGTCGAAGGCGGCTGGCCAAGCCTGGCCCACGACGTAGAGCACGGTGGCCAGGGCCTGCCAGAGTCCCTGGGTCTGGCGGTCAGCGAAATGGTCGGCGAAGCCAACTGGTCGTGGGGCATGTACCCAGGCCTGTCGCACGGTGCGATGAACACCATCTCCGAGCACGGCACCCCTGAGCAGCAAGAGGCTTACCTGACCAAGCTGGTTTCCGGCGAATGGACCGGCACCATGTGCCTGACCGAGCCGCACTGCGGCACTGACCTTGGCATGCTGCGCACCAAGGCCGAGCCTCAGGCCGACGGTTCCTACAAAGTCTCCGGCACCAAGATCTTCATCTCGGCCGGTGAACACGACATGGCCGACAACATCGTCCACATCGTGCTGGCCCGCCTGCCGGATGCACCGGCTGGCACCAAAGGCATCTCCCTGTTCATCGTGCCGAAGTTCCTGCCGAACGCTGATGGTTCGGTCGGCGCGCGCAACGCCGTGTCCTGCGGTTCCCTGGAACACAAGATGGGCATCCATGGCAACGCCACTTGCGTGATGAACTTCGACGGCGCCACCGGTTTCCTGATCGGCCCGGCGAACAAAGGCCTGAACTGCATGTTCACCTTCATGAACACCGCACGTCTGGGTACCGCGCTGCAAGGCCTGGCCCACGCCGAAGTCGGTTTCCAGGGTGGCTTGAAATACGCTCGTGACCGTCTGCAAATGCGCTCGCTGACTGGCCCGAAAGCGCCGGACAAAGCCGCTGACCCGATCATCGTTCACCCTGACGTACGCCGCATGCTGTTGACCATGAAGGCATTCGCCGAAGGCAACCGTGCGATGGTTTACTTCACCGCCAAGCAGGTCGACATCGTCAAGTACGGCGTAGATGAAGAAGAGAAGAAGAAAGCCGACGCGCTGCTGGCTTTCATGACGCCAATCGCCAAGGCCTTCATGACCGAAGTCGGTTTCGAATCGGCCAACCACGGCGTGCAGATCTACGGCGGCCACGGCTTCATCGCCGAGTGGGGCATGGAGCAGAACGTTCGCGACAGCCGCATCTCGATGCTGTACGAAGGCACCACCGGTATCCAGGCACTCGACCTGCTGGGCCGTAAAGTGCTGATGACCCAGGGCGAGGCTCTGAAAGGCTTCACCAAGATTGTCCACAAGTTCTGCCAGACCAACGAAGGCAACGAAGCGATTCAAGAGTTCGTCGCTCCGCTGGCGGCACTGAACAAGGAATGGGGCGAGCTGACCATGAAGGTCGGTATGGCTGCCATGAAAGATCGCGAAGAAGTCGGCGCGGCCTCCGTGGACTACCTGATGTACTCCGGTTACGCCTGTCTGGCCTACTTCTGGGCTGACATGGCGCGTCTGGCTGCCGAGAAACTGGCTGCCGGCACCACCGAAGAGGCGTTCTACACCGCCAAGCTGCAGACTGCGCGCTTCTACTTCCAGCGCATCCTGCCGCGTACCCGCACTCACGTTGTCACCATGCTGTCGGGCGCCAACAACCTGATGGACATGAAAGAAGAGAACTTCGACCTGGGCTACTAAGTCTTAACGAAGCACTTGAAAAAGCCGCTGCTCCTTCGGGAACAGCGGCTTTTTTGCTTTAGAAGGTTGCCAATGGAATAAATGTTTGTGACGCCCTTTAAAAAGTACCTCAGTAATTCACTCAACAACTCGGGCGTTCTGCCGTTACAGTAGTTGGCACATTGCCATCTATTGATCTGACCGGTCGGAGCTTTACCCTTGCCGCGCTCTTCCGCTGTGCGTTTCAGTCATTTCCTGCCGTCATTGCTGCTGTTGCTGGCGGGGCTTGCGGCTGCATACATCAAGGATCTGAACGTTTTCTTCACCTCGCTGTTCAACGTGCTGCCCACTCTGGTGCTGTTGCTCGGTGGCGCCTATTGCGCGGTTTACCGACGTCAGCGTGAACTGTTCCTGATGGTCACGGTATACATCGCCTACTTCCTGCTCGACACCCAGACCGACTTTTACCGCGACAACGGCAAGGTGCGTGACGACGCCGCCGTGGTCTTTCATTTGTGTTGCCTGCTGCTGCCCCTGCTGTTTGGCGTGTTCGCGGCGTGGCAGGAACGCACCCACCTGTTCCAGGACATGGTGGCGCGTTTCGCGGTACTGCTGGCCGTTGGCAGCGTGGCGCTGGGGCTTGAGCAAAGCTATCCGCAGGCGCTGCTGAACTGGCTGTCGGAGATTCGCTGGCCTGCCCTGCATGGTGCCTGGATGAGCCTGATCCAGTTGTCCTATCCGGTGTTCATTGCTGCGTTTGTGCTGCTGGCCTGGCAATACTGGCGCAACCCGCGACCTCTGCATGCCGCGCAACTGGTGGGGCTGCTCGGGCTGTTCTGGATGTTGCCGAAAACCTTCATTCTGCCGTTCACGCTGAACATCATGTGCAGCCAGGTGATGCTGATGATCGCCACCGCCGTTGCCCACGAAGCCTATCAAATGGCCTTCCGCGACGAACTGACCGGGCTGCCTGGCCGTCGTGCATTGAATGAACGCATGCAGCGGCTGGGGCGCAACTATGTGCTGGCGATGAGCGACGTCGACCACTTCAAAAAATTCAACGACACCCACGGCCACGATGTCGGCGACCAGGTGCTGCGGCTGGTGGCCAGCAAACTGTCGAAAATAGGCGGTGGTGGCAAGGCGTATCGCTATGGCGGCGAGGAATTTGCTCTGGTGTTTGCCGGCAAGACCCTCGAAGAGTGCCTGCCGCATCTGGAAGTCATCCGTGAGTCCATCGCCACTTACAACATTCAGCTGCGCAATCAGGAAAATCGCCCGCAGGACGATAATCAGGGGCGCCAGTGGCGTGCTGGTTCCGGGGCGTCGAGTGTGTCGGTGACGGTCAGTATCGGCGTTGCCGAACGGATCGATCAACGCAGCCCCGAAGAGGTGCTCAAGTCCGCTGACCAGGCGCTCTACAGCGCCAAGGGTGCCGGGCGAAACTGCGTGATGGCGTTCGGGCAGAACCGCCGTGGAGCCGTACGCATGGACGCCGCTACGGTTGAGTGATGATGGCGCATTCAGCGAGTGGTAGGTGGTTGTGAGGCACGGCTGGCGGCAGTAGGTTGAAGAAATCTGCCGACGGAGAATGACCATGCCCGAGTACAAAGCTCCCTTGCGCGACATGCGCTTTCTGATCGACCACGTCTTCGACTTTCACGCTAACTACGCCGTGCTGGGGGCCACCGATGCCAGCCCGGACATGGTCAATGCGATCCTCGAGGAGGGCGCGAAGTTCTGCGAAAACGTACTGTCGCCGCTCAATCGCAGCGGCGATGAAGAAGGCTGTCATTTCGACAATGGCGTGGTCACCACGCCGGCGGGCTTCAAGCAGGCCTTCACCCAATATGTCGAGGGCGGCTGGCATGGCCTGGCGGCGGATCCGGTTTACGGCGGTCAAGGGCTGCCGATCTCCTTGGGCCTGGTGATCAGCGAGATGGTGGGCTCCAGCAACACCTCATGGGGCATGTACCCCGGCCTGACCCACGGAGCCATGTCGGCGATCCACGCCCATGGCACCGAGGCGCAGAAGCAGACCTATTTGAAGAAGCTTACCGCTGGCCAATGGACCGGCACCATGTGCCTGACCGAAGCCCATTGCGGCACTGACCTGGGCATCATCAAGACCCGCGCCGTGCCTGCGGCTGATGGCAGCTACGCGATCTCCGGCAGCAAGATCTTCATCTCGGCCGGTGAGCACGACATGAGCGCCAACATCATTCACCTGGTGCTGGCCAAATTGCCGGACGCTCCGGCCGGAACCAAAGGCATTTCGCTGTTCATCGTGCCCAAGTTCCTGCCCGATGCGACGGGCGAAGCGGGCGAGCGCAACGGTGTGTCCTGCGGCTCGATCGAACACAAAATGGGCATCAAGGCCTCGGCCACCTGCGTGCTGAATTTCGACGAGGCCAAGGGCTTTTTGATCGGCGAGCCGAACAAGGGCCTCAACTGTATGTTCACCATGATGAACCACGCTCGGCTGGGCACTGGCATGCAAGGGCTGTGTCTGGGGGAGGCGAGCTTCCAGGGCGCGATCAAATACGCCAATGACCGTTTGCAGATGCGCGCGCTGACCGGCCCGAAAGCCCCGGAAAAAGCCGCCGACCCGATTATCGTGCACCCTGATGTGCGGCGGATGCTGCTGACCATGAAGGCCTTCAACGAAGGCAATCGCGCGCTGACCTACTTCACCGCGCAGTTGCTCGACGTTGCACACCTGAGCGCGGACGAAACGGCGCGTCAGGATGCCGAAGACCTGCTGGCGTTCCTCACGCCGATCTGCAAAGCCTTCATGACCGACACCGGGCTGGAGGTGACCAACCACGGTATGCAGGTGTTTGGCGGCCACGGGTTCATTCGCGAATGGGGCATGGAGCAACTGGTTCGCGACTGCCGGATCGCGCCGATCTATGAGGGCACCAACGGCATTCAGGCGCTGGACCTGCTCGGGCGCAAGGTCCTCGGCAGCCAGGGCAAGCTGTTGCGCGGTTTCACCAAAATCGTCCACAAGTTCTGTGCGGCGAACGCCGGGCATCCACAACTGGCCGGGTATGTGGCGCAGCTCAATCAACTGAACCAGCAGTGGGGTGAGTTGACCACCAGGGTCGGCATGGCGGCGATGAAAAACCCGGACGAAGTCGGTGCCGCGTCGGTGGACTACCTGATGTACAGCGGTTACATCATCCTCGGCTACCTGTGGTTGCGCATGGCGCTGGTGGCTCAAGCGCAGCTCGATGCGGGTAGCGGCGATAGCGACTTCTGCAGGGGCAAGCTGGCGACCAACGAGTTTTACTTCAAGCGTCTATTGCCACGCACAGCCGCTCATCGGGCAGCCATAGAGGCGGGTAGTGATTGCCTGATGCAACTGCCGGCGGAGTTGTTCGCGCTTTATTAATTTTCAATCCTTAAAAGATCGCAACCTTCGGCAGCTCCGACCTTAAATGGCGTAGGAGCTGGCGGAGGCTGCGATCTTTTTTTCAGTGACTAAAAATAACAAAAACGTCACATGTTGACCCTATGTGTCGCAAAAGTTGTTGGGGTACACTCCGAACCAACGAAAACACTCTTCCTGTGAATCACCTGTATAGATCTTGCGAGGTTTGCCATGGCTGACTACAAAGCGCCCCTGCGCGATATGCGCTTCGTCCTCAATGAAGTTTTCGAGGTCACCAGACTCTGGGCCGAGCTGCCTGCACTGGCCGAGACTGTGGATGCAGAAACGGTCGAAGCCATTCTGGAAGAAGCCGGTAAAGTCACCAGCAAAAGCATCGCACCGCTGAGCCGTGCCGCTGACGAAGAAGGTTGCCATTGGGCGGACGGTGCCGTCACCACGCCGGCAGGTTTCCCACAGGCCTATCAGACCTACGCTGAAGGCGGCTGGGTCGGTGTCGGTGGCGATCCGGCCTATGGCGGCATGGGCATGCCCAAAGCCGTTTCGGCCCAGGTCGAAGAAATGGTCAACTCCGCCAGCCTGTCGTTCGGCCTGTACCCGATGCTGACCGCTGGCGCCTGCCTGTCGATCAACGCCCACGCCAGTGAAGAGCTGAAAGCCGCGTATCTGCCGAACATGTATGCCGGAGTATGGGCCGGTTCCATGTGCCTGACCGAGCCACACGCCGGTACGGACCTGGGGATCATTCGCACCAAGGCCGAGCCTCAGGCCGACGGTTCCTACAAGGTCAGCGGCACCAAGATCTTCATCAGCGGTGGCGAACACGACCTCACCGAAAACATCATCCACCTGGTGCTGGCCAAGCTGCCGGATGCACCGGCGGGGCCGAAAGGCATTTCGCTGTTCCTGGTGCCGAAGTTCATGGTCAATGCCGATGGCAGCCTGGGCGCGCGCAACCCTTTGAGCTGCGGTTCGATCGAACACAAGATGGGCATCCAGGCGTCCGCGACCTGCGTGATGAACTTCGATGAGGCCGTGGGTTACCTGGTCGGCGAGCCGAACAAAGGCCTGGCGGCGATGTTCACCATGATGAACTACGAGCGCCTGGGCGTCGGTATTCAGGGCCTGGCCACGGGCGAGCGCTCGTACCAGAACGCCGTGGAATACGCCCGCGACCGTCTGCAAAGCCGTTCGCCAACCGGCGCACAGAACAAGGACAAAGTGGCTGACCCGATCATCGTCCACCCGGACGTGCGTCGCATGCTGCTGACCATGAAAGCCTCGAACGAAGGTGGCCGTGCATTTTCCACCTACGTGGCGATGCAACTGGACACCGCCAAGTTCAGCGAAGATGCAACCACCCGCAAGCGTGCGGAAGACCTGGTGGCGTTGCTGACCCCGGTGGCCAAGGCGTTCCTGACCGACCTCGGCCTGGAAACCACCGTACACGGCCAACAGGTTTTCGGCGGCCACGGCTACATCCGTGAATGGGGCCAGGAGCAACTGGTGCGTGACGTGCGCATCACCCAGATCTACGAAGGCACCAACGGCATTCAGGCGCTGGACCTGGTCGGACGCAAGATCGTGGGTAGCGACGGGGCGTACTACAACTTGTTCGCCGACGAGATTCGTCACTTCACGGCGACCGCCAGTGCGGACCTCGCCGAGTTCACCCAGCCGCTGAACGACGCGGTGACCACCCTCGATGAACTGACCGCGTGGTTGCTGGACCGTGCGAAGAGCAATCCGAACGAAATCGGCGCGGCGTCGGTCGAGTATCTGCAGGTGTTCGGTTACGTGGCGTACGCCTACATGTGGGCCCTGATGGCGAAGGCTGCTTTCGGCAAGGAAGCGCAAGACGATTTCTATGCCAGCAAACTGGGCACGGCGCGGTTCTATTTCGCTCGCCTGCTGCCACGCATTCACTCGTTGAGCGCGTCGGTGAAGGCCGGTAGCGAATCGTTGTTCCTGCTGGATGCAGGACAATTCTGAGCCAGTAGTATTTTGTAAGCATTCTCTTACATAACGTGCTGCTGTTCTCCCATAGATGCAAATTGGATCCAGAGCTAATCTACTTCTCATGGACGTAGCGCAGGAAGCGCAAAGCAACAACAGGGACACGTAGGATTCTGCCAGGACGGCGGAGTGAAATGGATGTCAGGGAAACAGTCTGCAAAGCCCCGCTTCGGCGGGGTTTTCTTTTGCCCAAAGAAAAGTTTCTAGCCCAACCCATCCAGAGTCTGCGCGCTGTCCAAGCGTACATCCGGGCCGTTTATCACTTCTTCCAGCAATGTCCGCAGCAATGCCAGCGAGGCCTGCTGCCGTTGCACATCCCGACACACCAAACCGACTTTCAGCGGTACGCGTGGTTCGCTCAGTGGTTTCCACAGCAGTTCGTGATTGCCATGGGTCTTTTGCGAACGCCCGGGCAGTACCGTCGCCAGGCGCGTGTGCGGCAGGCTGTCGAGGATGCCGGCCATGTTGTTCAGTTCGGCTTGCACCTGTGGGCGACGTCCGAGGTTTGTCAGCTGTGCCTGCCAGATCTGCCTGATCTGAAATTCCTCGCCCAGCAGCAACATCGGCAGTTCGGCGGCCTGACTCATGGACACTTTCTTGAATTCACGCAGCGGATGCTCTGCGGGGATGACCAGGGTCAGTTCATCTTCGTACAGCATCACGCCATGCAAGCCAGGTTGGCGGGGCGGCAGATAGCCGATGCCGATATCCAGAGAACCGTTGAGCAGTCGCCGCTCGATTTCCAGGCCGGTCAGTTCATAGATCTGCACCACCAGATGCGGCTGCGCCTTGCGCACCCGCTCGAGCATTTGTGGAACGAGGCTGGTATGCACGGTCTGCAACACACCGATGGCCAGGGTGCGCAGCGCCTGACCCTTGAAGTTGCCGAGCGCTTCCCGTGCCCGTTGCAGGCCATCGAGCAGAGGCAGGGCGTGGTTGTACAGCGTGTGGGCCGCGAGGGTCGGCAGCAGGCGTTTGCTGCTGCGCTCAAACAGACTCACATCGAGGTTTTGTTCGAGGTGGCGGATTTGCTGGGACAGCGCCGGCTGGGAGATGGACAGGCGCTCGGCGGCCCGGCCCACGTGGCCTTCTTCATAGACCGCGACGAAATAACGCAGTTGCTTGAAATCCATAAGTATTACTTATCGAAAATGCTGGGAAATCGAAATGGCTGAACGCCTCGCCTGAGCCTAGTCTAACCGCATTCACAGGGCTTACAGGGCCACAGAGTGCGATGAATACCTTTTGCTTCGATGGTGTTTACATAGGTAAGACAAAAAACCTCAAAAGGGTGTTTTTCGAATGAATCTGTTCAGTCTGCGCCGCAGCCCTCCCTGTCTTGATGATCTGGTCATGGATGCCTCCCTGCCATCCCAAGGCGATAACCTTTCCAGCGAGTACTTGATGCCCAGTGTCGAGCGGCCCAAACAGCTGTTTGTGCGTGGCCAGGGTTCATGGTTGTGGGACAGCGATGACCGTGCGTACCTGGATTTTTCCCAGGGCGGCGGGGCCAACAGTCTCGGTCATAGCCCTTCGGTAATTATCAACGCAATCACTGCCCAGGCTCAGTCGTTGATCAATCCGGGTTTCGGCCTGCATAACCGCGCAATGCTCAGCCTCGCCGAACACTTGTGTGCCAGCACCGGCAGTGATCAGGCCTACCTGCTCAATACCGGCAGCGAAGCCTGTGAGGCGGCGATCAAACTGGCGCGCAAGTGGGGTCAACAGCATCGCGGCGGTGCGTCGCGAATCATTGTGGCCAACAACGGTTGCCATGGCCGCAGCCTGGCGACGATTTCGGCGTCGGACAGTTCGACATTGATCAACCGATTCGAGCCGCAATTGCCAGGCTTCAGTCGTGTTCCTTTCAATGACCTGCCAGCGCTGCATGCGGCCGTGGATGAACGGACCGTAGCGATCATGCTCGAGCCAATCCAGAGCGAAGCCGGCGTGATCCCGGCCACCGCGCATTACCTCAAGGGCGTCGAACGCTTGTGCCGTGAACTCGGTATTTTGCTGATCCTTGACGAAGTGCAGACCGGCATCGGCCGTTGTGGCACCTTGCTCGCGGAACAGTCCTGCGGCGTCACGGCGGATATCGTCGTGCTTGGCAAAGGCTTGGGCGGCGGGGTGCCATTGGCCGCATTGCTGGCGAGGGGCAAGGCTTGCTGCTTCGACATTGGCGAGGTGGCAGGCACTCATCACGGTAATGCGTTGATGACCGCGGCAGGACTTTCGGTGCTCGATACCGTGCAGGACAAGGCTTTCCTCAAGCACGTGGCACAAGCCGGTCAACACCTGCGTGAAGGGTTGGAGCGGTTGGCCCATCGTTACGATCACGGCGAGTTGCGCGGGCAAGGGCTGCTTTGGGGGCTGACGCTGTCGGACGGTTCCGCTGACGCAGTGGTCAAGGCCGCGCTGTACGAAGGCTTGCTGCTCAATGCCCCGCAACCCGACTGCCTGCGCTTTACCCCGGCGCTGAATGTCAGCAACGCCAACATCGATGAAATGCTCCTGCGCCTGGCGCGCGCCTTCTCCCGCGTACGCACCGCGCAATTGCAGTGCCGCAAAGGTATTGCCGTCTGAGCAGACGCGCCCGCACACATTCCCGAACCGTCTCGCGGTAATACGCACGCCTCATGCCTGACTCTTTTGGCATGGGGCGTTTTTTTGTGGCCGGTTTTTTCCAAAGGCAATTTCGGCTTGAGCGGTTAACACATCAATGGCTTTCTAGCGTGCATCGGCAGGGAGTGCCGGTGCCAGCGAAACGGTATTGCTGTCGCGTTGGTTTTGAGTTCTATACCACTAAGTGGTATGTTTTGTGGAAGGGATGCCGATGTCACCAAGGCTGTTCAAGACAAAGCGCTTCGCAATGCAGGCTGCCAAGGCCTGGATCGGTAATGACGAGCTCCGGGAGGCATTCACCGAAATGCTCAATGCTCAATGGTCAGGCTGACAATTTGGGCGGCGGGGTCTGGAAGAAGCGTTTGAATGCCAACCGCCATCGCTCGATTATCCTGGCCAAGGGCGGTGCTTACTGGATTTATCAGTTCCTGTATGCGAAGAAGGACCAGAGCAACATCAATCAGGCCGAACTGATCGGATTTCGGAAGATGGCTAAGACCTATTGTGGGCTGACAGAAGTGCAAGTCCAGTACTTGCTGGATACGAAGGAGTTTGTGGAGATATCTGATGAGTAAGAAGTTCAAAAGTGAAGCGTTTGAGTCGATACATGAGTCTGCCAGTGCCTTGTACGCCATAGGTGCAATCAGCAAGGCGACCATGCGTGAGTTCGATGAATCCTGTCTTGCAAGAGTGCCGGATGCGATTCCCGCGCAGGAGATCAAGGCACTGCGCGAGCGCAACAATGTCAGTCAACCGGTGTTCGCGCGCTACCTGAACACCAGCGCTTCCACGGTCAAGCAATGGGAAGCAGGGGATAAGCACCCCAGTGGCATGGCGTTGAAGTTGCTGAGCATCGTGCGCAAACACGGTCTGGAGATACTGGCCTGAGGAATCGGGCTGAACCCTGACAAACGGTACAGGTCGATTAGCTGTAGGGCTCGAACGGGTCCACCCCAATCAGGAGCTGCCCCATGGACTTTATTCGCATCATTATCGCCATCCTGTTGCCGCCACTGGGGGTGTTTCTACAAGTAGGATTCGGCGGGGCGTTCTGGCTGAATATTCTGCTGACATTGTGCGGTTACATTCCGGGGATCGTGCACGCGGTGTACATCATCGCCAAGCGCTGAGTTGAGCGTCGGCAGGTAGACCGCCTTCGCGAGCAGGCTCGCTCCCACAGAATTTGTGCATGTCACAGAGTCTGTGGGAATGGGCTTGCCCGCGAAGGGGACGCCACCGTTTCGGCAAAGAGCGCGGGTTTCAGTCCACTAAATCCATCACCCGCCGATAAAACAACCACTCCTGCTCCAGCGCATGGGCCTGGTTACCGGCCTTGCGAAAACCATGGCGTTCATCGGCGTAGTAATGCGCTTCGACCAGGATGCTGTTGTCCTGCAGCGCCGTGACCATGTCGCGGGTCTGCTGCGGGACGACCACGGCATCCAGTTCTCCTTGAAAGAAGATCACCGGTACGCGGATGTTGCTCGCATGTAGCAGAGGCGTGCGGGCTGCGTAGCGTTCGGCATCCCGCAGAGGATCGCCGATCAACCAATCCAGATAGTCGCTTTCGAATTTGTGGGTCGTGCGCCCCAGCGCCACCGGATCGCTGACCCCATAGAGACTGGCGCCAGCGCGGAACACGTTGTGAAAGGCCAAGGCGCAAAGGGTGGTGTAACCGCCAGCACTGCCGCCGCGGATGAACGTTTTGTCGCCATCGATCAAGCCACGTTCGGCGAGATGGCTGACCACCGCGCAAGCGTCTTCGACATCCACATCACCCCAGCTCAATTGCAGCGCCTGACGATAGGCCCGGCCATAACCGCTGCTGCCGCGATAGTTGAGGTCGGCCACGGCGAAGCCCCGCTGGGCCCAGAATTGAATGCGCGGATCGAGCATCGGGTAGCACGCCGACGTCGGTCCGCCATGGATGAATACCACCAGTGGCGGTTTCGCCTCGCCGGTCATCGCCGGGTAGAAGAAGCCGTGTGCTTCGCCTGAGCCACTCGGGTAGCGCAAGGTTTGCGGGCGGCTGATCTGGTCGGGAGCAAGCGGTGCGATGCCGCCGGCCAGCACTTGTACTTGCCGGCTCTGGCGGTCGATGGCGATGACGGCGGTTGAACTGACGGGCGACGCCGCGATGCAATAGATGAACTGCTCATCCACGGCGAGATGGCGGAAGCGGCTGTAGGCGCCAGTGAAGTCTGCGCTGGCGTCGCCGCAAATACCCAATCGGCCAAACCCGCCTTCGGTCCAACTGGCCAGATAGCTGTTTTCGTTCAGCGGCACCCAGGTGCAGCCGCCAAGTTGCCAGGGCGCGGGACCATGGTCCGCGGTGCTACATGGCAACGGACTCAGGCCATTTGCAGATTCTACGAATGGCTGCCAGTATCCGGCGCGATCCGTCAGGCAATACAAGCGGCCGTCGGCGTCAAACCGAGGTTGTTGCACAGACTCTTGAACGCCGTCGCCCGCCACACAAAGGGCCTCGGCGAAGCCGCCGTTGGCGAGGCGTTCGGCAACCATCAAGCGGGTTGCTGTCCATGGCTGATCCGGGCGACTCCACTCGATCCAGGCCAGGCGCCGGGTATCGGGACTCAGTGTCGGTGCGGCGTAGAAATCAGCACCCTCGGCCAGCAGGTGACGAGCGCCATCGAGCAGATCGATCGCCACCAGTCGGTGTTGATCGCGATGCTCCTCGACTGCCAGCACCTGCCCGTTGGCGAACTGCAGATCGCCATAACGGCACGCACCGGACGTCAGCCTTTCGGGCGTTTCGCCTTGCAGTGATTGCCGATACAGTTGCTGGTCTGCCTCGTTGACGAAAACAATACCGTCATCCGTCAGACAAAACGCTCCGCCGCCATATTCGTACACGCGACTGCGTACGCTGAACTCCAGTGGCGTCAGACATTTCGCTGCACCGTCACGCCAATGCCAGATCCGGCACGCCGCGTCTTCGGGTCGGTACTCGTTCCAGAACAGGCCCTGTCGACCGACCTGCAATTCGGCAAAGTCGATACCGGCGGCCACGGCTTTGGCAGCGCTGAAAGGTTCAGCTTTTGACGATGAGGCGTGAGTTTCGTTCATTTCGAAAGGCCAGTTGGTCGATGGTCTGGGTCGCGTGCCCGGCTTCTTCGCGAGCCTTGAGGATCACGCCGTGTTGTGGCGACTTGCTGCACACCGGGTCGGCGTTACTGGCGTCACCGGTGAGCATGAACGCCTGGCAGCGGCAGCCGCCGAAGTCTTTTTCTTTCTCGTCGCAGGAGCGGCACGGCTCGGGCATCCAGTCGTAGCCACGAAAGCGGTTGAAGCCGAACGAGTCGTACCAGATGTGCTGCATGCTGTGGTCGCGTACATTGGGAAATTGCACCGGCATCTGTCGGGCACCGTGACAGGGCAGGGCGGTTCCGTCTGGCGTGACCGTCAGAAAAATACTGCCCCAGCCATTCATGCAGGCTTTCGGGCGCTCTTCGTAATAGTCCGGGGTGACGAAAATCAGCTTGCACGGATGCCCTTCGGCTTCGAGTTTGGCGCGGTACTCGTTGGTGATGCGTTCGGCGCGCACCAGTTGCTCTTTGGTCGGCAAAAGGCCGACGCGATTGAGTTGCGCCCAGCCGTAGAACTGACACGTGGCGAGCTCGACGAAGTCCGCTTCCAGAGCGATGCACAGCTCGATGATGCGGTCGATCTGGTCGATGTTGTGTCGATGGGTCACGAAATTCAGCACCATCGGATAACCGTGGGCCTTCACCGCCCGGGCCATTTCCAGTTTCTGCGCAAAGGCCTTTTTCGACCCGGCCAGCAGGTTGTTCACCTGTTCGTCGCTGGCCTGGAAACTGATCTGAATGTGATCGAGACCGGCTTTCTTGAAGTCGCTGATTTTCTGCTCGGTCAGGCCGATGCCGGAGGTGATCAGGTTGGTGTAGAAACCCAGCCTGCGGGCCTCGGCAATCAGCTCGGCGAGGTCCTGACGTACGAGCGGTTCGCCACCGGAAAAACCCAACTGCGCGGCGCCCATTTCCCGCGCTTCGCGAAATACCTTGATCCACTGTTCGGTGCTCAGCTCCTTGCCTTGCTCGGCGAAATCCAGCGGATTGGAGCAGTACGGGCATTGCAGCGGGCAGCGATAGGTCAGCTCGGCGAGCAGCCATAGCGGCAGGCCGACCTCGGGTTTGGGCGGTACTTGCACCGATGAATCAGGCAAGGGTGATCCAGTGCTGTGCACGGGCAACCTCCATGAATTGCTCGATGTCGTCACCGAGCTCGGGCACGCCGGGGAACTGTCGGTCGAGCTCATTGATGATCGCCGCGACATCCCGTTCACCGTCAATCAAACCACCGATCAGCGCGGCACTTTCGTTGAGCTTGATCATGCCTTCCGGGTACAGCAGCACGTGGCCTTTCTGTGCCGGTTCGTACTGGAAACGGTAGCCAGGACGCCAGGTCGGGGTCTTGCTGCGATCGAAACTCATAAGGTGATTCCTTTGTGCCAGACCCGTTCCCCGGTCACGCTGTGATACGGCGGGCGTTTCAGTTCGTAGGCCATGCTCATGGCATCGAGCATGCTCCAAAGAATGTCCAGTTTGAACTGGAGAATTTCCAGCATGCGCTCCTGGCCTTCACGGGTGGTGTAGTGCTGCAACGTGATCGCCAGACCGTGCTCGACATCACGTCGTGCCTGACCCAGGCGCGTGCGGAAATACTCGTAGCCGGCCGGGTCGATCCATGGGTAGTGCCGGGGCCAGCTGTCCAGGCGCGACTGGTGGATTTGCGGGGCGAACAGTTCGGTCAGCGAGCTGCTCGCGGCCTCCTGCCAACTGGCACGGCGGGCGAAGTTGACGTAAGCGTCCACGGCGAAACGTACGCCGGGCAGCACCAGCTCCTGGGAACGCAGCTGGTTCGGGTCGAGGCCCACGGCCTGGCCCAGGCGCAGCCAGGCTTCGATACCGCCGTCTTCACCGGGCGCGCCGTCGTGGTCGAGCAGGCGCTGAATCCATTCGCGGCGGATCTCGCGGTCAGGGCAGTTAGCCAGAATGGCCGCGTCCTTCAGGGGGATGTTCACCTGATAATAGAAACGGTTGGCGACCCAGCCCTGGATCTGCTCACGGCTCGCCCTGCCTTCGTACATCGCCACATGGTAGGGGTGATGGATGTGGTAATAGGCGCCCTTGGCGCGCAGGGCGGCCTCGAATTCGGCGGGGGACATTGGGGTGTCGGTCATTGCGGTTCTCCAGGAACAACCATAGAGGTGTAGTGCTTGTACCGGCCTCTTCGCGAGCAAGCTCGCTCCCACAGTTGATCGCGTACCCCTGTGGGAGCGAGCCTGCTCGCGATAGACCGCGCAGCGGTCTCGGCTACTTACAACACAATACTCATGCCGTCATACGCCACTTCCACCTGGCGCCGATCCAGCTCAGCCCGCTCCGGCGAATTCTCATCGAGAATCGGGTTGGTGTTGTTGATGTGGATAAGTACTTTGCGCTGGTTGGGCAATTGCTCAAGCACTTCGAGCATGCCGCCAGGGCCGTTCTGTGCCAGGTGGCCCATCTCGCGACCGGTACGGGTACCGACGCCGCGCCGCTGCATTTCATCGTCATCCCACAAGGTTCCATCCACCAGCAGGCAATCGCTGCCGGCCATGATTTCCAGAAGCGGTGCGTCGACCTTGCCCAGCCCCGGCGCGTAGAACAGTTTGCCGCCGGTGTTGAGGTCTTCGACGATCAGGCCGATGTTGTCGCCCGGATGCGGGTCGAAGCGGTGCGGCGAGTACGGCGGCGCGGCACTGCGCAAAGGCAGCGGGGTGAAGCGCAGGTTCGGGCAGACGGGGATGCTGAAGCTTTGATCGAGTTCGATACGGTTCCAGTTCAGCCCGCCGTTCCAGTGAGTCAGCATGTTGAACAGTGGGAAACCAGTGCTCAGGTCCTCGTGGACCATGTCGGTACACCAGACCTGATGCGGGCAACCCTCGCGCAGCATGAGCAGGCCGGTGGTGTGGTCGATCTGGCTGTCCATCAGGATGATCGCGCCGATCCCGGTATCGCGCAGGGCACGGCCCGGCTGCATCGGGGCGAAGCTCTGGAGTTGGGCGCGGATGTCCGGGGAGGTGTTGCACAGCACCCAGTTCACGCCATCATCGGAAATCGCGATGGACGATTGCGTCCTCGCCTTGGCCCGCAGGCTGCCGTCACGAAAGCCTGCACAGTTCACGCAGTTGCAGTTCCACTGGGGGAAGCCGCCGCCGGCAGCGGAACCTAGAATCTGGACAAACATGGGCGCTCCATCATTTCAACGCTGAAAATAAAACGCCTCGGGATAACCGAGGCGTTAGCTGCAGTCTGCCAAGGCAGATTAGCGGCTGGCGAAGTACATGGTGACTTCAAAGCCGATACGCAGGTCGGTGTAGGCAGGTTTGGTCCAGGCCATGAGTTGAACTCCTTCAGGTGGGGGTGAGACAGCGCTGTCTATAGGTATAGTCCACCTCAAATCAGAGATGTTCCAGACAGTTAGGTGGCTATGTTACTCAAAATTTCGAAGGGATTGTCCGTGAAACTTTGAGAAAGCGCCTTGCAGCCCCGGTAATGATCATTTTGTCGTTTGCCATGGCGCCCCTGGGGCAACGCTGTTGGCAAGGCACAGCCAGCCACCCTCGGCCTGAGTCAGGCGTTGGGCCGCAGCCATTAGAGCGGTTCGGTCAATGCGCACAATGGCCTCGGGCAAGTGCGTCAGATAATCCGACGAACGGCCGGCCAGTTTGCCCTGCCAGAGCAATTCGGCCGCTTGACCCGTGGTGAGCGTAGCGCTGGAAAACTGATCCGCCAGGGCTTGGCGTTGAGCGTTGAAGGTGGTGTCGTCGAGCGAGTTGATCAGCTCCGGCAATCGATTCAGGAATTGCTCGATGTTTTGCAGCAACTCCACCGGCGCAACGCTTGGCGATTGCACACCGAACAGCAACCCGGTTTGGCCGTGAATCTGCCGCAGGGCGCTGAACACCGCATAGCCGAGTTGCAACTCCACCCGCAGGCGTTGGTAGAAGGGTGTCTGGCAGACATGCGCGAGCAAACGCCACGCGGCTTCGTCGGCCATTTCCTGAGTGGCAGTTGGACAGAACAGCAGCAACGCGTGCTCACTGGAGGCGGTATCGACAGTGCTCCACAGATGCTGTGCAAGGATCGAAGAGGGTGGCGTCGGTTGATTGTCCGACGTGCCGGGTATGCGGCTCAAGGCCAGGCCCATGGCCGCTTGAGTCTGAGCCGATAACCCGATGGCCAGCCCATCCCATCGCGCACTCGACCAGAGTTGCTGCAGGTCATCCGAGCTCGCGCAGTGCCCGAGGCAGTGTTCGGGCAATACCTTGAGCAGTTGTCGAATCGGTATTGGCGCAATGCTGGTCGATTCGGATTGTGAGACAGCGGCATCGGGTTTTCTCAGTTCTTTCAGCACATGCTCCAGGACGCTGGGCATCGGCTCCTGTAGCCCGGTCATTTTCAGCAGCCATTCGTTGCCCGACGCGCTGAAGGAAAAATCCACACCGGCCTGGTGCGCGTCTTCGCGCAACGGTTGCAGGTGGTTTTCCAGTCGTGATTGAAGATGGCTGCCGGGAGCCGAGTCCAGGCGCCAGCGCAGATAAATCGCACCTTCAGCACCGCTGTCCGGCCATGCCTGGCTGAATTGCATCGGCGAATGTTCACGACGGCTGCGCGAGCGATCCTGGGCAAAGGTGCGCAGGCCGCGGTGGGCGCTGGTCTGGCCGCGAATCAATCCGGCGTTGGCTGCCGGTGCTTCGCAGCGCAAGAACGGGTTGGGTGCTGGCAATTGCCAGGGGCCGCTGAAGTTATCCACAGCGCCGATTTGTTTGAGGACTTGCTGGAGGGCTGTAACGCCTTGGTCAGATAACCCGACTTCGCGTTGCTCGCTGTCCAGTCGGGCCAGTTGCAAGGCGCTGCTGACTTGCTGCTGGCGCTGGAGCAGGGTTGCGTACTCCTCGCGCAAACGGTTCCAGTCCTGCCCGGCGAAGAAGCCCAGCCAATCCATGAGCTGCTCGCGAATCCCGGTTGCCAAAGAGTTGGCGGGCAATGTGAACTCAACGTGCAGCAAGGCTTGCCCGGCGAATTGATACAGCGACTCGGCCTTCAGTTTTTCGGCCAATCCACGCTCACGCAAATCCGCCAGCAAACCGCCCGGTTTCTCGGCATTCAGCCAGTGACACAGAAAATCCAGTGCTTCGGCGGCGGAGTCGGGTAGCGCTTGGAGGGCAAACAGCAAATCCAGTCGGTGCTCGCCAGCCTGTTGATAACTTTTGCCTGGAGTCGTCATCAGCGGCGCGGGGGATAGTTGTGGGACTTTTTTACCTTGGCCAAGGACACGGCCAAATGCCTCGGCCATCGCCCTCAATTCATCGAGACTCTGCGGACCGGCCAGGCTCAAGGTCATCTGTCCTGTTTGATAGAACCGCTGATAAAAATCCTGCAATGCCTGCTGAAATTCGGGTTGCGACACCGGGAGGCTGTCGCGATTGCCGGCATGGAAACCTCGCAGCGGATGAGCCTCGCAAAGGCCATCGAACAATGCCCGCTGTTGTTGCGCCACCGGATCCTGCGACCAGGCGACAAATTCCGCCTGCAGCACTTCCAGTTCCCGCTGTTGATCGTCCGGATTCATACGTGGATGGGCGAGCATGTCTGACAGACGCTCCAGCCCACCGGTAAACGCTTGGGGTGGCAGTTCGAAAAAATAGTCCGTGGTGCGTTCACTGGTCCGCGCATTCACTTGCCCACCATGGCTCTGGACGTAGGCCATCAGCCCTTGGCCCGCAGGAAAACGCTCAGTTCCCAGAAACAGCAAATGCTCAAGAAAATGCGCCAGGCCGGGCCACGCCAGCGGCACATCATGGCTGCCCGCTGCGACCCGCAACGCCGCCGCGCAACGCTTCAGGTTCGGGGCATGACGCAGCGTCACCCGCAGGCCGTTGGCCAGGGTTTCAGTGTGGGTGCGAAGGGGATTCAGCGCGGGCATGGGCACTTCCAGAACAGTGAAGTGCCCATGCTAGCGGATTAGGACTTGTTCAGCTCGCCGTAAAGCTCGGGACGACGATCGATCAGGTAGCGATTGGCGGCGCGGGAATCGACCATCAACTGACGATCCAACTCACCGACAATCAATGCTTCATCAAGGCCTGCCTGAGCGATACGGCTGCCATCCGGTGCGGCGATGCTGCTCTGGCCGCAATAATGGATGTCGCCTTCATGGCCGCAGTAGTTGGCGTAAGCCACATAGCATTGGTTTTCGAAGGCGCGGGAGCGCACGGTGACGTCGGCGACGAAATCGAACGGAATCATGTTGGCAGTCGGCACCAGAATCAGCTCTGCACCGGCCAGAGCCAGGCGCCGGGCGTTTTCCGGAAATTCCAGGTCGTAGCAGATCAGGAAACCGAGCTTCCAGCCATTGAGCTCAACGATGGGAAACTCGTCTGAGCCGGCGCTGAACATCGAATGATCCAGATCGCCGAACAGATGGGTCTTGCGGTAGTTGCAGATGCGCTCGCCGTTAGAGTCGATCAACTGCACGGCGTTGTAGATCTGCCCGTCCTCGGTGCGCTCGGGATAGCCATACAAAATGGCGATCCCGGCAGCCTTGGCAATACGCGCAACCTGCTGCGCAGATTCGCCGTTATGCACCTCCGCCAGCACGCTGACGGCATCGACGCCGATGTTGTAGCCGGTCAGGAACATCTCCGGCAACACCAGCAAATCGGCGCCTTTGGCTTCCAACGCCAGCTGCTGCAGGCGTTGCAGGTTGCCGACGACATCCAGCGGCAGCGGTGGACATTGGTAAAGGGCTACGCGCATTTCGGAATCCTCTTACTCGGGCAGGGCGATCGGTCCGATCTCGTTGAACACATCTCCTGGACCCGGATTCTCGGCGTGAGTTGCACCGCCGAAGTGTTTCATGATGCCCCACACTGCGTTGAGCGAGGTCTGCACCGCGCCTTCAACCCAGGCCGGCGTCCACGAAACATCGTCGCCGGCAATGAAAATCCCGCGCTGTTCGGCAGGCATGTCGTCCTGCATGAAGTGTGCGTACATGCGCTGGTTGTAGCGGTAGTGACCGGGCAGGGCGCCTTTGAAGGCACCGAGGAAATGCGGGTCGGCTTCCCAGGACACGGTGATCGGATCGCCGATGATCCGCGCGGCGATGTCGACTTTCGGGTAGATCTTCTTCAACGCATCCAGCGCCAGTTTCACGCGTTTTTCCACCGGCTGCGGCAGCATTTTCAGCGCGTCGCTCATCCACGAGTACGACAGGCAAATCACCCCGGGCTTGTCGTCGCCGTTGTCGAACAGGTAAGTGCCGCGGGTCAGGCGATCGGTGAGGGTCATGCTCATCAGGTCGCGGCCGGTTTCCGGATCCTTGTCCTTCCAGAACGGGCGGTCGACCATCACGAAAGTCTTCGACGATTGCATGTAGCGAGTGCGGTCCAGGGCCATCCACATCTTTTGCGAGAACAGGGTTTCGTCGCATTCGATCTGGGTGGTCAGCAGCCAGCTCTGGCAGGTGGTCAGCACTGCGGCGTATTCGCGGGTGTCGCCCCAGTTGTCGGTGACGGCGAAACGGCCACCCGGTGCGTGGGCAATCTTCTTCACGCCGGTACGCGGTGCGCCGTTGTGTAGCGAGCTGAGGCTGGTGCCCGCCGGCCAGTGCGCGCAACGCTCCGGCACATGGCGCCAGATGCCCAGGGGCACCTGTTCCACACCGCCGACCACCAGATGCTGATGGTCGTCGCAGTTGGTCATGACCACGCGGAAAATTTCCAGCATCGAGTTGGGGAAGTCGGAGTCCCAGCCGCCGGTGCCGAAACCGACCTGGCCGAACACTTCGCGGTGATGGAAGGAGAGCTTGGCGAACGCCTTGGAAGTGGCGACGAAGTCGTAGAAGGTGCGGTCGTCCCACAACGGCACCAGGGTGTTCCACAGCTCTTTCAGGCGTGGCACGTCACGGTCGCGAATGGCTTGCTGGATATCGGAGAACTGCGAACCGGCTTCCAGGGCATCGGCCCAGGCGTCAGCCACTTCCTGGAACAGTGCAGGAAGGTCCGACAACTTCTGTGCGTAATGGGTCTGGCCTTCGAGGTCGATCACCGTGCTGCCCGAAGCCGGCGTCAGCGGGTTCGGGAATGGTTTGGTTTGCAGGCCGAGCTTGTCGACGTAGTGATAAAACGCGGTGGACGACACCGGGAAGCGCATCCCGCCCAGTTCGGCAATGATGCCTTCGGCGCCATTGAACGCCTGGGAACGCAGGCGGCCGCCCATTTTCGAAGCTTCGTAGACGACCGGTTTCAGGCCCAGCTTCATCAGCTCATACGCCGCCACCAGGCCGGCGATCCCGCCGCCGACAATCGCCACTTCGGCACCGTGACTATGCTCGGGAATGCTGCCCAGCCCGGCCGGGTGTTCGATCCAGTCGTCGAAGGCGAAAGGAAAGTCCGGGCCGAAAATGGTGACTGGTTTCTTACCGTCTGCAGGATGGCGATTGTTCTTGTTCATGACTGACCTTACTGGCGACCCGACGCGGAATGCGCATCTGAGTATAGGAAAAGATGCCAGCCATTCTAGAGAGCACGGAGCACGTTAATAAGACGCAAAGTGTCGTCGTTTTGCCATTTATTAGGTCATTATGACAATGTAACTGCGCACAATGCCCACTGTAGGCGCTGGCGTGCCAGCAAAGAGGCCGTGGAATTTTGTATCGAAGGTCCGGACGCCTTCGCCGGCAAGCCGGCTCCTACAGGTCTTTGCTTGCCTGCCAGATACCCAACTTCACGGCAAAACTCAAACCGGCTGCCCCCGATCAATCTTGCTGCTCAAGATGATCGAAGTGGTGGTCTTCTCCACCCCATCCACACTGCCAATCTGATCCAGCAACTGATCCAGCTGCTCCGGCGAATCGGTGCGCAACCACGCTACATAATCAAATTCGCCACTCACCGCACACAACTGCTGCACCTGCGCCATCGCGCTCAGGCGTCGCAACACCTCCTTGCCGGAACGCGGTTGCACAGTGATCCCGACATACGCCTGCAACCCGCCATCCACCACCCGCTGCCCCAGGCGCACACCGTAGCCGGTGATCACTTTGGCCTTTTCCAGCCGCGCCAGGCGCGAAGTGACCGTGGTACGGGCGATGCCCAGTTGCCGGGCAAGCATGGCCACGCTCTCGCGGGCGTTGATCTGCAGGGCCGCGATCAACTGGCGGTCAATTTCATCGAGAACAGGGGGGCGGGTGTCGGGCAACGGCGTGGCTCCAGAGGCGTGAATCAATGGTCCAGCATGTTACAGGCTCGTTCGACGCGACGCTTGTGGCCGAAAGAGAGTGGGCAATCGGCTAAGATTGATGCAGTCGAGGGTGAGAGGCCAAGGATATGACAACGAAGCTGCCTGCTGCTGTACGGGACCGTGCATTGCAGATCGCCCATCACGAAATGGGGCACTACGTGGTAGCCCGCGCCCTGGGATTTGAAACGGGCGGCGTGACGCTGACAGTGACCGAGGATTTGCGGCACCAGGGAGGGGCCTCCATTACGTTGGTGCGCCCCATTTCGTCGATGCAAGCCATGAAGGAACATCTGGAAGCCCGGATGATGGTGCTCCTGGCTGGTGCCATGGCGCAGACACTGCCTTCAAAACCTTCAGCCGCAAAACGCGTCGATAAGCGGCAAGCGACAGCCATCCTCAAAGGCGAGCAGGGGGCGGAACAGGATTACGCAAAAATCAGGGAGCTTCAGCATCTGCTGCGCAACATCGCCTGTCCCGATACCGATCCAGCGTCGACTGAACGCATAACGGCGCAGCTCAAAGCGATGACTGATCGGGTGTGGGATCGGACGCAAAAAATCATCGAGGATCAGGCCGGGACGATTGCCGAATTGGCCGGGGCGCTGGTGGACGCAATGGCCATCGTGGAGCAGTGGGGAAGGGCGGCGGATACGTATGAAGTCGCGTTGACGGGGCAGATGCTGGAACGGCTGCAGGCAGTGCAGGCTATTCCTTCGCTACGTGTTTGGACTGACCGTTGCGGTGATGTCGTTCAGCACTGGAAATAACGAAGGGGCGAAGTGTTATTTGCTCGCGAGCATAGCGTCTTGCACCCGTGGCAACAGTGCATCAGTCGCCGCTAACAGTTCAGCCAGAAGGGTTTCGTCCACATCCATATAACCTTCGTACTCAGCCAGATTGTCGTTACTGCCCATCGAGCACCTCTGCTGGATTGCGGCCAATCAAATCAATTTTTTCCTGTTGCTCGACCCGCACTACAAAGCTGTTGCCGGCCGCCTTCTTGGCTTGCCAGTCGGCCAAGGTATAGAGCGTTGGGTTAATGGTGCGGCCAAGCTGTTCCTCTACGGGCAGTACCCGCTCCATCAAGTCGCTGTAGCTGAGATGTTCGCCAATCAGCATCAGGTCAATGTCACTGCCTGCATGCTCATTGCCCTTGGCAATGGAGCCATAGATGAACGCCCATACCAACTGATCATTCAGCGGAGTCAAGGCCGCACGCAGCTGCTCTGCAATGCCAAAAGTCTTACGCACTATCCCAAGCAATTCTGCATAGATGGGGCACTCGGGGTTGGCCTGGTAGTGCGTCTGATTACCCCGTCGACTCATGGTGAGAATGCCTGCGCCATGCAGACGCTCCAGCTCACGCATCAGGCTGCCCTTGCCGACCTGCGCCCAGCGGGATATTTCATTGGCATAGAAGCTCTGATCCGGTTTGCCATACAGCATGCCCAGCACTTTTTGCTGAGTGGCCGTAAAGAGAGCATCGCTGAGTGGGATGGCAGGCATGGTTGACTCTATAAGTCCCAAAAAGGGAACGATAGGTCCCTTTTTGGGAATTTTCAACTCTGCCGTGATTATGTGTTTTTCGATGGGTCTGCTTCCTTTCTCGTTTGAACAGGCCGCCGCGTCAGCACCTTTACCACATCATCAATCAGCGCTTTGCTCATCGTCGTCAGGTAATGCGCGGCCCAGGCGTGGCGATCGGAGTCTTGGGCGTAGGCGGCGTCCACGGTCAGGGACTTGGCGAGAAACAGCAGGTCGGAGGCCTGGGCCAGGGCGTCGGCAATGGGGACGCCGCGACAGACGTGGAACAGCGGCTGGTCCGAGAGATACAGGAAAGGGGTGAAACCGACGGTTTTGAGTTCTGATGGTGAGGGCGGATTTGTCTTAGTCATGATGTTGCTCCTAGGTTCGAGGAGCTGCCACTTTCGTTACCACACGAAAAGGTGGCAGCTGTACGCAGGGTGGTAAACCGGGAACCAAGGAAACCGGCACGCCCGAAGGCGTCCCACGCACAGCCGCCATAACTCAAGATCACAGACGTTATAAACGTCCGAATTCATGCTGAAGGCACAGTTGCGCTGGTTTCTCCGGGTTACCACACCCGATCACTGCATCGGCAGTGACATCGGGAGACTATCCCGTTGAAGAAACGCGTAACAAGGCGGCAAAGTGCCCAAAAGCAAGATTCGGAGTTTGCCTACAAGGTCTGCGGGCGTCATCTGATATTGTGCGACGTTCGGTAGAAAAAGCTACGCGTCAGATTCGCAAAAACTGAGAGTTGCGCGGCTTTCTTGTTCGGTGGACCCACACCCACTTGAACCGTGGAGCAAAGGATTATGAGGTGCCGGGAAACGCCGTAAGCCCAGTAAAATCTGGCGTAGCTCAGCGTAGGTACATTTAGCTGTAAGTAGTGTGGTCTATGGGGGTAAGCGTGTTTACGCGTAATTAGAAAAAATCACGCGTGTACCGATGCTGTACCTCTTTTTCGGTTGAATGTCGGCAAGGTACAGGCCCTCAGATACCATATGTTGTTTCAGCATCGCCATTTGGATCTAGGGTTGCATGACAAAGAGTTCGGAGTTGCTCCAAGTCCGTGTCGGCCATTCGAAGTAAGGACCTATACAGCAAGTGGCGCCAGTAGTTAAATGGTGTTCTTCTCTCAAATTGCTTCCTTGCATGGGCTTTGGCTGTGAGGGAATGCTTAAAGGCTGCTAGATCTGTACAGTCTAAATCTTCAGCAAGCTTTACTTCTACAGAGCTGAACTCTCCTTCAATACGCTCCTTGATTCGATACACCTCATCCCAAGTCGCCAATTTGCTTTGATTTGTAAGTGGTTGAGGTGACATGCTCCAGGTAACTCCTGGCGAGATATCTTGGAGATCGATATTTAGATTTACTTGTCCTTGAAAGTTTTCAGTCCAAGGGTCGAAACACATACGCCGCTGTCCGGCTAAATTGTGCAAAAGGTCTTTAGCGAGTTTGGCTTTTGAATTGCACGTATTACAAATGGGCATCAGATTGTCGGGATCGATCCCAAATTGCGGATATTTTTCCTTCGCCAATAAATGGTCATATGGTGCCCTCCATTGCTCATTTGCAGCAATCCTACCCCGTCGTTGCGCGAGATATTCTGTCGCGCATATACCACAGACATTGCCATTACCCGGCGGATGAATAGCGCTGTAACGATTGTAGTGATCCATGACGGTTTCTCCGCAAGCCTGCGTGATTCCGGCAAGCGTAGAGCTACTTTTGAATAGATGTGTAGTCAGATTCCTCAGCTCGACATTTACTGCCTCTGGAATCTCCTGTGTCGCGGCAATGGGGTCTGTGAAAAGTTGCCTTACGCTAGACGCCGTGCGGACTCCAAGATATAGCTGAAGCCTGCCCTCATCATCAAGAGCTCTAATAGCGACTGCGAGTGCCTGAAAGCAAGCATCCGTAGCGAGATTTGCTTGAGCTGCATTCCAAAGCCCATAAGGGAGAGTTGATTCATCGATGGTTCGTCCTGAACAACTAGCAAGGAGCGCTTCACGCACAAGTGCGTTTAGGCCTCTAAATACAGCGCTCGGGGCAAGGCCTGCTCTTACGGGAAGTAACATCAGACCTCCAGTCGCTTTAGTAAATAGGCGCGCTCCATCGACTCGCCAAGCTGCTCTTCGATCCATTGTCGCTTGTGAGCGTTATCCATATTTACGTCATTAAGGTGGCTGCGAATTTCATCAACTGCTGTTTGTGATATCGCAGATCGGAGGCCGAAGAATTTCTTAATTAGGACTTCAAACGAAGCCCCAAAGGTTTCGCTGGACGGTGAGGCCATGGCCGACTGGCCATCAATCCTCTCGAATCGATAGACAGCCTCGCGATGCAAGGACGAAATCAAGAATGGTGAGTGTGTTGAAATCAAAGCTTGCGAGGTAACTAGCCCGCGACCTGCTTGCTCAAACCCTAGGTGATAACGGGTGCGCCAGCTCGGGTTTAGATGCGTTTCGGGCTCGTCGAATATGAATAATGATTCGGCGTCGCCAAAAAGCCTTACCGCACCAATCGTGTGGAGCAGCTGAGCTTCTCCGTCACTCAAATCGTCGATTGGTGCAAAGTGCTCTCCATCAGACAGCTCCAGTTCGACCACAGTAAGCGGCAGCTTACCCTTAAGCGGCTTTTTGACATGTTCGTCTAAGGCGTCATCTCGAAGTACTTTTCGTATATTTGGTGACCATTGCCCAACGCCTAACAATTGCAGCTTGTAGAGTTTCCAGAACAATCGGGCGGGATCACGATATGTTTCTCTTAGCTGCTCGACGACATTAGGGGTCATGAAGTCGATCGTGATTTCGGCGCGCAGATAATCGAGTTCGTATAGCTCGTACTGTTCATCTGTAGTCCGGGTCGATAGGCCTCGTATGCTCCCGTCCCCCACTGCGCGTACTAGCTGTTTGAGATCTTCGATGCTGTCTTGCTCTACAGGGACACGCCGCAAGTCGTACTGCAGGACTACTTTGCGAGGATGCTTCATTCGGATCTCTGGCCACAGCACATCGCGCTCGGCATCGCTCAATAACCCAAGGGCCGCAACCACCAAATTAGTGCAGTCGTAGTCTAGAAACAGTGAGCTTGGTAGCGGAGTGTCAGCTTCTCGCGTGTGCAGTGGATCATCCATGTCGCTCGCCGATGGAGCACCGAAGATACCTGGAAAACGCCTTCTGTACTTATGGTTGATTTGTTCGAAACCGTCCGCATCGACATTAGGTTGCGCTAACTCGATACGACGTCGAGACCTAGTGCTCATTACGTCAAAGTACTGTAAGGCATTGCGCATGAAAGAGCGTTGCAGGTTCTCGTTTAAACCGGAGGCATAACCTATCAAACGAGGTAAAGGCAGCTCCGCGAGTATGCAGTCTTCCCCATGTGACCATTGCGCTGTAACGTCATTTACATCAATGGCGACAGTAGGTATGAAAACGCTGCGGCAGACCAGAATTGACTGGTCAGCTTCAAGTTGTACCGTATAGCGTTTGAGTCGTTCTCTGTCATTGCCATCTTCTGACCACTCATAGGTCAGATTGAAGCGATAATTTAGGATTTTTCGAACGCGAAAGTCGGTCCGCTTCCTTCGCTCCAGATAGGCAAAGACTTCTGCGATGAGCTCCATCAGCTGCGACTTGCCTGACCCGTTCAAGCCAATAAGTGCGATTACTTTTCCTGGGGCGTCAGAAAAGTCAAACCGCTGATTAGCCAGTCCCTTGTACTGACCAAACAGTTCGAAGTGCAGAAGCTTCATTTCGGCTCACCTGTTCCACTTTTAACTGACCGAGGCTTGTTTGATCTGATTGTTTTGCTGCGCATTATCGAGCAACACAAGAGCTTGCAGACTAGGCCAGAGGAATCAGCTTGCCGTGAATGGGCAGTCGCAAGCTGCTCCGAAGGCCTAAGCATAGGAATGCTCAAAGACATGCTTTGGCTTATGTGGTCGACACGCTGCAGCATCAGGCGTTTTTCCTTGCGCGTTTGTCCTTGGAGGCAGCAATGCGTTGGGCTTTAATGCGCTCCAGCAGCACGCTGGCAGGTTCGTCGTTCGGGTCTTGGGGCACCAGTTCACCACGGAAGGCTTTGGCCAAGATGCTTTGCGTCAGGTGGTCAATATGGGTTTTGGCCGCGGTGACTTTGGCTTCCAGTTGATCGGCGAAGGCAAAGAGCTGTTCGACTCGGCGGACGATTTCGGATTGCTCTGCAAGGGGGGGGATAGCAATAGGATATGAAGCAAGGCTTCCAGCAGATAAGTTTGGTTGCGCAGAGCCATTATCAAACTGCGAGATTAAGTTTTTTCCCTGAGGGCTGGTTAAAAATAAATAAGTAAATCTAGGAAGCAATAAGTTGCTGGTCCTGACAATTACCAAGGATGAAGCAATGGCGCCCTCGGTAAGTGGGTCGACAAAAGCGGTTTTTCCCATTGTTGCACCGCGTAAACAGTATACCAAGTCCCCGTTTTTTATCTTTCCACTTCCGAGAGAGTCAAATTTTTTCTTGGTGATAAAGTTCATCCTATCGGCAGAGAGCGTGCCGTTAGGGTCTATATGCCCTGTATTAATGAAGGGGATGCCCTGCTCAACATATTCTGACTTGTTTGGGTAGTTCTTTCCTCGATCGCCATTTATTAGTGAAACTGCAACGCCAAACTTTGCCCATTGCCATGCACTTGGTGCATTGAAGTACTTTTCTTTGGTCTCAATCGCACCGAGTTCAAGCTCTTTTTCGGAAGGTATATCAATTGCCTTTGCATTTGGAAATGCTTCTCTCCACTCATTCGTCAACCGTCCAGAAACTGCTGCGGCGAGGACGGATTGACGGAAGCGTTTGAGCAGGGTGGGGGCAGCGTCGATGCGGGCTTTTAGAGTGTCGACTTGGAACAGTAGTTCATCGAGTTTTTTGGCGATGCGTATTTGTTCTGGGAAAGGTGGTATGGGTACTGTAAACGACCGAATAATTTCGGTATTGAGATTTACCTGTGTTACACCTTGTTTGTGTTTGTCTATTACTGCTGGGCGTAGCCAGTCAAAGTAGTAGTAAAAATAATTTGCGCAAAAGTGTTCCTCGATGTTGGGGAAAGTCACAAAGCCATCGTGAATGCAGCCTGCAATTTTCAGTATTTTCGGGATACATACGCTTGCGCTGTTTGAGAGTATCAAGCCACCTGGTTGAATCAATCTGCTTTTATCAGCCCCCGCCTCCGTAACGCCTTCAGAAGTTTTCGTTAAAAACTTCCCTTTTTCTGCATTAATATCTCGGATTGAGATCCAAGGAATACTCCCGCCAAAATAGCGAGGATCACCTTTAGGGCGTGGTGAAGCACCACGAGAAACATCAATGTAGTCTCCGAGGACTATTTCTTTCCATTGAGGAGGGCGTGGGATATTCATTCTTTGGTATCTCCGATCTGCAGCCCCATCACCTCAGCCATCAATTGCTTCTGCGCCGCCACTTCATCTCCAGCACCCAAGGCCTTCATTAGTTCTTCCAACTCATGCAATGCCTCGGTTAGCTCAGCCATAGCCTCACCCGCCAGCACTTCCGGCGCCGGCAAGTCATTAGCGTCCAGACTATCCGCATCTTTCAACCAACTGATATCCAGCGAATCCCCACGCTGTTCAATGTACTCGCGAGTAAACACCCGGAAGCGGCTCAGCTCACCAATCCCCTCAACATTCTCCGCACGCGGGCTATTGCCATTGGCATCCACCCCGTACGCCTCTTCGAAAGGCTTGAGGTGGACCGCGCCAAATGGCGTGCGCTTACCAAAACTAGGCATATTGCTACGCAAGTCGTACACCCATACACGCTGCGTACAACCTTGATCCTGACGCGGGTTATCGACACTGCCTTTCTGGAAAAACAGCACGTTGGTCTTCACGCCTTGAGCGTAAAAGATCCCCGTCGGCAACCTCAGTATGGTGTGCAGGTTGCACTTGTCCATCAGGTCGCGGCGTACGTCGGTGCCGACGCCGGCTTCGAACAGCACGTTGTCCGGCAACACCACGGCGGCACGGCCACCGGGTTTGAGGCCGCGATAGATGTGCTGCAAGAACGCCAGTTGTTTGTTGCTGGTCTTGTAGGTGAGGTCATCACGGGTCGGGCCGCCGCCGCCCTTGGCGGTGCCGAACGGTGGGTTGGAGAGGATGACATCCACTTTCGGCAGATTGGCGCCGGTTTGGCCGAGGGCGTTGCCCAGGTGCACCACGCCTTCTTCGTCACCTTCCATGCCGTGCAGCAAGGTGTTCATCAATGCCAGGCGACGGGTGCCGGGCACCAGTTCTACGCCGACAAAGGCGCGGTTGCGCTGGAAGCTGCGCGCCTTTTCGTCGAGGTCGTAGTGGTCGTCGGTTTGGCTTTTGATGTAAGCGTCTGCGGCAATCAGGAAGCCCGCGGTGCCGGCGGCCGGGTCCTGAATGACTTCGCCCGGTTGGGGCTTGATGCAGTTGATGATGCTGTCGATCAACGGACGCGGGGTGAAGTACTGGCCGGCACCGGATTTGGTTTCGCTGGCGTTCTTTTCCAGCAGGCCTTCATACAGGTCGCCGAGGCCGTCGCGGCGGGCGCTGAACCAGTCGATGCCGTCGAGGCTTTTGATCAACTGTTCCAGGTGGCGCGGCTCTTTCAGGCGCGTCTGGGCATCGGCGTAGATAGCGGCGATCAGCGGGTCATTGTTTTTGCCCAGGTCGAGCAGCATCTGCCGGTAGTGGTTGAGCAGGTTCAGGCCGGACTTGCTGTTCAGGTCCGGCCAGCGCGCGCCTTCGGGCAGCTTGTGGTTGAAATTGTCGTTGTTCTGAACCTGTTCGAATTCCATCTTGATGAACAGCAGCAGCACCAACTCGGTGACGTAGTCGCTGTAGTTGATGCCGTCATCACGGAGGACGTCGCAAAGGTTCCAGAGTTTCTGGACAATGTCGCTGTTGGTCATGGGGCGCGCTCTAAAAAAATGGGCTTGGGGATGACGCTCAGGCAACTGATGTCGTCATCGGTGGGCGGGGCGGGCAATTGGCCGTCGCGCAAAAAAATCTGTTGGGTCTGGGGGCATAAGCCGGCCCAGAAGCCATCGCTCGCCAGCAACCAGTGTTGGTTCGGGCGGGCAGGCCAAAAATTGATGTCAGGGTTGCTCGTGCGCCGGGCGCTGAAGCAGCGGGTCAGGCTGTGGCGTGATGAGTCCCGGGCAATCTGCGCAGGGGTGAGGTCACCCTGCCAATTGGGTGCGCAATGTACAGCACTCAGCCAGTTGATTTCACTGTCCTGATCAATGACGCCCAGGCAGCAGTCGCCTTCATGAATTGTGAATGCCGCATCGGGGAGCAGGCAAAGCAGCAGATAGCTGCAGGCTGCCAAGGGGAAATCGCTCCGCAGTGTTTGATGTCGGGTGTTGATGATCTGCTGGAGAGCGCTGGCCAGTTGCTCTGCGTTCAGTTCTTGCGTCGGTAACTGGCCAAAACCCTGAGTCAGATCATTCAGCAAGGCATGAGCCAATTCACCGCTGCGAGGGTGACTGCTGCTGCCATCGGCGATCAGGTAGAGGCTGGCGTTTGCCTGCGCGGCATGGGCGAAGGCATCGCGGTTGTCCGTCGTGTGGCTGCCGGCCTGGGTGTGCCACTTCACGGACACGAGCATTCAGGCGGTTACCCGGACAATGTGGTGCAGGCGGTCCCAGATGATCTGCTCGCGCTCGTCGTCACCACGCGCAGCATCCTGCACCAGATAGCCGAAGTCGTTGTTTCCCAGCAGGCCTGCCAGCGTTTGGCTCAGGTAGGCGCGAAGATCCGGGGCGGCAGATTCTACTTCGGCCAGCAATTCCTCCCGGCCGTTCACCAGATTGAGAATGTCCTCTAGGTCCTGGCTGCCCAGCGGGTTCTGCGCACCGCGACCGGCGTAGGCTTCCAGTTTGCTGCCGAGGAAGTAGGGCGGGCTGAACAGGCGAATGCGGCAGCCATTGGGTAACTCATGCCACTGCGCGTTGGCCAGACCGTCGCTGAACCAGCGGTTGTTGCAGCCCAGCAGGTTGGCGGTTTCGGCATCTTCGGGCATGAAGTCGACTTTCAACTCGCCTAGGCGCAGGCGGCAAATGACCTCGTCCTGCGGCGATTGCTTGAAGCCTTTTTGCTTGAGTTGTGCCACCAGCGTTTGCCATTGGGCGTAGCCGGTCAGGTGCACCACCAGATCCACGTCGTCGGTGTAGCGCACCTCTTCCAGAGTGAATTCGTCGGTCAGCAGCAAGGCTGTCGTGCAACCACCGACGAAGGCAACCTCTTGGCAAAGCTCCTCGCCGAGCGCCTTGGCGACGACTTCGAGCATCTGGATGTTTTGTGTGCGGCTCATGGTCAAAGAATCTTCTCGCGCAGCAGTTGGTTCGCCAGGTTGGCTTCGCGGGCGTTGCCCAGGCGCACGGCATCTATCAGCGCCAGGTATTCATACAAACGCGGGTCTTTTTTGACTGCACCCGGGACGGTCTTGAACAGGGGCGTGATGGACTGGCCTTTGCGAGTGCCGTAGGCGTCTGGCCAGACGTGGATCAGGTCGCCGCCGCTCATCAACTTGCCCTGCAACACGGGGGCGGAAAAACTGGTGGGGATGCCGCGGACCATTTCGGCGGGCTTGACCGGAAACACATAGCGCAAGCCGTGCTCAATAAAGCCCAACAGTGCCTTGCTGTTGACCCGAGGCAACTGGGTACTTGGGTCCAGGCGTAATAACCCAATCTGCTGGCAGCGTTTGAGTGCTGAGGCAACTTCGGTTTTGCTGATGCCCAGTGAGGCTTGTAAGGCGCGCACGGAGTAGCTGTCATGGTGCACGGGTGGGTCTTGTTCGGTGTGGTCTTCCCAGCCTTGCCATTGCTCGGCGCTGTCGCTGAGCTTGAGCAGTTCTGCTGTTTCGCTGTCGAGTTGCTGTTGCAGGCGCTCGCGCTGCTCCAGGCAAATCAGTTTGATCAGCAACAGTACGTCTTGACTCTTCATATGGCCTCAGCTAGCAACTGTCCTCTGTCCTGGGACTGAGGACAGTCTAGGCTTTTTTGCCCGGTCACTGTCAACGGGCTCAGCCGACCGCAGGCCACAGGTTGTCATTCAAGGCTTCCAGTACCTTATCCAGGTTGCCGCCGAGGTGACGGTTCAAGCTCTTGATGCCGCCATCGTTCTGGAAGGCATCGTTGACCTGTTGCGAATCAATGACCACCTCGTGCACCAATTGCTTGGCCAGGCGCTCAAGCCACTTGCGTTGCACGGGCGTCCACGGCTCAAGGGCATAGATTTTTTGCATGGCGTTGGCCACGCGTTGGTCGAAGGGCAGCAGGGCTTCGCCAATGGCGGCCTGGCGGATGAAACCAATGATGCTGGCCGCGATTTCCTGGTTGGTCTGGTTACGCCAGGCGCTTTTCAGGCTGACTTCGCTGAAGCCATGCTGATCCAGCAGCAAGCGCACAGTGCGTAGTTGTTCGCGGGTAAGGTCTTTGGGGCGATTGACTACCACGCCCAACGCGGCGGATTGGTTGAGCTGGCTGTGGACGAAGTCGTGGAAGCTTTCGAGGTAATCCTGGGGTTTCTGATAGGCGCCGTAGCTTTGCTCACGCACGAGCAGTTCGTCGCTGTGGGTGGAAATAATCGGATAGTTTTCCGAGCCCAGCAGGGTGCTGACGGCATTCAATTGGGTCAGCAGCTGACTGTGCTCGCGAATGAATTCGGCCGCCTGCCTTGGCCCCAGTTTATGCAGGTGTTTGTGCAGTTCGGCGGGTTCCACGCCCCAGATGTCCTCCAGCTCCTCGAGCTTTTTCTTCAGCGAGGGTTTGGTTTCAGCTTTGTGATCAGCCTTGCGCAGAATGCGCATGATGCGCTGGCTAAGTACGTCAAGCACATCATGGGCGTGGCTGCTGTCTTCTTGGTTGCCGGGTGCGTCGTGACTGGCATCGCTGGTGAGTTCGCTGACCAATTGCTCCAGGGAGACATTGGGGTTCTTCACCAGCGGTTTCATGGTGTCGACGGCTTCGAGGCTGGCGTAGAGGTCGACGGGGTCATAGATGCGGAAAACCGTTTTGCCAATATCGTCGCAGCGGCGGGTCGCACGGCCTTTCATTTGCTCATAGAGAATGCGTGAGCGCACTCGGCGCATAAACACCAGATTGCAGATTTTTGGCACGTCGATGCCGGTGGTCAGCAGGTCGACGGTGATCGCGATGCTGGGATGCGGTTCGTTTTTGTACTTGCGGATCAGTTGTTCAACCTTGTCGCTCTGACCGGTGATGATTTGCACCGTTGCCTGGTTGTATTGCTCACCGTAGGCGTCTTTGAAGGCCTCATTGAGCAGGTTTTTCACTCGCTCGGCATGGGCCTGATTGACGCAGAACACCATGGTTTTTTCTTCGCCGAACGGGTCCAGCTCATTGGCCAGAGCGTCGCAGATCACTTTGTCAAAAGCAGGGGTAATCACCCGCCGGTTGAACGATTCGATATTGAAGTTGAGTTCGTCTTCCAGCTCGGCGACATCCACTTCGCCGGTCTGTGTATCGATGACGCTGACCGATTCGCCTTTCTCAAAGCGGATGCCGTGTTTGCTCAGTTGCGTTTCGTAGCGGATCGGCGGTTCATGGTCGATCAGCCAGTCATCCGCCACGGCTTCGCGGTAGCTGTAGGTGAATACCGGCTTACCGAAAATTTCGCTGGTGTGTTTGGCCGGGGTAGCGGTCAGGCCGACTTTGCAGGCGTCGAAATAATCCAGTACGCGGCGGTACTGTGAGAGGTACTGATTGTGATCGCGGACGGCCAGTTCTCCCTCGCTCATTTCTTGATCGAGTGTGTAACCACGGTGGGCTTCGTCGACGATGATGCAGTCGAACTCACCTACCGAGGGTGGCGTGTCGGAGCGGAAAATGCGGTTGACCATGGCCTGAACGGTGGCCACCTGGATGCGGGTTTCCGCCTCGGCGGCCATGTCGCCCAGCTCTTTGATGTCGTAGATCTGCGCGAGCGTGTGGTTTTGTTCGAGGGTGGTGTCGTTGAACGAGTCGATCGCTTGCTGGCCGAGGGCACTGCGGTCGACCAGAAACAGAATGCGTTTGAAGCGTTCGGTTTTCAGGAAACGGTACATCAAGCCAATGATAGTGCGGGTTTTACCTGTACCGGTGGCCATCGCCAGCAAACAGTCGCGTTGGTTGTTGGCCAAGGCCTGTTCGACGGCATGGATCGCCTTTTCCTGATAATCGCGCAACTTCAGATAGGTGAAGCCTTCTTCCTTGAGCTTGGCTTCGGCCTCGGCACGGCTGCGCTTGAGCAGGTCCCGCAAGTCTTCGGGTTTATGGAAGTCCTGCAGCGGTCTGGCGGTGTTGGACGGGCTGCGCAGATCTCGGAACCAGGTCCCGGATTGTTCGGCGAGTTGCTTGATGTAAGGGCGACCATTGCAAGCGAAAGCGAAGGGCACTTGGAAAGATTTGCCTTCACCATCGTTCCAGGCCGTAGGCTGACCGGCCTCTAGCCATGGCTTTAGCTGCTCCGGGGCGAATTTGAATTCGCGGGAATAACGCTCGGCCTGGGGAATGCGGTCTGCAACATTTTTGCGTTTGCGCTTGGCTTCAACGATGGCTACCGGCATCAGGCCTGCAAACATGACATAGTCCGCATCGGCATTTGGAATGCGGGTGGGCCACTCGGCGATGGCTTTGTTCTTGCCCTTTTCGGGCCGGGCGCCTTTGCTGTACTTCAGGTCGAGGGAGTCCGCTTCCCAGCCAGCATCAATCAATTGCTGGTCAATGAGGATGCGGGTGAGGTCTTCGCTCAGGTCAAATTGCTGAGTGGCCCGCATTGTGCGGTGCATGACCTGTGACGAGGCCTGCGGCTGGGTCAGCAGCTGAATTTGCAGGGCTTTGATGCTTTGCTCGTGCTCACTGCGCAACCGTTCCAGTTCGGCTTCATGCTGTTTGGCTTGCTGCTTGTGGAGGCTTGACTCAGCGCCCATTTGCTCAGCGAGAACGGCGTATTCTTTAGCTTCACGCTTTATCAGCTCAGCCAGCTGCTGGTTGCTTTCTAGTTGCTCACTCGACTCACTCAACTGAGCTTTCAGCTGCTCGATCTGGTTTTGTAGGTCGCGCAGCGGAGTGCTGGGGTCTTCCGGATTTACAAAGGGCCCGGGGCTGAACTTATCACCTTGCTTGCCGAACGATTGGTGGTACCAAATGGCCAGAGCACGGGCGACTCTCAGCCCGTCCAATGCTTCACGATGCTGAGTACGAAATTGGTGAGTGGCTTTGTTGCCTTCGGTGCGCAGTGTGTGGAACAAGCTGCGGATTTTTTGATCGAGCTGGATATCCCGGCTTAATTTGTAGAGTAAGTCGGTCTGCTTGGTCATGGCATCGAATTCGATACCGGCACGGCTGGCCAAGTCTTGAGCTAAAGCCTCGCCCAGTTGCCGCAGCTTGATCAGGGTGGTGTTGGGGTCACTGGCAAAGATCTGTTCGGCCGTGGTCGCCAGCTGCAGGAAAACGGGGTCGTGTTCCTGGAGAAAGGAGAAATTGCTGGTCGCGGCCATGGTCAATCCTGTGCGTGCTCATCCCTTGATTGCGCGTCGCTGAGCTTACTGGCGCAATGATGTGTCGAGCTTACCCAAGATGAAGCAGGTTTGACCATGGCTGGGTAGATCAAGGAACGGCGGCGCTTTTGCACCAGACACGAAAAAGCCGCGTAAAAACGCGGCTTTTTTGTTTGGTGGGCCCACACGGACTTGAACCGTGGACCAAAGGATTATGAGTCCTCTGCTCTAACCAACTGAGCTATAGGCCCTCAGTAGGCCGCGGATTATAACGACGGTTTCGCGGCTGTGCTATCTGAAAAAGCCAATACGGTTGTACGAAGAAATGTCGCGGCAAACTCGTCCGCTGTCAGGGGCAGGCTGACGATGTAGCCCTGGATTTGCTCGCAGCCCTCGGCGGCGAGGAATTGTTGTTGCGCCAGGGTCTCGACCCCTTCGGCAATCACGGTGAATGGCATGCTGCGTCCGAGCGCGATGATCGCCCGTACGATCGCCGCATCATGGGGATCGTCCGGCAGGCCGCGGACGAAGGACTGGTCGATCTTGAGGATGTCCAGTGGCAGACGCTTGAGGTAACTCAGGGACGAGTAACCGGTGCCAAAGTCATCTATGGCCAGTTGCACGCCCAGATGTTTGAGTTGGTGCAGCACCGCCAGCGCTTCTTCGGCCTGGCTCATGATGAAGTTTTCGGTGATTTCCAGTTGCAGGAAGCCTGGGTTGAGGCCGTTGTCCTTGAGCAACTGCTCGATACGGCCCAGCAGGTTGGGTTGGCGCAATTGGGCGCCGGCAAGGTTGACCGACAGCGGGCCGGGACTTCCGTACAGCCGGTGCCATTCGGCCATCTGTCGGCAGGCGGTTTCCAGGACCCAGTCGCCGATTTGCAGGATCATGCCGTTTTCTTCAGCCAGCGGGATGAAGTGTTCCCGCGGCACGTCGCCAAAGGTCGGATGGCGCCAACGGATCAGGGCTTCGGCACCGACCAGGCTGTAGTCTTCGAGGCTGATTTTCGGCTGGTAGCACAGGTGCAACTCATTGCGTTCGATGGCGCGGCGCAGTTCGTGTTCCAGCGCCACGCGTTCGCTGGCTTGGGCGGTGAGGTCGCGGGTGTAGCTTTCGACACGGTTGCGGCCCTTGGCCTTGGAGCGGTACATCGCGGCGTCGGCGTTCTTGATCAGTGTGGCAACGTCGCAACCATCCTTCGGATAGAGGCTGGTGCCGATGCTGGCGCTGATGAAAAACTCGTGTTCGCCGGCCTGGAACGGTGCGGCGAAACAATTGAGCAGTTTGGTGGCGATGTGGTCGGCGTCGCTGGATTGTTGCAGGCCCGGCAGCAGAATGATGAATTCGTCACCACCCAGGCGCGCTACGGTGTCGATATCGCGCAGCTGCTCCTTGAGGCGTACGGCAATGCCCTTGAGCAGCAGGTCGCCGACCGGGTGGCCGAGGCTGTCGTTGATGTGCTTGAAGCGGTCAAGGTCGAGGAACAGTACAGCGCCCTGGCCGCCGTTTTCCTGCTGATTGTTGAGCGCCGTCAACAAGCGGCTTTCGAATAGCGTACGGTTCGGCAGGCCGGTCAGCGGGTCGTGGTGCGCCTGGTAGTCGAGTTTGGCCTGGGCATGCTTGAGGCTGGAAATGTCGGCGAACACCGCGACAAAGTGGGTGATGAACTTGTCGCGGTTGCGCACGGCACTGATGGTCAGCCAGCTCGGGTACAGCTCGCCATTCTTGCGCCGATTGGAAATCTCGCCCTGCCAATGACCTTCGGCGGTCAATTGATGCCACATGGCCGCGTAGAATGCGCTGTCATGCAGGCCCGAGGCGAGCAGGCGCGGCGTATGGCCCAGCGCTTCGCTTTCGCTGTAACCGGTGATTTCGGTAAACGCACGGTTGACGGCGCTGATGTGCTGCTGGGTATCGGTGATCAACACGCCTTCGGCAGTGCTTTCGAACACGGTGGCGGCCTGTTGCAGTTTTTCCTGCATCAGGTGCCGCTCGGTGATGTCCCGGGCGATGGTCAGCATGCAGTCTTCATCGCCAATCGGCAGTGGACGGCTGGACACCTCACAGAGGCGGATCTGCCCGTCGCTGCGGCGGATATGGCAGCTGAAATCGCGAACAAAACCGTCCCGGTGCAGCAGATCGAGCATTTGCTTGCGTTCATTGAGGTTGACCCAGATCCCCAGGTCCAGCGCTGAACGATCCACCGACATGGCGCTGTTGAACCCGGTGATGCGGCTAAAACCGTCGTTGACTTCCAACAGCAAGCCATCGCTTTGCCGTGACAGCAGCAAGCCGTCGGGGGAGGCATGGAAAGCCTTGGCGAATTTTTCTTCGGAAGTTTGCAGCTGTTGCTGGGTTTCCTTGAGCTGGGTGATGTCCCGCACCACGACAACCAGCGCCTGTGTCATGTCGAGGTTGAACGGTTCGGCGGAGATCAGGCCGGTAAACACCTGGCCGTTGCTGCGACGAAAGGGCATTTCCAGGTTGCGGATGCTGCCGGCCTGCAAGCGCTGCAACAGGCCCGGCCCAACACCGGGAATTCCCCAGATGTTCAGGTTGGTGGCGGTCTGGCCAACGACGTCCTCGGCCTTGAGGCCGATCTGTTCTTCGAACGCTTCGTTGACTTCCAGCAGGCAACCGTCGCTCAGGCGCGCGATCACCAGAATGTCCGGGCATTGCTGGAACACGGAAGCGAATTTCTGTTCCGACAGGCGCAGCGCTTCTTCGGTGCGCTTGGCGTCAGTGATATCGATCATCAGCCCGCGCAGCACTGGCTCATGCCCGTGTTCGATCAGGCTGACGATATCGCGCACCCACAGGCAGCGGCCGTCGGCGGTGATCACCCGGTAATCGAGGCGGTGATCACGCCCGGCCAGCACTTCGTGATCGCAGAAGGTCTGGGCGCGGGTCAGGTCGGCGGGGTGAATGATGTTGCGCCAGAAGCCCGGAATGAGCCAATGGGACAGGGGATAACCGAGAAGGTCTTCGGCGTGGGGCGATACATAGCTGTAGGTGAAGTCGGTGACTTTTGCTTCCCAGGCAATGGCCGACAGGCTCTCCACCAGGCCGCGGTAGTGGTATTCGCTGCTGCGCAGTTCCTGTTCAAGGTCGACCCGGCGGGCGATTTCCGAGCTCAAGCGGCGGTTGATGCGGATAACCACCGCCAGCACGGTAGTCAGCAGCAGCAATCCGGGCAGGCCATACACCAGCAGGTCACTCCAGAACGTTCGATGATCGAGGACGTTGCCGACCCAATGCTCTTGAATGGCGCTGATTTCAGCGGGGCTCATGTCCGCCAGGACTTTGTCGAGAATGCCGACCAGCATCTTGTTGTCGCGGGGTACAGCCATGGCCAGTTGATATCGATAGGGGGTTTCACCGCTGACATACAACCCGTCGAGCTTGAGTTGGCGCAGGCTCCAGACGCTGGAAGCCAGGTCGCCCACCACGGCGTCGACTTCGTCGGTGGCCAGCGCCTGTAGCGCCGAGCTGACGTTGCGCATCGCCACCAGGTTCAAGTCGGGATGGTGGGTGCGCAGCAGTTCGTGGGGAGCGTAGTTTTCCACCACGGCGATTTTCAGGCCGTACAGTTCTTGCAGGTTATGTGGCTGGGGGCCCCCGACATGGGCCAGGATGACAATCGGAAAATCCAGATAGGGGCGGGTGAACGACAAGTATTTCTGGCGTTCAGGGGTCGACATGATGCCCGGCAGCAGGTCCAGCTTGCCCTTTTTGGCCTGTTCCAGGACGACGGTCCAGCTCACCGGCTCGATGGGTGTGAGCCGGGTTGCCAGCCTTTTGCGGATGACCTCGATGTAATCCGCGGCAAGGCCCTGGTAGCGACCCTCGTCGTCGCGAAACTCGAAGGGCGGCCACGACGCATCGACACCCAGGCGCAAGTCCGGGTGAGCCGCCAGCCAGCTACGTTCTTCGTCGGTTAGAGTCAGCGCGCCAGCCGTTGCGGTCCAGGTCATCAGCGACAGCAAAAAAAGCACGGTCGGCAGTCTGGGCATAACGGTCTCGTTATGGCTCGGGGGATTGTTTCGAGTGTAGACGGGCTACGGGGCGGAGGGGGGAGGTGCGCAGATATTAATCTGCCATAAAACAAAACCCCCGGCCTGGGCCGGGGGTTCTGGTATCACTCGTCGAGGAAGGAGCGCAGATGCTCGCTTCTCGTCGGGTGGCGCAGCTTGCGCAGCGCCTTGGCTTCGATCTGACGAATCCGCTCACGGGTCACGTCGAACTGCTTACCAACCTCCTCGAGGGTGTGGTCGGTATTCATGTCGATACCGAAGCGCATGCGCAGTACCTTGGCTTCACGGGCAGTGAGGCCGGACAGCACTTCGCGAGTCGCTTCCTTAAGGCTCTCAACGGTTGCAACATCGATTGGCGACTGCATGGTCGAGTCTTCGATGAAGTCACCCAGATGGGAGTCTTCGTCATCACCGATCGGGGTTTCCATGGAGATCGGCTCTTTTGCGATCTTCAATACCTTGCGGATCTTGTCCTCAGGCATTTCCATGCGTTCGCCCAGCTCTTCCGGGGTCGGTTCGCGACCCATTTCCTGCAACATCTGCCGGGAAATGCGGTTGAGCTTGTTGATCGTCTCGATCATGTGCACCGGAATACGGATGGTGCGGGCCTGGTCGGCGATCGAGCGAGTGATCGCCTGACGGATCCACCAGGTGGCATAAGTCGAGAATTTGTAGCCGCGGCGGTATTCGAACTTGTCTACCGCTTTCATCAAGCCAATGTTGCCTTCCTGGATCAGGTCGAGGAATTGCAGGCCACGGTTGGTGTACTTCTTGGCGATCGAGATCACCAGACGCAAGTTGGCTTCAACCATCTCTTTCTTCGCGCGGCGGGCTTTGGCCTCACCGATCGACATGCGACGGTTGATGTCCTTGATTTCGGCGATGGTCAAACCGGTTTCGGTTTCCAGCGCGGTCAGCTTCTGCTGGCAACGGATGATGTCCGGCTGCAGACGACCAATGGCTTCAGCGTATTTGCCTTTGCCTTTGGCCAGGGCGTCACTCCAGCTTTCGTCGACTTCGTTGCCCGGGAACTGGCGCAGGAAGTCGGCACGCGGCATGCGTGCATCACGAACGCAGAGCTGCATGATTGCGCGCTCTTGCTGACGCAGGCGATCCAGGGCACTGCGAACACGCTCGACCAGGCCTTCGAATTGCTTCGGCACCAGTTTGATCGGCATGAACAGCTCGGCCAGGGCCAACAGCTCGGCAATTGCTGCCTTGTTGTTGCGACCGTGCTTTTTCAGCGCCTTGCGGGTGATTTCCATCTGATCGGCCACAGCGCCGAAGCGCTGAGCAGCGATGACCGGATCCGGGCCGCTTTCGGCTTCTTCCTCGTCGTCGCTTGCTTCGGCGTCGTCGTCATCCGTATCGTCGTCGGCCTTGACGGCTTTCGCGTCGATCGGCGGCGGCACTTCGGCGGCAGGCGGCGCGATGCCGTCGTCCGGGTCGATATAGCCGCTCAGGACGTCGGACAGGCGGCCACCTTCGGTGGTGACGCGGGTGTACTCGGAGAGAATATGGTCAACCGTGCCAGGGAAGTGCGCGATTGCGCCCATCACTTCACGGATGCCTTCTTCAATGCGCTTGGCGATTTCGATCTCGCCTTCACGCGTGAGGAGCTCTACCGTACCCATTTCACGCATGTACATGCGCACGGGGTCGGTGGTGCGACCAATGTCGGTCTCGACCGCTGCCAACGCTGCGGCCGCTTCTTCAGCGGCCGCCTCGTCGGTATCGGCGTCGGCCAGCATAAGGGCATCCTTATCTGGAGCAACCTCGAATACGTTGATCCCCATGTCGTTGATCATGCGGATGATGTCTTCCACCTGTTCCGGATCTGAAATATCCTCCGGCAGGTGGTCGTTGACCTCCGCGTAAGTCAGGTAGCCCTGCTCACGACCCAATAGGATCAACTCTTTGATACGAGACTGCTGTTGCGCTTTTCCGGACATAACACCCTATCCACTGAAGGTCTTGGCGGGCAAAAAACAAGCCGAGGATTATACCTGAGCAATGACCTCACGCGCCAGTTGAGGTCGGGTTTGATGCGGAAACATTGCGACTCAAGAGGTCGCGCAGTTGATTTTTCTCTTCGCTGGTCAATTCGCTTTGACGTGCTTTTCTAAGAAGTTGTTCCAGGTTTCGCTCGCGTTGGCGTGCCGACAAGCTAGTAATGGTGTCGAAAAACTGTTGTTCAAGGTTGTCTCCATCAATCAGCCATTCCTTTTCCGCCAGGGCCTTGAGCAAGCGGCCTTGTTCTGTGCCGTGCCAACGGGCAATCAGCTGAATTGAGTTTAGCTTGGGATTCTTCTGCACAGCTTCGAGCAGCGCCACCAGCAATTGTGTGTTGGTGTGATCCTCGGCGGCGAAGTGCCCGGCATCCTCGACTTTTTCGGCCAATTGCGGGTGATGCAGCAACGTGCGCAAGGCGGCGAGAGTCGGCGGTTCTACGGCGGCGGGCACCCGTGGTGCGCGGGGTTGATCACGGTCACCGCCCCGCTTGCCATTCTTGTCCCATGGTTTCTTGTCCCATTTCTTGCCTCCTGCACCGGGTTTCTTCGGCGTCCATTCTTGCTGCGGCACATACATTTCCTGTGCCTGCGGCTGATGATAGTCGCTGTAATCGGGCATTGCGTCGTAATCGATGCCCGGGTCGTAGGCAGGCGGTGCTTCTTGCGGGGCGCTTTGTGCCAGCTGGCTCACCGCTTCGCCGCTAAGACCGGTGATTTCGCTCAGGCGCTGACGCATCAAGGTGCGCAGGTTGGCACCGGGGACTTTGTCGATCAGTGGTGCGGCGAGAGTGGCCATGTGGGCCTTGCCCTCTAGCGAGCGCGGATCGGCCTCTTCCGTCAGCTGCTGGAAAAAATAATCGGCCAGGGGCTGCGCGTGCTGGTTGATCCGTGCGCGGAAGGCATCTGTGCCTTCGGAGCGGACCAGGGTGTCCGGGTCTTCGCCTTCGGGCAGGAACAGAAAGCGTGCGCGACGACCGTCCTGCAGGCTCGAAAGTGTCGCCTCCAGTGCCCGCCAGGCCGCATTGCGGCCTGCCTGATCGCCGTCGAAGCAGAACAGTACGCTGGGCACGACGCGAAACAGCCGCTTGAGGTGTTCCTCGTTGGTGGCGGTGCCCAGGGTCGCGACGGCATTGCGCAGGCCTTGCTGGGCCAGGGCAATGACGTCCATGTAGCCCTCGACGACGATGATCTCGTCGAGGTTGCGGTTGGTCTTGCGCGCTTCGTACAGGCCGTAGAGTTCCTGGCCTTTATGGAAAACCGGGGTTTCCGGAGAGTTCAGGTACTTCGGCTTGTCGTCGCCCAATACCCGGCCGCCGAAGGCGATGACGCGCCCGCGACTGTCGCGGATCGGGAACATCACGCGGTCGCGGAAGCGGTCGTAACGTTTGCCGCTTTCGGCGTTTTCGATCAGCAGGCCGGCGTCGATCATCGCTTTTTGTTGCAGGGTATCGCTGCTCAAGTGCTTGAACAGGTTATCCCAGCCGGGTGGAGCAAAGCCGAGGCCGAAGTCCCTGGCAATTTCGCCGGTCAGCCCGCGCCCTTTCAGGTAGTCCACGGCGGCCTTGCGCGATGGATGGCTTTTCAGGGCTTGGCGATAAAAGTCGGCAGCGGCGCTGAGTAGCGGGTACAACGGCGAATCAGTCGGCTGCCGCGGTTTGTGCGGCCGGCCGCTTTCTTCGCGGGGGATTTCCATGCCGGCGGCTTTGGCCAGTTCTTCGACAGCCTGGACGAAATCCAGGTTGTCGTGGTCCATGATGAAGCCGAGGGCGTTGCCGCCAGCGCCGCAGCCGAAGCAATAATAGAACTGCTTGTCGGGGCTGACGCTGAACGACGGAGTCTTTTCTTTGTGGAACGGGCAGCAGGCGGTGTGGTTCTTGCCGGCCTTTTTCAATTGCAGGCGCGAGCTGACCACATCGACGATGTCGGTGCGGTTCAGAAGGTCGTCAATGAAGCTCTGGGGAATTAGCCCGGCCATGGCGTTCTCGTCATCTGCGCTGAAAAGGGGGTCCGAAACGTACGGCGGCCGAGCATGGTCATCGTTTGAGGCGCGCAAAGTGTGCGGCTCGACCAGTGTCGTCTGCATAATCGCTGTCGGGAAGTGTATCTGCCGAAAATCCGCTGGCGTTAATGCCAATCGGTATTCGACTGTTTGAATGTGTTGCGCTGAATCCGCTGCGGCCGATCATAGGCCCCGGATAGCTCATCATCTGGCACGCAAGCAGGTGCCTTGGGCTGATCGTCGTGAGAGGAATCAGTGGGTGTGCTCGTCAGTAGCCTTGAAAGGCTCGTCAGAAAAGACGTGCACCGCTGGCAAAAGAGCCAGGTCTGACGCGGTGAAGCAGATTTGTCTCGGTCGCGTCTGCGGCTTTGACAGTGAAGCATCAAGCGTTTTACGCAAATGCCATAAGCCCGGCTGAGGGCCGGGCTTGGCAGAAGCTTGCTACGATCGTCTGTGTATTAGTACAGACGAACGGCGCGGCGCTGTTCGCGCTGAACTTTCTTGGCGTGACGCTTAACAGCGGCTGCTGCCTTGCGCTTACGCTCAGAAGTTGGCTTCTCGTAAAATTCGCGGCTACGAACTTCAGCCAGTACACCGGCTTTTTCGCAGGAGCGCTTGAAACGACGCAGAGCTACGTCGAAGGGTTCGTTCTCTTTTACTTTGACGGCTGGCATCCAGAGCTACCTTCATTCATTACCGGGGTCAACATCCTCGCGGCAAAAGAGCACTTGAAGACGTCGGTTTTTAAGGGTTGCGGATGTTAACCCCTCAACGCTCGGAATGCAAAGCCTCTGATCGAAAACCGCTGGTCGGGGCATCACGCGACGACTATTATGCGCGCCTTCGAATTCAGCCTAAACAAGGCGCAAACCCATGCTAGTACTGGGATTAGAAACCTCCTGCGACGAAACCGGTGTCGCACTTTACGATAGTGAGCGCGGCCTGCTGGCCGATGCGCTGTTCAGTCAGATCGACCTGCACCGCGCCTATGGCGGCGTGGTACCGGAGCTGGCTTCGCGCGATCACGTCAAACGCATGCTGCCCTTGATTCGTCAGGTGTTGGCCGAAGCCGGCTGCGTGCCGACCGAGATCGATGCGATTGCCTACACCGCGGGTCCTGGCCTGGTGGGCGCGTTGCTGGTAGGGGCTTCCTGTGCTCAGGCGCTGGCCTTTGCCTGGGGCATTCCGGCCCTTGGCGTGCATCACATGGAAGGCCACTTGCTGGCGCCGATGCTGGAGTCGCAACCGCCGGAATTCCCGTTCGTCGCTTTGTTGGTCTCGGGTGGGCATACGCAACTGGTTCAGGTCGACGGAATTGGTCAGTACACGCTCTTGGGCGAGACCCTGGATGACGCTGCCGGCGAAGCTTTCGACAAGACGGCCAAGATGATGGGCCTCAATTATCCGGGCGGACCGGAGATCGCTCGCCTTGCAGAGCAGGGCGTTGCAGGACGTTTCATCTTCCCGCGCCCGATGTGCGACCGCCCGGGCCTGGATTTCAGCTTCAGCGGCCTGAAAACCTTTGCGTTGAACACCTGGCAGCAGTGCGTCAGCGCCGGGGACGACGGCCAGCAAGTCCAATGCGACATCGCGCTGGCGTTCCAGCAGGCCGTGGTGGAGACTTTGACCATCAAGTGCAAACGCGCCCTGAAAGCCGCCGGCATGAAACGTCTGGTGATCGCTGGGGGTGTCAGTGCCAACAAGGCGTTACGCACTTCCTTGGAAAAAATGCTCGGCGACATGAAGGGTGATGTGTTTTATGCCCGTGCGCAGTTCTGCACCGATAACGGCGCGATGATCGCCTTTGCCGGCTGCCAGCGCTTGCAGGCCGGTCAGCAGGAAAGCCTGGCGATCAGTGTGCAGGCGCGTTGGCCGATGGAGCAGTTGTCGGCGTTGTGATGAGCGGCGCTCATGCCTGGCACCTAAAAATGCCGTTCGCGCCCGGCAAACAGGTCGCGTAGATTGCCGCGATGGCGCCAGACGATCAGCCCGGTGAGCGTGCTCATGGGCAGCAGGGCTGCAGGCTCTTGCCAGGCCAGCAACGGCAGGGTCAGCGGCGTGGCGATCAGGGCGGCCAGGGAGCTGGTACGGGTCAGGTAGAACGTCAGGAGCCAGGCACAGACCGCCAGAAGGGCTGCGGGCGGGTACAGTCCCAGTAACATGCCGGCAGCGGTGGCGACACCTTTGCCGCCGCGAAAGCGGAAGTACAACGGAAACAGATGGCCGATGACGGCATAGACGCCGATCCAGGCTTGCTCCTGCTGCGAAAGGCCTGCAAGGCGCGCAATCAGTACCGGCAGCAGGCCTTTGCAAAGGTCGCCGAGCAGGGTCAGGGTGGCGAGCTTCTTGCCGGCCAGGCGCAACATGTTGGTGGCACCGGCATTGCCAGAACCACTCATTCGCGGATCGGGGTTACCGGTCAGGCGGCTGAGCAAAATGGCAAAGGACAGAGAGCCGAGCAGGTAGGCGAGGATCGCCAATAACCAAAACATGCTAACTATTCCGGGCGAGGAAGCCCTGATTCTAACGGCGCATTGCGCCCTTGTCGTGTAGCGGAGAGAAGTGCTTGGACAGAGTGTTTATCGAGGGCCTGGAAGTCGACACGGTGATTGGTGCCTACGACTGGGAGCGAAGCATCCGACAGTGCTTGCGTCTTGATCTGAGCTTCGCCTGGGATAATCGCCCGGCCGCAGCCGGTGATGATCTGACCCTGGCGCTCGACTATGCCAGTGTTTCCTCGCGCATTCAGGCGTTTGCCGAGCAGGCGCAGTTCCAGCTGGTTGAAACCTTTGCCGAGCGCCTGGTTGACGTGCTGATGAGCGAGTTCAAGATCACCTGGGTGCGCCTGAAGCTGACCAAGCCAGGTGCGATTCCTGCCGCCATCGGCGGCGTGGGCGTGGAGATCGAGCGCGGATGTCGCTGACTCAGGTGTACCTCGGGCTCGGTAGCAATATCGAGCGTGAAACCCATTTGCGGGCAGGACTCGATGCATTGGCGGAGTTCCTGGTGGCTATCCGTTGTTCGGCGGTGTTCGAAAGCCAGCCGGTGGGCATCAAAAGCGGGCCGTTCTTCAATTTCGTGGTGTCGGCGTATACCGATTTGCCATTGATGGAACTGGATCGGCGGCTGAAATTCATCGAGGCAGATAACGGTCGTTATGCACCGGATCGCCGAGGTTTACCGCTGGATATCGACGTGTTGTTGTTCGGTGACCTGGTGGGCAACTTCGATGGCTTGATCTTGCCTCGGACAGAAATTCTGAAAAACGCGTTCGTTCTGTGGCCGTTGTCGTTGATTGCGCCGGATCGAGTGCACCCGGGTGTGGGTAAAAGTTTCGCCACCTTGTGGGCGGAATCGCAGATCAATCAAGTGCTGGCACCGGTGGCTTTCGAATGGCGCGGTGAGCAGCTGACACCTTCAGATTTGTTGTGACCTTACTGACGTCTTCGCGAGC